>NZ_BCUA01000089.1 GCF_001591045.1 Sphingopyxis granuli NBRC 100800 | reverse complement strand
CATCTTATCTGGATCTCCGGATAACACGTATTCCCGCGGGGACAGGTCGATCTCTAGCGCTTCGCGTTCCTCGTCCGATAAGTCGGCGAGCCGGCGGTCGAGCATAGCTTCTGCCGTCGAGACCAGTTGGATTACAGCAGCATGCCCATCAGCAATCGCCGTATCGATCGCGGGCAGCAGGCTTGGGAGCTTCATCGATAAAAGCAGCTGCGCGAAGAAGCGCTGCTTGGTTCCCTCGAAGATCGACAGCGCTGCGGACTTGGCACCTGAGTTGAGCGTCCCGCCAGTCTCACTGTCGACGATCCGTGTGGCTTCCACTGCTTCGCGCAGGTTGGCGTGAATGATTGCCCAGGCCTCAGCATAGGCATCGTAGACCGCGATCTGATCCTCGGTCAGGCAATGCTCTAGGATTTCATATTCGACACCGGCGAAGGAGAGCGCACGCGCGGTGTAGAGGCCAAGCGATTTGAGATCCCGCGCGACCAGTTCCATCGCGGCGATGCCGCCATCGCGAATGTCGGCCACAAATGTCTCGCGATTGGCAAAAGCGGTCTCCGGCCCCCAGAGCCCGAGGCGCGTCGCATAGGCGAGGTTGTTGACGTCGGATGCTCCGGTGGCAGATGCGTAGAGCACCCTTGCCCGAGGCAGTAGGTTCTGCAGGCGCACCCCGGCGATGCCTTGCTCCGATCCTTTGACCTTGCCCCGCGATCCTTCGCCGCCAGCAGCATTGGCCATGGCGTGCGCCTCGTCGAACACGATCACGCCGTCGAAATCTTCACCTGCCCAGGCGAGGATCTGATCAAGCCGCGTTGCGTCGTTTCGGCGCGAGCGGAGCGTCGGATAGGTGACGAAGAGAATCCCGTCGCGCATGGCGATGGGGGTGCCGAGTTTCCAGGACGACAGCGGCTGGATGTCGATCGGGAGACCGCCAAGGGCGGCCCAGTCGCGGCGGGCATCTTCCAGCAGCGCCTCGTTCTTCGAAATCCAGATATGGCGGCGTTCGCCGCGCACCCAGCGATCTAGAATGACGCTCGCGACCTGGCGGCCCTTACCAGCGCCAGTGCCATCCCCGAGGAAATAGCCTTGCCGGTAGACGTGACCTTCCGCCGACGCCTTGAGCGAACAGCCCTTGTCCTCCGGTGCGAATCGGCCGGGAAGGTCGCGCACATGCGCACTCGCGGCATAGATAAGGGTCTCCGCCTGGGCAGCAGACAGAATCCCCTTGGAAACCAGTCCATCCGGAAGCTGCGGCACCGCCTCTGGCTTGGGGGCCGAGATCGAACCCATGGCGACGGACTCAACGAGCGCCGTCGGATGCTCGGCCGCGCAATCGATCACGATCCTGCTCGGTCGATAGGGCAGATAGTGGCCGACTTGGGTCCCAAGCGGCGCAGGGATTTCAAGCGCCTCGTAGGTCAGCGCGCCGATGGCCATCGACGCTGCAGGCGTGATTCTCGCCGGGGCCGGAAGCAGTCTTCGCGGGCCGGCTACCAAACGGAACGGCGCACGAGCCGGGAGGATTGGTTGTTCAGAAGCAGCCTGACTGCTGCCTCGAGCAGGCAAGGCATCGACAAGATCGACCAGCTGGCGGAAGTCGTTCGTACGGATCGCAACAGCCTCATTGGCGCCTTTCACCTTATCGAAAACCAGCAGCCGCGTAGTGATCCCGGTGCCGTTTTTGATGAAGGCACGTTCGACCGCGGCGTTGAGCCGCAGCGCCATTGGCCCCTCCACACCGGCCAGAAACCTTGCGCAATCGAACCAATCCGGCATGATCGCGACAAGCCGCCCGCCGGCCGCCAAACGGTTCCAGGCCGAGCGCAGATGCCTCGCCCCGGTGCGACTATCGTGCCCCCGCTCGATCCCGTGCGAATACGGCGGGTTCATCAGTACGACACTCGGGCTGATGGTCGGATCGAGCAGCTCGTCGATCAGTTCAGCATCGTAGCCGGTCGTTCGAGCCGCAGGGAACAGGGCGCTCAGGTAGTCGCGGCGCAGCGGCGAAATCTCGTTCAAGGCAAGGCGTGTGCCGGCCTTGGAGGCCCAGACCGCGAGCATCCCTGTTCCGGCCGACGGTTCAAGCACGACCTCGTCTGCGACGAGCGCGCAAGCCCGGGCAGCAAGCCAGGCAAGGCGGGGCGGCGTTGCAAACTGCTGCCATTCGATCTGCTCTTCACTGCGATTGGTCTGGGTCGAAATTCGGGCCCCGAGGGAACAGAAGAACCGGTCTGCTTCCTTGATCCGGGCCGAGAGTCGGATCGGCTCCGATGCTTGCAGGTATTGAACTTGCGCAAGCTCGATCGCGGCATGAGCATCGCGAACTGACCATCGCCCGAGAGCATCGCTCCCTCCAAAATGCTCGGTCATGATGCGGTTGATGTCGCTTCGCGAGAGCGTGCGGCCTGCCGCCAACTCCGAGGCCATGGTCTGGGCCGCCATCGCAACGACGGGCGGTGATGGTTCATCAAAGGCAAAGGCGAGAGACGAATTGGACATGGGTACCTCCTGACAAGGTCCTGCGGCTGGCAGGCCTCGATCAGTCGAAGGCCCCCTCCCCTCTGCCCGATGAATCAGTTTGTTCCTCAGGCCGTGAGTTCAGCTCATCGTTCCAGTCAAAACCTGGTGCGGCCGGTGCTTGCGAGTAGATGAGACGCTTGGACGCAGCGTATGCCTTTCGCGCTCGCTGCTCGGCGAGAGCGCCTCCAGCATCATTGTCGATGAACAGATAGAGCTCACGCACACTCTCCGGGATCGCAACAAGGCCGAATCGCTCGTTCCCAAGCGTTGCCCAGCAAGGGATCCCGAACAGCTGCATTGCCGCCAGGGCGCTCTCGATACCTTCGGCAAGGCCCAGACGCCCCTTCACCGGCGGCGCAAGCCTGACGGCACCGCAGCCGAGACTGCCCAGTGCACGCTTGGGCCGCTCAAAGCCTGCCAACCTGCTGCTGCCAATGTCGAGAAACGTTCGGTGTACCGCGATTATGCCAATGTCGGTTGTGACTGCGGACAGCATCGCGGGGAGAAATTGGACAGCGCCGCGCGGCCCGAGCGGCGTGCGCGCCAGATAACGGAGTTGATCGGATGCGCGCAGAAGACCGCGCTGCGCAAGGTATCGTGCGGCAGGGCTGTCGGAGATCGCCGTGGCCGATTGCCACAAGCGCCGTGCATTGGGACTGAAGTCGCCATGACTTTGCCGTTCGATGGTCCCGGCGTCTGAGCCGTTGAAAAGGTCGCGGCTGCGAACGCCCTGGCGATCCAGTGCCGCAATGACATCCTCATTCGGACATCCCGCGAAGCAATGAAACAGGATGGCTTTGCGCCCCAAGGTCACACTCAGCGACGGAGTTCGATCGTCGTGCGCGGGGCAGCAGCACATGCCTTTGCCCCTACGCCATGTACCCTGAAGGCTTTCGACGATGGTGCGGGCGCGGCGTTCGAGTTGATGTGCATTGTCTAACGGGGTCATCGTCCTACTCCGGTTGCGGTGCCCACCCCGTGCAGCCTCCGCTCTGCACCAGCGCCAAACCATTTTCCTACGTCATATGTTCTTTATATGTTCTCTCTCGATTCGACTATCCAAGGATCGAGAAATGAAAATGAAAGCTATCTTGATCGCAGGCATCGCGATCACCTCTGCTATCCCCGCCAGAGCCCAGGATTTGCTCGCGCCAGCCATGATCGAAGCCCCGGCCAGCCACTCTGACGGCATCCGGATTGCTGCAGAATCAAACGGCTTCCAGCTGGTTGAGCATGGGCTTTGGCAATCCGCACAGGACCGGCCGGCACCTGTACTGACGATGCCGCAAAATGGCCGGGTCAAACTGCCATACAGATACGAACCCAAGGCCAAACCTGGCCCATCCGGCTTCAGGCGAGCGAGTTATCTGCCCCACGTCTATGCGGCGGAAGCGAAGTATTCACTGCCTGCCGGCCTGCTCGATGCACTCGTTTGGACGGAATCACGCTACAACCCTTTGGCCGTCAGTCCGGCAGGCGCTGCGGGGCTTGGGCAGCTGATGCCCGCAACGGCAAAGGAACTCGGGGTCTTCAATCGCTTCGATCCTATGGCTAACATCTTCGGCGCTGCGCGGTATCTGCGGCAGATGCTCGACAAGTTCGGCGTGGTTCACCTCGCAGTGGCTGCCTACAATGCCGGTCCAGGGGCGGTAGAACGCGCAGGCGGCATTCCCCGCAATGGCGAGACGCCCGGATATGTCCGCGACGTCCTTCGCCATTGGCGCCTCTAGAGATCGGCTCGAAATGGCCGGAGCAGGGTCCATCGTCCTGCGGTTTCTGGCGGGTTGGTTTTGTAGCGGGTGAGATACCCTTTGAGATTAGCCGTCTTTGGCCTCGGCTGGGTACTTGGCTGCGATCTGCATTACCTCCTTACCCCACAACGCCAACGCCTCGCGTTTCTCGTTGGTATACTGGTGACGGTGATAGACCCCAGCGACGCCAGCCATAGCTGATCCTGACTGGTGATTGAGGACCGCCTCAGAAACCACCAAGGGTATGCCAAGACGCTGGAGACCAGTTGCCACCGTCCGTCGAATATCATGCATTGTGAAGTGACCGGCCTCATAGCCGAGCTTCTCGTCCACGCTTGCTCTGATACGCTTCCAGGCCTTCGATAGTCCGCTGACGCTGTTCGTATTGGTGACCTTCGATGCCAACAGGATCTGGGATTGCTTGTGGGCCTCGTCGGGGTCGATGCCAGCCGCCATGAATATCTCGGTAATGACTGCCAGGGCCTGCGCGGATAGCGGCACCACATTCGCCTTGCCGTTTTTCGCTCGGTCGCCCGGAACTGTCCAGACCTTCGCCTTGAAATCGAACTCGTCGCACGCGGCATCGAGCACCTCGCCCCGGCGCTGAGCCGTAAGGACAAGCATCTGCACAAGATGACCGAATGGATAGCCATCCTCGACAGCAGACTGCCATAGTGCCGCTAGCTCGCGGTCGCTCAGTACACGATCTCGAGGTTCATTCCGCTTCGGGCGCCACGCATCCCGGCAGGGGTTGGCTGGCATATGCTCAAGTCTGGTGAGCGCCCACGTGTAGAAGGTCGAAAGATGGCGATACACGATGCGCGCCATCGTCAGGGTTTCCTTGCCCCGCTCGAACGCAATCTTCTCAACGAAGCGGCTCACGTCACTTCGGGTAATGGAGTCCGCGAGCCGGTCTCCAATCTCCGGTTCAATGTACTTTCGGAAGACCCGATCGAACTCCCTCGCGCTCCGTTTTTTGCCCTCGATCTGCTGAGCAAGGTACGTCTCGTAGAGCTCCGCGACTGTCCCGACGCCTTTTGATCCCTTTCTTTTTGCGCCCGCTTTTCTGGCGATGCTCTTGCCCTGCTCGACATCGACAAGCAGATCGCGCGCCTTCTTGCGGGCGTGGGCCAGGGTGAAACTCGGACCATGGCGTCCGATCGTCACATTCAACCACTTACCCTGAACCCGCTTGCGCAGAATGTACGTCTTGATACCACTGGCACCCATGCGGAGCCTAAGTCCGGGGACGATACCATCGGCGAGCTCAATCTGACCCGCAGCCGGCGCCTTCAGCCCTGCGATCTTAGCGTCCGTCAAACCAACTTTGTTCGCCATATGTACCCGCTACCTTAGGTAGCTTTTTGTAGTGGATACTGGCGAACATTTCAAGAACAATGCGGACTCTGAATCCCAGAATTCCGCCATTTTTGGACACATGCGGACGTGCTAGGACCCTCTGATCATGGCTCTTAATCAGCGGGTCCTAGGTTCGAGCCCTAGTGCGTCCACCACTTCCTTCGACGATCTGCGCCGCAGAACCGCTTCATGAATATGGTCTCGCATATTCCGCGACATGAAACGCGTTCGGCCTCAAATGGCGACTTCGAAACTGTCGGCCCGCGCCAGCTTCCAGGCGTTGCCGTAGAAATCGCGTTCGCAGGCGCCGTCCAGCAATTCGCCTTCCTCGAGGAAGATATGGAGTTGGGAGAAGAGCCGGATTTCGGTCAGGCTGACCCGGCGGACGAGATGGTGCGGGGTGATTTCGCCCGGATGGGCTAGTCCGGCCGTCGCGATCATCTCGGACAGCGCGAGAAGCGTGTTGCGGTGGTAATGATGGACGCGCTGCGCCTTGTCGGGCACGACGAGCGCGCGCTGGCGGACCGGGTCCTGCGTCGCGACGCCCGCCGGGCAGCGGTTGGTATGGCAGGAGAGCGACTGGATGCACCCGATCGCGAACATGAAACCGCGGCCCGCGTTGGTCCAGTCCGCCCCCAGCGCGATCGCGACCGCGATGTCGAAGGCGCTGACGATCTTCCCGGCCGCTCCCACCCGGATCCGGTTGCGCAGCCCCGCCCCCACCAGCGTGTTGTGCACGAAGAGCAGGCTTTCGCGCAGCGGCATGCCGAGGTGGTCGGCGAATTCCTGCGGCGCCGCTCCGGTCCCGCCTTCGGCGCCGTCGACGACGATGTAATCGGGCAATATCCCGGTTTCGAGCATCGCCTTGACGATGCCCATGAATTCCCAGGGCTGGCCGACGCACAGCTTGAAGCCGACCGGCTTGCCGCCCGAAAGGCGGCGCAGGTCGGCGATGAACTGCATGAGTTCGATCGGTGTCGAGAAGGCCTGGTGCCGTGCCGGCGAAATGCAGTCGCGGCCCATCGGGATGCCCCGCGTCGCCGCGATCTCCGCGCTCACCTTTTCGGCGGGCAGGATGCCGCCCTTCCCCGGCTTGGCGCCCTGGCTGATCTTCAGTTCGATCATCCGGACCTGCGGATCGGCCGCCCGTTCCGCAAAGCGGGCGGGGTCGAAGCGGCCGTCTTCGGTGCGACATCCGAAATAGCCGCTGCCGATTTCCCAGATCAGGTCGCCGCCATGCTCGCGATGATAGGGACTGATCGAACCCTCTCCGGTATCGTGCGCGAACCCGCCCAGCTTCGCCCCCTTGTTGAGCGCGCGGATGGCATTGGCGCTCAGCGCCCCGAAACTCATCGCGGAGATGTTGAAGATCGATGCCTGATAGGGTTGCCGGCACGCGTCGCCGCCGATCGCGACCCGGAACGTCGCCGGGTCCGACGGAGGCACGGGGCGGGTCGAATGCGCGATGAATTCATAGCCGTTCTGATAGACGTCGACCAGCGTTCCGAACGGACGATCGCTGATCTGGTTCTTCGCACGCGCGTAGACCAGCGACCGCTGGATACGCGAGAAGGGCGCGCGTTCGTGGTCGCCCTCGATCAGATATTGCCGGATCGCCGGCCGGATCTCCTCGAAGAACCAGCGCAGCCTGCCGACGATCGGGTAATTCCGCTTGACCGCATGCCGTGCCTGGAAAATGTCGAACAAGCCGACGAGCGACAGGGCGACGCTCGCCGGAAAGACGAACAGCGCCCATGGCGTCGGAAGGAACAGCCCCGACACCAGCGCGGCGAGGACGCTGAGGAACAGCGGAGCAAAGCGTTTGGGAAACAAGTCGGTCTCCATTCGATCGTGCGACATGGCAAGGGGAGGAAGGTCGCGATGGCGCGCGACCGAAGGGGCGGTCATCCGGACCGGCGGCGCATCCGCGTCGTCGCTGGCATCGGGATCATATGGTCCGCCGCCCGCCGCGCGGAACGAAACGGGGCGTCGCCTCGCGCTCGTGAAGCAGGCTGACCATCGCGAGCATCACCCGGCGAGCCGATGCGCTCGCACCGATGCGCGGATCGCACCAGAGGCTGGAATAGAGCGCGGCATGGCGACGCAAGGCGCGATCGAGATCGCCCTCCCGGCCCGCCAGGCGGCGTTCGAGGTTCGCCACCGCGTGCGACGCGCGTTCGATCGGCAGGCCGTTCGCGTCGATGGCGCGCCAGACTGCGCGGCGCTGTGCCTCCTGCGCTACGGGCGAAGCGTCGACACGGAAATGTCGGTCGAGCACGGCCTCCATCGGCTCGCCCGGCGCGCGCCGATCGGACAGGCGCAAGGCCAGCGCGAGCATCTGGTCGTCGGCGAGCGGCGAATGCTCGAGCCGCTCGATCGCGCTGTATCCATCGTCCGCAACCGCCCGCATCCGGGACGCTTCCACAGCGGAAGCCAATATTTGCTCCGCCCGCTGCGCGGCTTCGCACAGCAGGCGCGAGAACAGCGCTTGCTGTTCCGCAGGTCCATCCACATCGATCTCCAAAGCGCTGAGCGGCGAGCGGCCCACGGGCGCGAACCATGCCGCATGTCTCGAAAACCCCCGGGCCCGCCGCGATGCGGGTCCGGGGCGGCTAGCCTTCGAGCAGCCGACCGGCGTGATGCGCCGAGCGCCTCAGGGACAGGGAGACATGCATGGCGCGCAACATGGCCTTCTTTGCGGAAAATTCAACAGGCCGCGATGCTTCCTCCGTATCGCGGCACGTCCGGCCACCCGCATCGACCGCACCGCGATCCCATTTCGCGCCGAATTTCGCTTTACAGGGCAGAGGGTGCCCGCCCGCTCTTGGCAGCGGGCCGCGAATGATGAACCATAAGCGGTCGCAAGGGGGATGTGATGGGGGAAGCTCGGTTGGGGAAAACGGCGACCGGCCCGATACGCGGCGGGCGGTCATGACCGACGTCAGGCTGGAGCGCGAGGCGCTGAAGCTGTTCGAGCGGATGCTCGACATCGAGGAAGCGGAACGCGACGCGTGGATCGAAGTGCAGACCGAGAACCGGCCCGAACTGGCGAGCCGGCTGAGGGCGATCCGCCGCGCCGCGGACAATGCGATGCTCCAGACCGGAGCGGCAACCGACGCGCTGGAGGACGAGGAAATTCCCGAGCGCATCGGCGCCTATCGCATCGTCGCGCGCATCGGGCGCGGCGGCATGGGTTCGGTTTATCGCGGCGAGCGCGCGGCGGGCGATTTCGTCCACGAAACGGCGATCAAGATCATCAAGCCGGGGCTGCTTTCCGAGAATCTGGTCGAACGCTTCGAACGCGAGCGCCAGACGCTGGCGCGGCTGCGCCACCCCAATATCGCCCAGCTCTATGACGGCGGCGCGACCGAGAACGGGTCGCCCTATATCGTCATGGAATATGTCGACGGCCTGCCGCTGTTGCAGTGGATCGACGAACATCGGGCGAGCCCGGCCGAGCGGCGGCGGCTGTTCCGCGACATCTGCGCCGCGGTCGGCGTCGCGCACCAGAATCTGATCGTCCACCGCGACCTGACGCCCTCGAATGTGCTCGTCACCCACGACGGAACGGTCAAGCTGATCGATTTCGGCATCGCGCGGCCCGCCGACGCGCTGGCGGGACCCGGCCCGGCCGCGACCACCGGCCGGTCGTCGCTCGACAGCCTGAGCCTGACGCCGGGCTATGCCGCGCCGGAGCGCATGACGGGCGCCGAGGTCACCACCGCCGCCGACATCTTTTCGCTCGGCCGGCTGCTGGCCCGGATGATGTCCGAAGGCGACGACCCCGAATTGCGCGTCCCTGAATTACGCGCCATCGTCGCGCGCGCGACGGCGGAGGAACCGGGGCGGCGCTACCCCACGGCGGAGGCGCTGCGCGCCGACGTCGAGGCCTGGGACGCGAACCTGCCCGTCGCGGCGATGGACGGCGGGCGGGCCTATGTCCTGCGCAAGTTCGTTCAGCGCCACCGCTTCGGCGTGTTCGCCGCCGCTGCCGCCGCGCTGCTGATCGTGGGCGCGTTTGCCGCGACGGGATACGCCTATTCGGTCGCGGATCGTGCACGCGCGGCCGAAGCGACGCGCTTCGGCCAGCTTCGCGACCTCGCGCGCTACATGCTCTTCGATCTCAACGACCGGCTCGAACGCGTCGTCGGCAACACCGAGGCACGCGTCGATCTGGCGCAGAAGGCGCAGACCTATCTGTCCGCGCTGGCCGCATCGCCGGGCATCGAGGATGAGCTGCGGCTGGAAGCGGCCGAGGGTTTCATCAAGCTCGCGCGCATCCAGGGCGTTCCGGGCGAGCCCAATTTCGGCGAGAAGGAACAGGCGCGGGCCAATCTGGCCGCGGCGGAACGGCTGCTGCGCGCCGTTCGCGATCCGGCAGCGCCGACCGCCAACGCCCTGGCGCGGCTGTACGCCCATCGCGCGGTGATCGAGGCGCACGGCTTTCTCGACGCCAAGGCCGCCGACAGGGCGATCGCCGAAGCGGCCCGCGCCCTCGACCGGACGCCCGCGGCGAAACGCGACCTCGGCTGGTTCGAGGCGCGCAGCACCGTCCGCAAGGCACAGATCGAACTCGCCGACCTCGCCGACAGGATGGACCGCGTCGGCGCGCTCGCACAGGATCTGGAAAAGGAGGTCGGCGAATGGCCCGCCGACGCGCAGACCTCGCGCGCGGCCGAACTCGACCGCGCCTATGCCGACTATTACCGCGCCTATGCGCTGTCGTTCGACGACAAGACGATGGAACGGAGCCTGCCGCTGTTCCACGCCGCCGAACAAAGGTTCCGCGATCTCGAGCGCGCGCTGCCGAACGATCCCATCGTCCTCTACATGATCGCTTGGACCGGCTATAACGGCTTTCCGGTCGCCTCGGGCCTCGGCAGGAAGGAAGAGGCCGCCCATTTCATCGAACTGGCGCAGACGACGATCGATCGGCTGATGGCGATCGAGACCCGCGACAATGGCCTGATCACCATGTCGACCGGGATCCGCGAGGCGCAGGCGCAGTGGTTGCGCGACAGGGGCCGCTTCGCCGAAGCCATCGCCACCCAGCGCGAGGTAATCGCCGGACACCGGAAGCTGCTGGCGGTGAAGCGGTCGGCGAACACGCTGGGTGCGCACGGCTTTTCGCATATCATCCTCGGGATCATCGGGCGCGATGCCGGCGACCGGGCGCTGGCGTGCGATTCATGGCGGCAGGCCGAGCGCGACTTCGCGGACCTTCAGAAACGCGGCACGCTGCTCGGCTTCTATGCCGAGTTCCTGCCGGGGCTGCGCGCGAATCTGGCGAAGTGCGCGGCGGGGCGGCCTGCGTCCGATTTCGGCCCGCTCCGCTGACCCGGCATCGCCGCCCCGTGAGACGGCACGGTCAGTCGGGGTCGATCGGATTGGCGAGCGCGTCGGCCAACCAGGCCCGCGCCACCTGCCATCGCCGCTTCACCGTCGGTTCCGACACGCCCATCACCTCGGCGATATCGGCCGTCGTCATGCCGCCGAAATAGCGCATCTCGACGATCTCCATCAGTTCCTCGTCCAGCACCCGCAAACGCATCAGCGCCGCGTCGAGCGCACCGAGGTCGATGCGGCGCGGGCCGTCCTCGATCTGCGTCGACAATTCCACCTTGCGATGGCTGCGCTTCGACGAGGACCGCAGGCGCGCGTGATCGATCAGGATATGGCGCATCATCCGCGACGCGAGCGCGATGAAATGCGACTTGTCGGCCAGCGAGATGCGCTCCATCTGCACGAGCCGCAGCACCGCGTCGTTGATCAAGTCTCCGGTCGAAAGCGACGAATTCTGTTCGCGCCGCAACCGTGCGGCCGCGATCTGCTCGAGTTCGGGATAGAGTTTCCCGATCAGTTGATCGCGCCCGTCGGCGACGCCATCGCGCCAGTTCCGCAACAGCAATCTGGTCTGTGAACTTTCCACGAGCCGAATCCCCTCAACGCTCTGCGACCCGACCTTTCGGTCAGGGTAATATTGCAATGCATCATCGCGCAACCCCCTGCTTTTGCCGCGAATCCCGTTTTCGGGCGCCCGTCGGAATTTCGTCCGCCGCCGTGATCCGAATTCCACCGGTTCGCCGCTAACCAAGACGAGGGCGAACGGGCCGCATGGCGGATGCCGACGCGGAAATGCCGGGACTATTGGGGGACCGTGGGCGCGTGACCGATCGAAAGCGCATATTCGTCGCCAGCGCCGCTGTCCTGGCCGTGGCGGGTGGCCTGTATCTGGCGCTGGCGGACAGCAGCGCCGACAGCCGCCCGGCAGCTCAGCCCGCTATCCAGCCCGCGACGCCCGCCATCCAGCCGCTCGCAGCCGCGCCGCCGGCCGACACGGTGGCGCCGCCCGGCCTCGACGCCTCCCGCCCCAACGACTGCCTGATCGAACCGAGCCGCGTCGTGCGGGTCAACAGCGGTGTCGAGGGCGTCATCGAGGCGATCTACGTCGACCGCGGCGACAATGTCGGCAAGGGACAGGTCGTCGCCCGCCTCCGCGCCGACGTCGACCGCGCGAGCGCCGCCGCCGCGGAGGCCCGCGCCGCCAATGCGCATGCGGTGCGCGCCGCCGACGCCCGCGCCGTCTACCTCGCTTCGGTCAGCCGCCGCAGCGACGAGATCCGCACCCACCTTGCCCGCGACAAGGTGGAGGAGGCAAAGGCCAACGCCGATGCCGCGGCGGAGGAGCGCCGCGCCGCGGCGCAGGACCAGCGCGTCGCCCAGCTCGAATATGTCCGCACCCAGCGCATCCTGACCGAAAAGACCGTTCGCAGCCCGGTCAATGGCGTCGTCGTCGAGCGCGCGATGGCGCCGGGCGAATATCGCGGACCGAGCACGTCGCACATCCTGACGATCGCCCAGATCAACCCGCTCAACGTCGAGGTGTTCGCCCCGATCGCGCAGCTCGGCGCGGTGCACGTCGGCGACATGGTGACGGTGTTCCCCGAGGACCCGGTGGGCGGGTCCTATCAGGCGCAGGTCAAGGTGATCGACCGCGTGTTCGACGCGGCCAGCGGCACCTTCGGGATGCGGCTGGAGCTTCCCAATCCGGGCAACAAGCTACCCGCCGGGCTTCGTTGCCGGCTTGAAATCGGCGGAAAGGCGTCACCGCGCACATGACGGCGCGGGGGCAAGCCAGCGAGAACAGGAGATTCGAGCGATGATGCGAAAAATGGCACTGCTGGGGGGCGCCGCGATGCTGCTCGCTTCGGGGGTCGCGCAGGCCGAAACGCTGCACCAGGCGCTGGAGGCCGCCTATCGTTCGAACCCGACGCTGACCGCGCAGCGCGCGCAGGTGCGCGCGGGCGACGAGAATGTCCCGATCGCGCGTGCCGCGGGCCGGCCGACGCTCGAAGCCTCTGCGGTCTATCAGGAAAATGTCCTGAAGGGCGATCAGACCGGCAACCTCTTCACCTCCGACCCCGATCGCCAGCTCGTCGGACAGCTCAACATGAACGTCCCGCTGATCAGCTTCGGTGCCGTCCGCAATTCGGTGCGGTCGGCCGAAGCCCGCAGCGACGCCAGCCGCCACGGCCTGCGCAGCACCGAATCGGACCTCTTCACTCGCGTCGTCGCGGCCTACATGGACGTCATCCGCGACGAAGCGACGGTGCGCCTCAACCAGCGCAACAGGTCGGTGATCGACTATACGCTGGCCCAGACGCGCGACCGCTTCGACGTCGGCGACGCCGGACCGACCGATGTCGCGCAGGCGGAAGCGCGCGTCGCGCTCGCCATCAGCCAGCTCGAAACCGCCGAAGCGCGGCTGATCGCGAGCCGGGAGAATTATATCCGCCTCGTCGGCAACCCGCCGGGCGACCTCGCCCCGCCCCCGCCGCTGCCGCAATTCCCGGCGACGTCGGAGGAAGCGGTGCGCGTCGCGCTCGACAACAACGCCGCGCTGCTCGCAGCGCAGGCCGAAAACCGCGCCGCAAGGCACGATATCGATGTCGCCGATGCCGAGAATCTGCCGCGCGTCAGTGCGATCGGCGGGCTCAACCGCTATGATTATCTGGGGTCGCTGGCGCCGAACACCGGGCCGCGCAACCGCGATCAGGGAACGACCGGCTATGTCGGCGTGCAGTTGAAGATGCCGCTCTATCAGGGCGGCCGCGTCGCGGCGCAGGCGCGGCAGGCGCGGCAGAAATATGGCGTGACGGTCGAGCAGATCGCCGCCGCCGAGCGCGATGCGGTGGCGGAAACGCGCTCCGCCTTCGCCAACTGGCGATCGACGAGCCGGGTCATCGACGCGGCGCGCAGCGGCGTGCGCGCCAACGAGCGGGCGTTAGTCGGAATCCGCGCCGAAGTGAAGAACGGCCTGCGCCCCCTGCTCGACCAGCTCAACGCCGATCAGGAACTGCTGAATGCCGAGGTCACGCTGGTGACGGCCGAGCGCGATGCCTATGTCGCCGGCTTTGCCCTGCTCGCCGCGATGGGCCGGGCCGAGGCGCGCCACCTCGATTTCGAAACCTCGCTGCTCTACGATCCGATGGTCCATTACGACGATGTGCGCGATCGCGTCTCGCTGTTCGAGGCCGATTCGCCAGTTCCGCAGCCGGTCGCGACCGGAACGGCTGCGACGCCGGCGCAGGACGCCGTCATCAAGACGCCCTGACTCCGGCGGGAAGCCTTCCGATTGCCAGAGCGCCGCCACCGGCCTGATCGGCGATCATCCCGTTTCGACAAGGGGCTGTTCCCCGGCGAAAGCCGGGGT
>NZ_BCUA01000088.1 GCF_001591045.1 Sphingopyxis granuli NBRC 100800 | reverse complement strand
TGTGCAAAATACATAGTCGCCTCTGAAGAGGAAGGTGGAAAAGGGTTCAACACGGCCGCCATCCCCTCTAAGACCCGATGCATGACCGACCCCGTGCCGCCGCCCTATGACGTCATCGTGATCGGCGGCGGGATCAACGGCGCCGGGGTCGCGCGCGATGCGGCCGGGCGCGGCGCGCGGGTGCTGCTGCTGGAGGCGGGGGACCTGGCGCAGGGCACCTCGTCGGCCTCGACCAAGCTGATCCACGGCGGGCTGCGCTATCTGGAGCATTATGAATTCGGCCTGGTGCGCGAGGCGCTGAAGGAACGCGAGATATTGTGGGGCATCGCGCCGCACGTCATCCGGCCGCTGCGCTTCGTGCTGCCCTATCGCGACGGGCTGCGCCCGCGCTGGCTGCTGCGGCTCGGCCTGTTCCTCTACGACCATATCGGCGGGCGCCGGAAACTTCCCGCGACGCGCTCGGTCGACCTGCGGCGGCACGCGGCGGGCGCGCCGCTCCAGCCGCAATATGTGCATGGCTTCGAATATTCGGACGGCTGGGTCGACGATGCGCGGCTGGTGCTGCTCAACGCGCGCGACGCCGCCGACCGGGGGGCGCGGGTCCGCACGCGGATGCACGCCGACCTGATGCGCGTCGAGAACGGTCTGTGGGTGGTCGAGGCGACGGGCGAAGGCGGGCGCGCCTATCGCTTCACCGGGCGCAGTCTGGTCAACGCCGCCGGGCCGGCGGTGCTCGACGTGCTGCACCGCGCCTCGGCCCCGCCCGATTACAAGATGCGGCTGGTGCGCGGGTCGCATATCGTCGTGCCGAAGCTGTTCGACCATCCCTATGCCTATTTCTTCCAGCTTCCCGACGGGCGCATCTTCTTCGCCATTCCCTATGAGCGCGATTTCACGCTGATCGGCACGACCGACCAGGACCATGACGGGCCGCTGGCCGACGTCCATGCGAGCGCCGAGGAGATCGCCTATCTGTGCGAGGGCGCGAACCTCTATTTCCGCACCGCGATCACCCCCGCCGATGTCGTTTGGACCTATTCGGGGGTGCGGCCGCTGGTCGAGGACGGATCGGGCCGCCCCGAGGCGGCGACGCGCGGTTATCGTATCGACCTCGATTGCGACGAGGGCGCGCCTTTGCTCACCATCTATGGCGGCAAGATCACCAGCTACCGCCATGTCGCCGAACATGCGGTCGACGAACTCGCCGCGCATGTCGAGGCGCTGTCGGGCCGGCGCTGGACCGGCAAGGCGCCGCTGCCAGGCGGCGATTTCGCGACCGACGGCGCCGCGGCGCTTGTCGCGGAATATAAGCTCGCGCACCCCTTCCTGCCCGCCGCGACGGTCGAGCGCATCACCCGCGCCTACGGCACCGACGCGCGCCGCTGGCTGGGCGACGCGGGCGACTGGGACGCGCTGGGCGGCGAAATCGCCCACGGCCTGTCGGCGGCCGAATGTGAGTGGATGTGCGCAAAAGAGTGGGCCCAATCCCCCCCCGACATCCTGTGGCGGCGCAGCAAGCTGGGGCTGTTGTTCGGCGAGAATGACGTACATCGGCTCGCGGCGTGGCTCGATGCGAGGCGCGGCGCAGCTCCGATGCCTGTGGATTGAATCGTTTCGTCATTGCGAGCGGCTTTGCCGCTCGCAATGACGAAGAGTGCCTATAGGGAGACGAGCCGCCTCCGCGTCGTATCAGGCGACCTCGACCTCCGCTTCGGCGGGCAGGCGAATCATGTAGTCGAACGCCGACAGCGCCGCCTTCGACCCTTCGCCCATGGCGATGACGATCTGCTTGTAGGGCACGGTGGTGCAGTCACCCGCCGCGAAGATGCCGGGCTGGCTCGTCTCGCCGCGATGGTCGACCTCGATCTCGCCGCGCCGCGACAGGCTGATCGCGCTCGACAGCCATTCGGTGTTGGGGACAAGGCCGATCTGGACGAAGATGCCCTCCAGTTCGACCTGGTGCAGCGTGTCCTTGTTGCGGTCCTTGTACGACAGGCCCGTCACCTTGCCGCCATCGCCGAGCACCTCGGTGGTCAGGGCCGAGGTGATGATCCGCACGTTGGGCAGGCTCGCAAGCTTGCGCTGGAGCACGGCGTCGGCGCGCAGTTCGGCGTCGAACTCGATCAGCGTCACATGCGCGACGATCCCGGCGAGGTCGATCGCCGCCTCGACCCCCGAATTGCCGCCGCCGATCACCGCGACGCGTTTGCCCTTGTAGAGCGGCCCGTCGCAATGCGGGCAATAGGCGACGCCCTTGTTGCGATACTCGTCCTCGCCGGGCACGCCCATCTGGCGCCAGCGCGCGCCGGTCGACAGGATCACGGTGCGCGCCTTCAGCGACGCGCCGTTCGCCAGCCGCACCTCATGCAGCCCGCCCTCGCGCTTCGCCGGGATCAGTTCCTCGGCGCGCTGGAGGTTCATGATGTCGACGTCATATTCCTTGACGTGCTGTTCCAGTTGCGCGGCGAGCTTCGGCCCCTCGGTGTGCGTGACCGAGATGAAATTCTCGATCGCCATCGTGTCGAGCACCTGTCCGCCGAAGCGTTCGGCGGCGACGCCGGTGCGGATGCCCTTGCGCGCGGCGTAGATGGCCGCCGCGGCGCCCGCGGGGCCGCCGCCGATGACTAGGACGTCGAACGGGTCTTTTGCGGCGATCCTCTCGGCCGCCTTCGCCTCGGCGCCGCTGTCGAGCTTCGCGAGAATCTGTTCCAGTTCCATGCGGCCTTGGCCGAAGGTCTCACCGTTCAGGAAGATCGTCGGCACCGCCATCACCTGGCGCGCCTCGACCTCGTCCTGGAACAGCGCGCCGTCGATCGCGGTGTGCGTGATGCGCGGGTTGAGGACGCTCATCAGGTTGAGCGCCTGCACGATGTCGGGGCAGTTCTGGCACGACAGCGAGAAATAGGTTTCGAAATGATAGTCGCCGTCGAGCCCGCGGACTTGATCAAGCAGTTCGGGCGCGGCCTTGGACGGATGGCCGCCGACCTGCAGCAGCGCAAGGACGAGCGAGGTGAATTCATGGCCGAGCGGGATGCCGGCGAAACGCACCGCCACATCGGGCGCGCCGACGCGGCGGATCAGGAAGCTCGGGCGGCGCGCGTCATCGTCGGTGCGCGCCACGCTGACCTTGTCCGACAGCGACGCGATCTCGTCGAGCAGGCCCGCCAACTCGGCCGACTTCGGGCCGTCGTCGAGCGACGAGAGCAGTTCGATCGGTTCGCGGATGTTGGCCATATAGGCCTGAAGCTGCTGCTTGAGCGATGCGTCGAGCATGGGGAGAGTTCCTGTAATCTGAAAAACATCCATGTGCTCCCACGAAAGCGGGAGCCCGGAGCAAAGCCATGCCAGCATTGCGGCCAGACGCTCCGGGTCCCCGCTTTCGCGGGGACACACGGCGTTGTTTTGGGCTTAGATCTTGCCGACGAGGTCGAGCGAGGGAGCCAGCGTGGCCTCGCCCTCTTCCCACTTCGCCGGGCAGACTTCGCCGGGGTGGCTGACCCAATATTGCAGCGCCTTGATCTTGCGCAGCAGTTCGGCGGCGTTGCGGCCCACGCCCTCGGGAGTGATTTCGAGGAGCTGGATTTCGCCCTGCGGATCGAGGACGAAGGTGCCGCGATCGGCGAGGCCGACGCCCTGGCGCAGAACCTCGAAGTTGTTCGAGATGGTGTGGTTCTGGTCGCCGACCATATAATAATTGATCTTGCCGATCGCCGGCGAGGTGTCATGCCACGCCTTGTGGCAGAAATGCGTGTCGGTCGACACCGAATAGACCTCGACACCCATCTGCTGGAGGGTAGGGTAGATGTCGGCGAGGTCTTCGAGTTCGGTCGGGCAGACGAAAGTGAAGTCGGCCGGATAGAAGAAGAAGACCGCCCACTTGCCCTTCACATCCTCGTCGCTGATGTCGACGAACTTGCCATCCTTGTAGGCGGTGGCCTTGAAGGGCTTGAGCGTGGTATTGAGAACGGACATGAGAGCCTCCTGCTGGGTTGTTCGGAAGGCCCCTGTCTAGCGCCCGGCGCGCGCGAACGGAAATTGGAATTCCCCCCGACGCTGATCGAGTTTATCGATCAATAGCCGCTTGCTTTTTCAAAAAGGCGGTTAAAGGCCGTGCCATAAACTGACGGCCATCTTGAATCCGTTCGTGTCGAGCGAAGTCGAGACATCCATCAGCAAAGCGCAAGGTCGACGGGTGTCTCGACTTCGCTCGACACGAACGGGGCGGGGAATCGGATTCGAAGATCGGCTCAGCCGACGTCCGCTGCCGGCGCGTGCCTGCCCGGATGGACCGTGCCGCAATGGCCGCAGGTGCGCAGTTCCTCGCTGGCATAGAAAGCCTCGAACAGCGGCGGCAGGTCGCGCACGATGCTCTGGAGTTGAACCTCGACGCGGTGGACGATGTGGCCGCAATCGTCGCAATACCATTGGAAGGCGTCGAGCAGGCCGTCGGGGCGCTTGCGTTCGATGACGAGACCGACGCTGCCCGCGACGGGGCGCTGCGGCGAGTGCGGAACATAGGCGGGGAGCAGGAAAATGTCGCCCTCGCGGATCGGCATGTCCTTCGGGCCGTCCTCGGTCCACAGGCGCAGGTTCATGTCGCCTTCGAGCTGGTAGAAGAACTCCTCGAGCGGATCGACATGATAGTCGGTGCGCTGGTTCGGACCACCGACCACGGTGACGATGAAGTCGGCATCCTCCCAGATCTGCGCGTTGCCGACCGGGGGTTTCAGCACGTCACGATGATCCTCGATCCACTGGCGGAAGTTGAAGGGCAGGCCATAGGTCAGCATGGGCGTCATCCTTGTGTCGAAGCGCGCGGGATGAAGGCGGTCGCCTTGATCTCGATCAGCAGGTGCGGGTGGGGAAGCTGGTGGACCGCGACGGTGGTGCGCGCGGGACCGGCTTCGTCGAAATATTCGGCGTAGACCACGTTGTAGCCGCCGAAGTCGTTCATGTTGACGAGGAAGCTTGTCACGTCGACGACATCGGCGAGCGAGCCGCCCGCGTCGGCGAGGATCGCGCCGATATTCTCGATCACCGCGCGCGTCTGTTCGGCGATATCGAGGCTGACGGTGCCATATTCGTCGGCCGAAGCGCCGGCGAAGCTGTTGTCGGCGCGGCGCGAACTGGTGCCCGAGACGAAGACGAAATCGCCCGCGCGACGATAATGCGGAAAGCGGCCGCGCGGGCGCGCCTTGCCGGGGATCACCCTGCCCCCTCCATTTTGGGCGCTGCCGCTCATGCCGCGCCTCCTTCGATGGTGAAGCCGACGCGGCCGAGATGCCCGGCATCGAGCGACACGGTGCGCGCCTCGCCGATCGCCGCCGCCGCCGTCGCGCCGCCGAGCATCACGGTCCAGCCGGGCTGAAGCGTGAGGCCCGCCGCGCCCGCGAGCCGCGCCGCCGCGACCAGCGAGCGGATCGGGTCGCCAAGGATCGCCGCGCTGGTTCCCGTCTCGGCAATTTCGCCGTCGACACGCATCTCCATTGCGACATCCGAAACGTCGGTGTCGGCGGCGAGCCACGGGCCGACCACGAAGGCCGACGACGATGCATTGTCCGCGACCACTTCGCCCAGCGCGAAGCGGAAATTCTCGTAACGGCTGTCGATGATCTCGAGCGCCGCCGCGACCGCATCGACCGCCGCGACCGCCTCTTCGCGTGTCACCTCGCCCGCCAGCGGCGCCTTCAGGCGCACCGCCACCTCGGGCTCGACACGAGGGTGGATGAAGCGCGCGCGATCGATCGCGCCGCCGTTGACGACGACCATGTCGGAGGTGAGCCGGCCCCAAATCTGGTCCTTGAGGCCCATCTGCGCCATCTTCGCCTCGCTGGTGAAGCCCATCTTCATGCCGACGAGCGTCGCCCCGCGCGCCAGCCGATGGTCGATCGCGGCGCGCTGGATGGCATAGGCGTCGGCGAGCGGCAGTTCGCCCGTCTCGCCCGTGATCTGCGGGATCGCTTCCGCCCTTTGCGCGGCGGCGTCGAGCCTCGCAGCGATTGCGCTGATGTCCACCATTTCAGTCCCTCACAGTTTCACGCAGATGTTGGTCGGCTCGGAATAGAAGTTCAGCGAATGCTCGCCGCCCTCGCGCCCGATGCCCGACAGCTTCATGCCGCCGAACGGCGTGCGCAGGTCGCGCAGAAACCATTCGTTGACCCAGACGATGCCCGTTTCCATCTGCGCCGCGACGCGGTGCGCGCGGCCCACGTCGCGCGTCCAGATCGCGGCGGCAAGGCCATAGTCGGTATCGTTGGCGAGTTCGACGGCTTCCTCCTCGCTGTCGAACGGCGCGATGTGGCAGACGGGGCCGAAAATCTCCTCGCGCACGCAGCGCGCCTCCTGCCCGAGACCGGTGAGGATCGTCGGCTGAACGAAGGCGCCGCCCGCGAGCGCGCCGTCGAGGTCGGGCACGCCGCCGCCGGTCACCACCATCGCGCCTTCCTCACGCGCGAGCGCATAATAGGAGAGCACCTTTTCCCTGTGGCCGTGCGAGATCAGCGGCCCCATGTCGGCGCCCGACCAGGGGTCGCCGACGGTCAGCGCTTCCGCGCGTTCCGCCAGCGCTTTCACGAAGCGGTCGAAAATCGGGCGCTCGACATAAATGCGTTCGGTGCACAGGCACACCTGCCCGCAGTTGGAAAAGACCGACCGCACCGCCCCCGCAACGGCCTCGTCAAAATCGCAGTCGGCGAAGACCAGCGCGGCGTTCTTGCCGCCCAGTTCGAAGGAGACCGGCTTCACGCCCGCCGCCGCGACGCGCATGATCGCGCCGCCCGTCGCCGATTCGCCGGTGAAGGTGATCGCGTCGATATCGGAATTGGCGGTCAGCCACTCACCCGTCGAGTCGGCGCCGAAGCCGTGGACGAGGTTGAACACCCCCGGCGGCACGCCCGCCGCGTCCATCACCTCGGCCAGCAAGGTTGCGGTCGAGGGGGTCTCCTCACTCGGCTTGACGACGACGACATTGCCGCAGGCGAGGGCGGGCGCGACCTTCCACGTCATCAGCAGCAGCGGCAGGTTCCACGGCGAGACGATCGCGACGACGCCGAGCGGGCGCGCGATCGCATAGTTGATCGCGCTGCGCCCGTCGGGCAGGTCGGTGCGGAAACTCGGCATCGCGCGTGCTTCGGCGAGCGCGGCGAAGGCGCGGAAATTGGCGGCACCGCGCGGAATGTCGATCGTCCGCGCCTGATGCAGCGACTTGCCGGTGTCGGCGATCTCGGCCGCCGCGAATTCGTCGAAGCGCGCCTCGATCCCTTCGGCGACGCGGATCAGCAGCTTGCAGCGTTCGGCCTGCGACATTCGGCCCCACGGCCCCTTGAGCGCTACGCGGCCCGCCGCGACGGCACGGTCCACGAGGTCGCGGCTGGCGAGCGACACGCGGCCCGCGACGCGGCCGTCCACGGGATTCACATTGTCGAACCAGCCGTCACCCTCGACGAAGGCGCCGTCGACATAATTCAGGACCGGCCGGTCGGCGAAGGGATAGGCGCTCATGCCGCGCCTCCTACCGGTACATAGCCGGCAGCGTTGCTGTGCGCGGGGCCGGACTGGCCGACATGGCCCGCCATCTGGAGCAGCGACAATATCGTGTCGTTGAACTGCACCGGCTGTTCGAGGAAAGCCGAATGACCGGCGTCGTTGATCTCGACGAGGAAGGAGCCGGGAACCTCGCCCTGCACCAGCCGCATCGCCTCGACGGGAAAGAGGATGTCGTCGAACCCGCACAGGAACAGCACGGGAAAGCCTTTGCCGCCCAGATCGGCGGCGGGCCGGGCCGCAAACTTGCCTGTCAGGCTGTGGCGGTCGACGGCGTTGAAGCTCGCGATCTGGCGATAGAGCACCGCCAGTTCGCGCGGCGCGCCCGCGCCCAGCACGCGCTCGATCTGGTCCATAGCGGCGGTCGTCGCGCGCGCGGCGTCCATGAGCGCCTTGACCCCGGCACTCTCTTCGATGCCGTGCAGGCTGTCGCAGACCGCCAGCGCCGCGACGCGGTCGGGCGCGCGGTGCGCGAAGCCGATGCAGGTGCCCGCCCCCATCGACTGGCCGACGAGCGCGACCTTGGTTTCGCCCAGATGGTCGAGCAGCGCGGTCAGATCATCGACAAAGGCATCGCGCCCGCGCCCGTCGATATCGCGCGACAGGCCAAAGCCGCGATGGTCGAAGGCGATGACGCGGTTCGAGCGCGACAGCGCGTCGAGTTGCCGATACCAGATCGCGTGATTGCCGCCGATGCCGTGCGCCAGCACGACGGCCGGGCCTTCGCCCTGCGCCTGCCAATAGAGTTCGGCGCCCGCAGTCGCCAGCACACCGCTGTCCATCATGCTACTCCCATCAATTTGCTGAGCCGCACGACATAGTCGCCGAACGCCGGGTTCTCGCGCGTGACGCTGGGGTCGCGCGGGCGCGGCAGGTCGATGCGGACATCCTCGACGATCGTCCCCGGCCGTTCCGACATCACCAGCACGCGATCGGACAGCAGCACGGCCTCCGCTATGCTGTGCGTGACCAGCACTACCGTCTTGCGGTCGCGCTGCCAGATGCGCAGCAGTTCCATGTTGAGCCGGTCGCGGGTCAAGGCGTCGAGCGCGCCGAAGGGTTCGTCCATCAGCAGCACCTGCGGCCCGCGCGCGAGCGCCTGGCCGATCGCGACGCGGTGGCGCATCCCACCCGATAACTGATGCGGATGGCTGTCTTCGAACCCCGTCAGGCCCAGCGTCTCGACCAGATCGGCCAGCGCCGCCGCGTCGGGACGCTTCGCCGCCGGGTCGAGGTCGACGCCGAGCAGCAGATTGTCGCGGACATTGAGCCACGGCAGCAGGTTCGACGTCTGGAACACGAAGCCCATATCCGCCGACGGTGCCGTGACATCCGCGCCGTTGAAGCGGATATGTCCTTCCTCGAAGGGAACGAGGCCTGCGATCAGCCGCAGTAGCGTGCTCTTGCCGCAACCTGAGGGGCCAAGGATCGAGACGAACTCCGACGCGCCGATCTCTGCGCTGACGTTTTCGAGAACACGGCGACCGCCGAACAGCTTGCCCGCGCCCGAGAGGGAAATCACCGCGCTCATGCCGCCCGCCACCAGATGAAGCGTTCCCAATAGGCGACGCCGTAGAAGAGAAGCAGCGACAGCACCGTGACGGCGATCAGCGCCGCGAAGGTCAGCGTCGTGTGGCCGGAGCCCGAGGCAGTGAGGATCAGGTTGCCGAGCCCGTCGTTCGACCCGACGAACTCGCCCACGACGGCGCCGATCACCGCGAGCGGCATCGCGACCTTGCACCCGTCGAGGAAGCTTGGCAGCGCCGCGGGGACGCGCAGCCGCCAGAAGCCCTGCATCGGCGTCGCGCGCAGCGCCCGGAAATGCTCCTCCAGATGCGCGGGCGTGCTGGCGAGCCCGCCCAATGTCGCAATGATGATCGGGAAGAAGGCGAAGAGGAACGCCATCATCAGCTTCGACGCCAACCCATAGCCGAACCAGACGACGATCAGCGGCGCGAGGCCGATCTTCGGGATCGACTGGAGCGCGACGAACAGCGGATAGACGGTGCGCTTCGCGGTGCGCGAGAAATGGATCAGCGCCGCGATCGGCACGCCCAGCGCCACCGCGATGAGGAAGCCCCAGAACACCTCGGTCAGCGTGACGAGGCTCTGCGCCAGGATTGGGCTACGCGACTGCCAAAGCTCGCCCAGGATCGCGCTCGGCGGCGGCAGCAGGTAGGAGGCGACCCCCGACCAGCGCACGCCGAACTCCCACGCCAGCCCCAGCGCGAAGAAGAAGCCCGCACTGATCGCGGCATCGCGGCCGAACGGCGCGCGCGTCATGCGCCGTCGTCCTTGTCGAGCAGCGCCTGAATGCGCGCCGGGGGCGGCACCAGAAAGCGGTCGAGGTGCCAGCGGTCGAAGGTCTCCAGGTCCTTCCCGTCCCACACCGACGCCGTATAGGGATGGTCGGCGTCGATCTGCGTCATGTCGGTATAGAATTCGACATTGTTGTCGTCGGGATCGCGGAAGACGAGGAAGCTGTTCGCCCCCGGCCCATGCTTGCCGATGCCGCGGTCGATCGGGATGCCGCGCGCGACCAGCATCGCCGCGACCGCCTCCATCTCCGCGATCGTTTCGAGGCGATAGGAGAAATGCTCGACCGCCGGATAATGACCGTCCGGGATGCCGGTATGGCCGGGCGGAAGCTGGAGCAGCGCGAGATCGTGATGATCGGTGCCCGCGCGCAGAAAGACCATGTTGTGGTCAATCCAGTCGGACACCTCCAGCCCGACGACTTCGGTGTAAAAGGCAAGGCTGCGGTCGATGTCGCGCACCTTGAGCACGAGATGGCCGAGCCGCGTCGGGCGCGGGCGATAGAAAGCGGGATCGGTCATGGCTGGTTCCCCATGGGCACGAAGGCGTTGGTGAAGAGCTGTGCGCTCTGGTCAAAATCCCGAAGCTGGCCGCTCGCCTGCAGGGTGGCGACAGTGCGCTCGATCTTTTCGGGGCGAAGGCGATGCGAGCCGCCCTCGGCCGCCATCAGTTCGGCGGTCTCGCGGATCTGGCGTTCGGTGACGGCCTCGTCGAGCAGCGGATAGGATTTGCGGATGATCGCCAGCGCGGCTTTCGGGTCGCGCGCCGCGTCGGCATAGCCGCGATAGGCGGCCTTCAGGAAGGCGCGCACCAGCTCAGGGTCCTTCTCGATCAGTGCATCGCGCGCCGCGAAGCCGCTGCCGTAGACGTCGAGCCCGAAATCGGCATAGGCGATGCGGCCGACGGTGACACCCTTCGCCTTCGCCGCCTTGTCGAACAGCGCCATCGAATTGCCGAGCCAGCATTCGGCGGCGTCGATCCGCCCCTCGACCAGCGAGGAGACGACGATCGCGGGGTCGAGTTGGATCTGCTCAACGCGGGCGGGATCGACGCCATTGTCGCGGAGCCATGCGGGCAACAGCGCCTGGATCGCCGAACTCTGCCCTGCCCCGAAGCGCAGGCCGGCAAGGTTTGCGGGCCGTTCGACGCGGTGGCGCTCGCGCACGAAGCAGGCGCCGGCGGGAAGCCGCATGTTGATGCCGCCGATCATCCGCACCTTGCCGCCCTTGGCACGGCTCAGCGTAACCGACAGCGGGTCGAGATAGGCGAATTCGAACATGCCCTGATCGAGTTCGTTCGCGGTCCGCATCCCCCCGAACCCGCGCACGGGTTCGACGGCGAGGCCGGCGTCAGCGAAATAACCCTTGTCGATCGCGACGAAGATGCCCGCCATGCTGCCCTGCGGCAGCCACGCCATGTTGAAGCGGACCGGCCGCGCGCCCTCGTCCTGCGGCGCGGTGCGCGGCGCCATGCCGCCGAACGCGCTCCACAGGGTCAGCGCCGCGATGCCCGCGACGACGAGCAGCGGCACGATCAGCGCACGGCGCGAGAAGGCGACTCTTTCGGTCATGCGCGCGGCAGATGCGGCGCGGAGACGGGGTTGCGCAGTTCGCCGATCCCATCGACCCACGCGTCCATCACGTCGCCGTCCTTCAGGAACACCCCGCGTCCCATGCCGACCCCGGCGGGGGTGCCGGAGGCGATCAGGTCGCCTGCCCTGAGTTCGAGGATCGTCGAGAGATAGGCGATCTGTTCGTAGATGTCGAAGATCATCTCGGACGTGTTGCCGTCCTGCATCGCCTCGCCATTGATCTTGAGGCCGAGGCGGATGGCGTGCGGGTCGCCAAGGCAGTCGCGCGGCACGAATACCGGGCCGAGCGGCGTGAAGCTTTCGAAGCTCTTGCCGCGGAACCAGTCGTGCGAAAAGGGAAAGTCACTGCGCCGCGTCCGGTCGCGCGCCGACACGTCGTTGACGATCGTATAGCCGGCGATCAGATCGTGCGCGGCATCGACCGGGACATTCTTGCCCGACCGGCCGAGAACGACGCCGAGTTCAACCTCCCAGTCGGGGCGCGACACCTGCGGCGGCACGGTAACGGTATCGCCGGGACCGACGACGCTTTCGATCGTCTTGAGAAAGATATAGGGTTCGCTCTCGGCCTTGGCGGCGAGCTTGGTCTGCATCTCCTCGGCGTGCTCGATGAAGTTGGACGCGGCGGCGAAGATGCGGCGCGGCTCGAACGGGGCGGCGAGCGTCGGCGCGTCGATTCCGCCGGTGGCGCCTTCGAGCGCGCGGGCGAGCGCGAACAGCCCCTCACGCCGCGCCTCCCAGTCGCGGACGATCGCGGTGACGTCGCCCGCGACGGCCGCGAAGCCATGCGTCGCCGCGGCATCGTGCAGGTCGTGAAAGGCGCCGCCGACCTGGATCATCGGGCGCGGCCCTTCGGCGGCGGCGCGGGTGGCAAGGGCGAACCAGGTCATGCGTTTCTCTTTCTTTCCAAAAGCGCCGGCGAGCGCGGGACCGGCGCGGACGAGCGCGAGACCGGCGCCGATCCGCGCAAGAGCCGCGCGGCGACCGAGCGGGCAAACAAGGGCAGCGCGCATCGCATCTCAGCCGAAGGCCCGGAGCAGCATCCGCACCGCGACGACGGTGAGGAACAGGCCGAACAGGATGCTGAGCTGCCGCTTCGACAGCGCGTGCGCGATGCGCGCACCCAGCGGCGCGGTGACAAAGGTCGCCGGGCCGATGATCGCAAGCCCGATCAGGTTGACGTAGCCGAGGCTGCCCGGCGGCAGGCCGGGGACGTTCCAGCCGGCAATGACGAAGGCGACGGTCGCGGGCACGCTGATCATCAGGCCGAACAGTGCGGCAGTGCCGACCGCGCGGTGGATCGGGATGGCAAACAGCGTCATCACTGGCACGCTGAGCGTGCCGCCGCCGATCCCCATCATGCTCGACACGCCGCCGATTCCGAAGGGGATGAGCTGGCCGCCGACGCCGCCCGGCATCGCGTCGGCGATGTGCCGGCCTTCGAGAGGCAACAGCATCTTGATCGCGACGAGCAGCGCGACGATGCCGAACACCGCCGACAGCACGTCGCCCGACACGCGCGAGGCGAGGACGACCCCCGCGATCGCGCCGAGGAAGATAGCGATGCCCCAGCGGCGAAGCTGGACATGATCGACCGCGCCCTTCGCCTCGTGCGCGCGCGACGAGGAAATGGCGGTCGGGATGATCGTCGCCAGCGAGGTCGCAACCGTGACATGCATCCGCACCGACGGATCGACGCCGAGCGCGGCGAGCACGAGGTCGAGTACCGGCACGATAACGATGCCGCCGCCGACGCCCAGCATGCCCGCGATCACGCCGCCGACCGCCCCGGTCAGCAGCATCATCGCCGCCAGCGTCAGCAGTTCCGGATTCAAAAGCGCGTGCATCGGTCCTCCCCAAAGATCGGCAATGCTTGTGGGGAGTCCGGGATATGCAGTCAAAGATGGAAAATGAGTTTTTCTATAACCGAAAATAGATAGCCGGTAAAACGCAAGCCGAGAGTATCGAGCCTTTATCCACGCCCGCCCGTCATGTTCGTGTCGAGCGAAGTCGAGACACGCATCGGGATAGCGCTTGGTCGATGGGTGTCTCGACTTCGCTCGACACGAACGGATTGAGACGGCGCATAGTTAGAGCACAGGGCTCTATATCCTTTTCACGATATCAAGGCGGCCAAAGGATATTATCCTATATAGCAGCGCCGCCCTAGCGCGGCAGGCATGAAAAACATCGGCATCGCCGGATTCGGCACCATCGGCCGCGTGGTCGCGCGCCATATCGAAGCAAGCGAATTGCCGCTGAAACTGGCGGCGGTTTCGGCGGGCGACCGCAGCCGCGCCGAAGCAGCGATGGCGCAGCTGAAGACGCCGGTTCCCATCGTCGACACCGCCGAACTGGTCGCGCTGTCCGACGTCGTCGTCGACAGCGCCCCGACCGCGGCCTTCCGCGAGATCGCCGAAACCACGCTGCGCGCCGGCAAGACGCTGGTCACGGTCAGCGGCGCGGCGCTGATGCAATGGCCCGAGGCCGCCGACGTCGCGCGCGCGCACGGCGGGCGGCTGATCCTGGCGACCGGCGCGCTGCTCGGGCTCGACGCGGTGCGCGCGGCGGCGGTCGGCACGATCCACTCGGTCACGATGGTAACGCGCAAGCCGGTCAAGTCGCTGATCAAGGCCGAGCATGTCGTGCGCAACAGGATCGACCTCACCGCGATCACCGAACCGCTCAAGATCTTCGAGGGCAGCGCGCGCGAGGGCGCGATCGCCTTTCCTGCCAACGTCAACGTCGCTGCCGCGCTCGGCATGGCGGGCGTCGGCCCCGAACGCACCCGGCTCGAAATCTGGGCCGACCCCGCGCTCGAACGCAACACGCACCGCATCGTGGTCGATTCGGACAGCGCGCGGCTGGAGTTGGGGATCGAGAATATCCCGACCGACGAGAATCCCGGCACCGGCCGCATCACCGCGCAGAGCATCGTCGCGACGCTGAACGACCTCGTCGCACCGATCCGCATCGGCACCTGATTTCCTTGCCAACAGAAAGGCCCGAGACATGACCACCCGCCTGCGCCATGTGGCGATCGCTTCCGCCGACCCCGATCATGCGGTCGGCTTCTTCACCGACGTCCTCGGCTGGACCGTCGCCGGCAAGGTCGATAGCCGCAACGCGCGCGGCTATTATGTGACCGACGGCCATATCAACATTGCGCTGCTCTGCTTCAAGAACCGCCCCGCCGCGGGGATGGAGTTCCCCGAAGGCTATACCGGGCTGCATCACATCGGTTTCCAGTGCGACGACATCAACGACGTCGTCGCGCGGTTCGAGAATTCGGGCTATGCCCCGCGCCACGACGTCAACCTGGCGCAGGGCCTCGGCAAGAATCCCGCCAAGGACAATGCCGAATACAAGATGACCGGCCCCGAAAGCGTGATGGTCGACGTGTCCGAACGCGGCTGGGTCGGCACCGACAGCTACAAGGGCGTGCCGCCCGCGGCGTGACGTCCTTGCCCTGAAATGCGAAGGCCGCCGGAGCCATGCTCCGGCGGCCCCTTTGCGTGCGCCGAACATGCCCGGAAAATCGGTGCGCGAGCGGCCGGTTTCGACCGATAAGCGACGCCAGCAGGATCGTCACCCCGGACTTGATCGGCAATTATCCCTTTTCGACAAGGAA
>NZ_BCUA01000087.1 GCF_001591045.1 Sphingopyxis granuli NBRC 100800 | reverse complement strand
CCGTCGAAGCGGAACGAGAAGCGATAATCCTCCGGCGCGATCGCCGTGTCGGTGCGTCTGTCGGGACGCACTGCCAGCAGGCGGATGCTGCCGTCGGCGAGCGGGGTCGCTCCGCCCAGCATGACCTCGAAGGGCTGTTCTTCTCCGGTCGGGCGCAGCCACAGCATCTTTACCCGCACCCGCCCCGCATGGACGCAGCGGACGTTCGCCGGACACCGGCTGTCCTCCAGCACCTCCACCGGCTGCACGATCGGGCCGTCGACGTAGGCGCGCTGGCCGAGCGCGACGTTGCTGCCGTCGGGAAGCGGGGCCTGCTGGCCCGTCGCGGCGCAGGCCGAAAGGGCGAGAGCGAGGAGGAACGCGAGAGAAGAAAGCTTCTGCATTTGCCGGACCCTGAACGCGCCGCTATGAACCCGCCATGACCACGCCAGCCTGCCAGCTCTACCTGATTTCCCCGCTCGACGTCGGGGGTGATTTTCCCGAGAAGCTCGAGCAGGCGCTGGCGGCGGCGCCCGTCGCGGCCTTTCAGTTTCGCGTCAAGGATGTAACCCAGCACGAAGCCGCGCGGCTCGCCGAACCGTTGCAGGCGATCTGTGCAGCGCACGGCACCGCCTTCATCGTCAACGACGACATGGCGCTTGCCCGGCGGATCGGCGCGGACGGCGTGCATCTGGGGCAGGGTGACGGCGATCCGAAGGAGGCGCGCCGCCTGCTGGGGCCGCAGGCGCAGATCGGGGTCACCTGCCACAACAGCCGCCACCTCGCGATGGAGGCGGGCGAGGCGGGCGCCGACTATGTCGCGTTCGGCGCCTTCTTCCCGACCAGCACCAAGGCGGTCGAGCATCGCGCCGATCCCGAGATATTGACCTGGTGGCAGGGGCTGTTCGAGCTGCCCTGCGTCGCGATCGGCGGCATCACCACCGACAATGCGCGGATATTGGTCGATGCGGGCGCCGATTTCCTCGCGGTGTCGGCGGGCGTGTGGGCCTATCCCGGCGGTCCCGCAGAGGCGGTGCGGGCGTTCGCCGCGATCCTCGACCTCCGGTCGGGGGGATAATCCTTTTCCGGCTCGTCGGCCTCCTTCGCTTCACGGCGCGGCGCGGCCGCGTCCTTGCGCCAGCCGAACAGGCCGACACAGGGCGCATGGTGCGGCTGTGCGCCGGGCGGGGCGGGGGGCGGATGCAGCGTCATGCGAAACACTATGACGACGGCGGAAATCGGAATATTGGATCAATGCGTCAAACCCGCTTCGGCTCGTCGCCTTTCGGCGCGGGATCGGACGGACGCGCGGCCGCCGCGTAGAGGCGAGTGGGGAGGAAAGAGATGATCGACACCAGCGGACGCGCCGCGAATCTGCGCGAACTGACGCTTCGCGGAATCATCCTCGGCGGGCTCATCACGCTGCTCTTCACCGCGGCAAATGTCTATCTGGGGCTCAAGGTCGGACTGACCTTCGCGACCTCGATTCCCGCGGCGGTGATCTCGATGGCGATCCTGCGTTTCCTGTCGGGCGCGACGATCCTCGAGAACAACATCGTCCAGACGATCGCCAGCGCCGCGGGGACGCTCGCCGCGATCATCTTCGTGCTGCCGGGACTCGTCATCGTCGGCTGGTGGCAGGGCTTTCCCTATTGGACCACCGCCGCTGTCTGCTTCATCGGCGGAACGCTGGGCGTGATGTTCTCGGTGCCGCTGCGGCGCGCGCTCGTCGCCGGATCGGACCTGCCCTATCCCGAGGGGGTCGCCGCTGCCGAGGTGCTGAAGGTCGGCTCGCGCGCCGGCGACGGCGCCGAGGAAAATCAGCGCGGTCTGCGAACGATCCTGCTCGGCTCGCTCGTCAGCGGCGGGTTCGCGCTGCTCGGCGCGATGAAGCTGGCCGCGACCGAGATCGGCCGGAATTTCAAGATCGGCGCGGGCGCGAGCGGGGCAAGCGCCAGCCTGTCGCTCGCGCTGATCGGCGTCGGCCATCTCGTCGGCCTGTCGGTCGGCCTCGCCATGCTGCTCGGCATGCTGATCGCGTGGGGCGGGCTGATGCCGGTGCTGACCGCGGCGCAGAGTGTCGCGGGATCGGTCGACGATGTGGTCGGCGCGGTCTTTTCGCAGGAGGTGCGCTTCATCGGCGCGGGCACGATCGGCGTTGCCGCGCTGTGGACGCTGTTCAAGATCGTCGGGCCGGTCGTCCGGGGCGTCCAGGGATCGATCGCTTCGTCGCGTGCGCGCGGCGCGGGCGAAACCGTCGCGCTCGGCGAACGCGACCTGTCGTTCGGCATCGTCGTCGGCACCATCCTCGGCTCGCTCGTCCCGATCGCGGGGCTGCTGTGGTTTTTCGCGCAGGGCGGGCCGATCGCCGCGCACCCCGCCGGAGTGATCGCCGCGACCCTGGTCTTCGTGTTGTTCGTCGGCGCGATCATCGCCGCGGTCACCGGCTATATGGCGGGCCTGATCGGCGCGTCGAACAGCCCAGTGTCGGGGGTCGGCATCCTCGCGGTCATCGCGGCGTCGCTGATGCTGCTCTTCTTCTTCGGGCGCAATCACAGCGAGGCCGATACGGCGGCGCTCGTCGCCTACGCGCTGTTCACCACCGCGATCGTCTTTTCGGTGGCGACGATCTCGAACGACAATCTTCAGGACCTGAAGACCGGCCAGCTCGTCGGGGCGACGCCGTGGAAGCAGCAGTTCGCGCTCGTCATCGGCGTCGGTTTCGGTTCGCTCATCATCCCGCCGGTGCTCGACCTGCTCAACCAGGCGTTCGGCTTCGCCGGCGCGGAAGGGGCGGGGGCCAATGCGCTGCCCGCGCCGCAGGCGGCACTGATCAGCGCGCTGGCGAAGGGCGTGCTCGGCGGCGACCTGCGCTGGGACCTGATCGGCTATGGTGCGCTGATCGGTGTCGCGGTGATCGCGGTCGACGAACTGCTGGGGCGGCTGGGCAAGATGCGGCTGCCGCCGCTCGGCGTCGGCATGGGCATCTATCTGCCGATGTCGCTCACCATCCTGATCCCGATCGGCGCCGCCATCGGCCATTTGTGGGAGAAGCGTGCGGCGCGCAGCGCCAAGCCCGAATTCTACAGCCGCATGGGCGTGCTGCTCGCGACCGGCTTCATCGTCGGCGAAAGCCTGTTCGGCGTGCTTTTCGCGGGCGTCGTCGCGGGTTCGGGAAGCGACGCGCCGCTCGCGGTTGTGGGCGAGGGGTTCGCGACGAACGCGATCCTGATCGGGGTCCTGCTGTTCGTCGGCGTGATCGCCTTCACCTATCGCCGGACGCGGGCGACGGCGGACGCAACGCCGTAAGCCGCTTGCCCTCCGCCGCGCCGACCGCTAAGGGCGCGCTCCTGTGACCGGTGCGCTCCGCGCGCGCTGGCGGCTCTTTACCATCCTTGTTCAAGTGAGTGTGCGCGATGAAAATCTCCGGCGTTGATATCCGTCCCGGCAATATTATCGAATATGAGGGCGGCATCTGGAAGGTCACCAAGATCCAGCACACCCAGCCGGGCAAGGGCGGCGCCTATATGCAGGTGGAGGCCAAGAATCTGATCGACGGCCGCAAGCTCAACAACCGCTTCCGCAGCGCCGACACGGTCGAGAAGGTCCGCCTCGATACCAAGGATTTCCAGTATCTCTATGCCGAGGGCGACGATCTCGTCTTCATGGACAAGGATACGTACGAGCAGATCAACATCTCAAAGGATGTCGTCGGTGATGCCGCCGATTTCCTGCAGGACGGGATGGAGGTCGTGCTCGAACTGTGGGAAGAGCGCCCGATCTCGGTCGAACTGCCCGAACAGATCGAAGCGACGATCGTCGAGGCCGACGCGGTGGTGAAGGGCCAGACGGCCTCCTCGTCCTACAAGCCCGCGATCCTCGACAACGGCGTGCGCGTGATGGTGCCCCCGCACATCACCAGCGGCACCCGCATCGTGGTCAATGTCTACGACCGCGAATATGTCCGCCGCGCGGACTGATTGGTTTCCCCTCCCGCTTGCGGGAGGGGTTAGGGGTGGGCGACAGGCCCGCCCCTCCTAGCGCACACCCCCGGCCCCTCCCGCAAGCGGGAGGGGGGAGATAGAAAATGGCCATTTCCGGCATCATCACCGTCATGGAACGCGCCGCGCGCAAGGCGGGTACCAAGCTGCGCCGCGACTTCGGCGAGGTCGAGCATCTTCAGGTCTCGCAGAAGGGGCCCGCCGATTTCGTGTCGAAGGCCGATCAGGCGGCCGAGCGCACCCTCTATGACGAATTGAGCCATGCGCGCCCCGGCTGGGGTTTCCTGATGGAAGAGGCGGGGGAGATCGAGGGAGAAGCGGGCAAGCCGCGCTTCATCATCGACCCGCTCGACGGCACGTCGAATTTCCTGCACGCCATTCCGCAGTTCGCCATCTCGATCGCGGTGCAGGAACCGAAGCTCGGCGGCGGCTGGGGCGACGTCACCGCGGCGCTCGTCTATCAGCCGGTGACCGACGAAAGCTATTGGGCCGAGCGCGGCCGCGGTGCGTGGCTGCACGACCGCCGCCTCCGCGTCTCGTCGCGCCGTAGCCTGCACGAATGCCTGATCGCGACCGGCATCCCCTATATGGGCCATGGCGACATGGCGCAGTGGGGCCGCGTCTTCGGCGTCGTCGCGCCCGAGGTTGCCGGCATCCGCCGCTTCGGTGCGGCGTCCCTCGACCTTGCGTGGGTCGCGGCGGGCCGCTTCGACGGTTTCTGGGAAAGCGACCTCGCGATCTGGGACGTCGCGGCGGGAATGCTGCTGGTGCGTGAGGCGGGCGGATTCGTCAGTGACTTCCGCGGCGGCGACCGCACGATCGAGCGCCGCGAATTCGTCGCCGGCAGCGCGGCGGTGCATTCGAAGCTGCAAAAGCTCGTCGCCGGCGCCTTGCGCGGCGCCTGAGAAGAAAGCACGGGGCAGACGACCGGCTTTCAACCTTGAGTCACTCTGGACTTGTTTGGCGTATATATCGTTCAGGCAAGTAAGAGCTTGTTCCCCGGCGAAAGCCGGGGCCCGGATGGCATGGCGCGGCTCCGCATGGACCCCGGCCTTCGCCGGGGAACAATCACCTGTCGGCGCCCGGCGCTCAGTCTTCGAAGATGAATTCGCGGAACGTGTCCATCAGCGAGGACCAGGTGTTGAAGGTCTCGCCGATATTCTCGCGCGGGATGCCGTTGAAATCGACGTCGACATCCATTTCGAGCACCGGATCGCCCTCGTCGTCGCGATAGGCGCGGGCGAAGCGCTTTTCCTTGTTCCACTGGTTGAACTTTTCGAGCGGCACCTGCTTGGCGTCGCTGAATCCCATGTAATATTGCAGCGTCTTGCAGTTCCGGCCTTCGGTGCAGTTCATGAACAGGACCAGGAATTTCAGCCCGTTGCGGTTGCTTTCGATATAAGGGTCGTCGCCCGGCTTGCTGACCAGCGTCGCGGGCCAGCCCTGCGACTCGACGATCGCCTTGATCGTCGCCGGATTCGACGCGTTCACCAGTTCGGCGTGGGCCGGAACGGCCGCCAGCGTGGCGATCGTCGCCATGGCGAGGGCGCCCCACAGAAGAAATCGTCCCATATATGCTCCCATCTCGCAATCGGACCCGATCCGGGCCGGTCGACCGACCCCCGATCATCGGCCTATCACAGCCCTGGCGCGCCTTGCCAGCGCCGTTTATGCTCTGGATCACAGCATGCTGGGAATTTCATGCCCGCAGCGCTTGCGAGGCGCGACGCGCTGGCCTAAAGCGCCCCGCTAACGGGTGGCGAACAACCCAGAAACGAACACAGGACTGCGTGCTTCATGGTCGACCTGACGCAATATCTGCCGATTCTGATTTTCCTGGCCGTCGCGGTCGGGCTGTCGGCTGCCTTCGTCTTCCTGCCGATGGGAATCGCCCGGCTCACCGGCGCCCATCAGCCCGATCCGGCGAAGCTCAGCGAGTATGAATGCGGCTTTCCGGCATTCGAGGATGCGCGCAGCCAGTTCGACGTGCGTTTCTATCTCGTCGCGATTCTCTTCATCATCTTCGATCTCGAAGCCGCCTTCCTCTTTCCGTGGGCGGTCAGCCTCAAGGAGATCGGCTGGGCCGGCTGGGCGACAATGATGATATTCCTGGCCGAACTCGCGATCGGCCTTGTCTATGCGTGGAAGAAAGGGGCTCTGGACTGGGAATGAGCAACACCTCCATCCTGACCCCCGGCCAGATGCCGGTCGCGCCGGGCACCGCCCCGGACCAGGGCTTTTTCGACGACCTCAACGCCGAAGTCGGCGACAAGGGTTTTCTTGTCACCACGACCGAGGATCTGTTCGGCTGGGCGCGCACCGGCTCGCTGTGGTGGATGACATTCGGGCTCGCCTGCTGCGCGGTCGAGATGATCCACGTCAACATGCCGCGCTATGACATGGAGCGCTTCGGCGCCGCGCCGCGCGCCAGCCCGCGCCAGTCGGACGTGATGATCGTCGCCGGGACGCTGTGCAACAAGATGGCGCCTGCGCTGCGCCGGGTCTACGACCAGATGTCGAACCCCAAATATGTCATCTCTATGGGAAGCTGCGCCAACGGCGGCGGCTATTATCATTACAGCTATTCGGTGGTGCGCGGCTGCGACCGCATCGTGCCGGTGGACATCTACGTCCCCGGCTGCCCGCCGACCGCCGAGGCGCTGCTCTATGGCGTGATGCAGTTGCAGCGGAAGATCCGCCGCGTCGGGACGATCGAACGCTGATGTCCAGCCCCGCTCCCCTGATCGCGCCGCGCGAAGGCCTCGCCGAGGCGCTGAAGAAGCTGCTCGGCAAGGATCTGCTCGCGCATGTCCAGGCCGTCGGCGAGGACAGCATCACCGTTCGCCGCGACGCGGTCGACGGCGTGATGGTGACGCTGCGCGACGCGCTCGAATATCAGCAGCTCATGGAGATTGCCGGGGTCGACTATCCCGACCGCCCGGAGCGCTTCGAGGTCGTCTATCACCTGCTCAGCGTCACCCGGAACCATCGCCTGCGCGTCCGCGTCACCACCGACGAGGTGACGCCGGTGCCGACCGTGGTGCCCGTCTGGCCGGTGGCCGGCTGGCTCGAGCGCGAGGTATTCGACATGTACGGGGTGCTGTTCAGCGGCAACCCCGACCTGCGCCGCATCCTGACCGACTATGGCTTTCAGGGGCATCCCCAGCGTAAGGATTTCCCGCTCACCGGCTATATCGAACTGCGCTATTCGGAAGAGGACAAGCGCGTCGTCTATGAACCGGTGCGGCTGGCGCAGGATTTCCGCAACTTCGACTTCATGTCGCCGTGGGAAGGCGCCGACTATATCCTGCCAGGCGACGAAAAGGCGGGCGGCACGGGCGAAGCGCCGGGCAAGGGCGCGCCCACCCCGATGACTGCCGACCAGGTCAAGAAGGCCGACGAGGCCAAGGCCGCGCCGCCGCCGACTCCCAAGACCACCGACAAGCCGGCGCAGACGGGCGCGGGAAGCAAGGCGAACGACGCCGCCGCGAAGACAAGCGAAGACGGCGCCAAGGCCAAACCCGCGTCGAAGGCGAAGACGCCCGCGACTGCGAAGGCCGAGAAGGCCCCCGCGAAGGCGAAGGCTCCCGCCAAGCCGCGCGCGCCGCGCAAGCCCAAAGGAGGTGACGCATGACCGATTCTCCCACGGTCCGGCATCACGGCAGCGACATGTTCGAAGGCTATCCGGTCGACACCGCGGACACGGCGGGCGATCAGGCGGTGACGAACTACACGATCAACTTCGGCCCGCAGCACCCCGCGGCGCACGGCGTGCTGCGGCTGGTGATGGAGCTCGACGGCGAGATCATCGAGCGCGTCGATCCGCATGTCGGCCTGCTCCACCGCGGCACCGAGAAACTGATCGAATACAAGACCTATCTTCAGGCGCTGCCCTATTTCGACCGGCTCGACTATTGCTCGCCGCTGGGGATGGAGCACAGCTATGTCCTCGCGATCGAGAAGCTGCTCGATCTGGAGGTGCCGGCGCGCGCGCAATATCTGCGGACGCTGTTCGCCGAACTGACGCGCATCTGCAACCACATGCTCAACATCGGGTCGCACGTGATGGACGTCGGCGCGATGACCCCGAACCTGTGGGTGTTCGAACTGCGCGAGGATTGCCTGAACTTCTTCGAACGCGCGTCGGGCGCGCGCATGCACTCCGCGTGGTTCCGCCCCGGCGGCGTGCATCAGGATGCGCCCGAAAAGCTGCTCGTCGACATCGGCGAATGGTGCGAGACGCGCCTGCCGAAGCTGTTTGGCGATGCGATGAGCCTCGTCATCGACAACCGCATCTTCAAGCAGCGCAACGTCGATATCGCGACGGTGAGCAAGGAAGACGCGCTGGCATGGGGTTTCTCGGGCCCGATGATCCGGGGCAGCGGCATTCCGTGGGATATCCGCAAAAGCCAGCCCTATGACGCCTATGCGCAGATGGAATTCGACATTCCAGTCGGCACGAAGGGCGACTGCTACGACCGCTTCATGGTCCGCGTGCAGGAGGTCTATCAGTCGGCGCGCATCATCAAGCAGTGCCTGCGCGACATGCCGAGCGGCCCGGTCGCCAGCCTCGACCGCAAGGTCGTGCCGCCGAAGCGCGCCGAGATGAAGAGCTCGATGGAATCGCTGATCCATCACTTCAAGCTCTATACCGAGGGCTTCCACGTCCCCGCGGGCGAGGTTTACGTGGCGACCGAAAGCCCGAAGGGCGAATTCGGCGTCTATCTGGTCAGCGACGGCAGCAACAAGCCGTACCGCTGCAAGATCCGCCCGACGGCGTTCAGCCACCTTCAGGCGATGGACATGATGGCCAAGGGCCACATGCTCGCCGACACGACTGCAATCATCGGCGCCATCGACGTCGTTTTCGGAGAGTGTGACCGCTAATGGCCGACGCACCCAACATCCCCGACGAGGCCGAAGTCCGCGCGCGCTGGGGCGCTTTCGCGTGGACGCCCGAAAATGCCGAACAGGCGAAAGTCGTCATCGCGCGCTATCCTGCGGGACGGCAGCGCTCGGCCGTGATGCCCTTGCTCGACCTCGCGCAGCGGCAGGTGGGGGCAGAGACGAACACGCAGGGCTGGTTGCCGATACCGGTGATCGAATATGTCGCCGCGCAGCTCGATATGCCGTACATCCGCGCCTACGAGGTCGCGACCTTCTACACCATGTACAATCTCGCGCCGGTGGGCCGCTATCATGTACAGGTCTGCGGCACGACGCCGTGCATGTTGCGCGGGTCGGACGACGTCATGGCGGCGTGCAAGAACCGCGGCATGGTCAAGGGAAAGACCACCCCCGACGGGTTGTTCACGCTGACCGAGGTCGAGTGCATGGGCAATTGCACCAATGCGCCGATGGTCCAGATCAACGACGATAATTATGAAGACCTCGACTACGACAGCATGACCCGCATCCTCGACGATCTGGCGGCGGGCAATCAGCCGAAGACCGGGACGCAGAACCCGAAGCGCCACACCAGCGACCCCGAGGGCGGCCCGACGACGCTGACCGAAATGGTGTCGGCGAACCACGATTACCGGAAGGAGTGGTAAGCGATGCTCGCCGATAAGGATCGCATCTTTACCAACCTCTACGGGTTCCAGCCATGGAACCTGAAGGCCGCGCAGGCGCGCGGCGATTGGGACAAGACCAAGGACCTGATGAAGCGCGGCCAGGACGCGATCATCGAGGAGGTCAAGGCGTCGGGCCTGCGCGGGCGCGGCGGTGCGGGCTTCCCCACCGGCCTCAAATGGTCGTTCATGCCCAAGGAGCCGCGCGAGGATCGTCCAAGCTTCCTCGTCATCAACGCCGACGAATCCGAGCCGGGGTCGTGCAAGGACCGCGAGATCATCCGCCACGATCCGCACAAGCTGATCGAGGGCGCGCTGATCGCCGGCTATGCGATGCGCGCGCGCGCCGCCTATATCTACATTCGCGGCGAGTTCATCCGCGAGGCCGAAACGCTCTTCGCCGCGGTACAGGAGGCGTATGACGCCGGCCTGCTCGGCAAGAATGCCGCGGAATCGGGCTATGACTTCGACGTCTTCGTCCACCGCGGTGCCGGCGCCTATATCTGCGGCGAAGAAACCGCGATGATCGAAAGCCTCGAAGGCAAGAAGGGTCAGCCGCGCCTGAAACCGCCATTCCCGGCGGGCGCGGGCCTCTATGGCTGTCCGACGACGGTCAACAATGTCGAGAGCATCGCGGTCGTCCCGACAATCCTGCGCCGCGGCGCGGCGTGGTTCGCGAGCTTCGGGCGCGAGAACAACAAGGGCACCAAGCTTTTCCAGATCAGCGGCCATGTCGAGCGGCCGTGCGTCGTCGAGGAAGAGATGGGCATCAGCTTCCGCGAACTGATCGAAAAGCATTGCGGCGGCATCCGCGGCGGCTGGGACAATCTGCTCGCGGTGATCCCGGGCGGGTCGTCGGTGCCGCTGGTCCCGGCGGCCGAGATCATGGACGCGCCGATGGATTTCGATGGCCTCAAGGCGCTCGGGTCGGGCCTCGGCACCGCCGCCGCGATCGTGATGGACAAGTCGACCGACGTCGTCCAGGCGATCAGCCGCATCAGCTATTTCTACAAGCACGAAAGCTGCGGCCAGTGCACCCCGTGCCGCGAGGGCACCGGCTGGATGTGGCGCGTGATGGAACGCCTGCGCACCGGCGACGCGACGATCGACGAGATCGACACGCTGTTCGACGTGACCAAGCAGGTCGAAGGCCACACCATCTGCGCGCTGGGCGACGCGGCGGCGTGGCCGATCCAGGGCCTGATCCGCCATTTCCGCCCCGAACTGGAGCGCCGCATCCGCGAAAATGGCGGCATGATGGAGGCCGCGGAATAATGCCTAAAGTAACCGTAGACGGCATCGAACTCGACGTTCCGCAGGGCGCGACGGTCCTGCAGGCGTGCGAGATGGCGGGGAAGGAAATCCCGCGCTTCTGCTATCATGAGCGGCTGTCGATCGCCGGCAACTGCCGCATGTGCCTGGTCGAGGTGTCGCCGGGGCCGCCGAAGCCGCAGGCATCGTGCGCGCTGCCTGCATCCGACGGGCAGATCATCCGCACCGACAGCCCGATGGTCAAGAAGGCGCGCGAAGGGGTGATGGAGTTCCTGCTCATCAACCATCCGCTCGACTGCCCGATCTGCGACCAGGGCGGCGAATGCGACCTGCAGGATCAGGCGGTCGCCTATGGCCGCGGCGGATCGCGCTTTCACGAGAACAAGCGCGCGGTGACCGAGAAATATATGGGGCCGATCGTCAAGACGATCATGACCCGCTGCATCCAGTGCACGCGCTGCGTCCGTTTCGCGGAAGAGGTCGCGGGGGTCGAGGATATCGGCGCCCTCTATCGCGGCGAAAATATGCAGATTACCTCCTATCTGGAGCGTGCGGTCGCGAGCGAGCTTTCGGGCAACGTCGTCGACCTCTGTCCGGTCGGCGCGCTGACCAGCAAGCCCTATGCGTTCGAGGCGCGGCCGTGGGAACTGACCAAGACGCTCGGCATCGACATGAGCGATGCGGTCGGCACCAACGTCCGCATCGACAGCCGCGGGCGACAGGTGCTGCGCGTGCTGCCGCGCGTCAATGACGACGTGAACGAGGAATGGGCGAGCGACAAGACGCGCCACCACGTCGACGGCCTGATCCGCCGCCGCCTGGATCGTCCCTATGTCCGCAAGGACGGCCAGCTCGTCGAGGCGAGCTGGGCCGAAGCGTTCGAGGCGATCAGGGCCGCGAATGCCGGCGCTTCGGTCGCGGCGATCGCGGGCGACATGGCCGACTGCGAGACGATGTTCGCGGCGAAGGCGCTGGTGACCGCGCTCGGCGGCCATCTGTTCGAGGGGCGCCAGACCGGGCTTGCCTATGACGTCACCAGCCTGTCGGCGGTCAATTTCAACACGACGATCGCCGAGGCCGAGAATGCCGACGTGGTCCTGCTGGTCGGCACCAACCTGCGCTGGGAAGCGCCGCTCATCAACACGCGCGTCCGCAAGGCGGTGTACAAGAAGGGCGCGAAGGTGTTCGGCATCGGGCCCGAGATCGACCTGACCTACAAGGTCGAATGGCTTGGCAACGACGCCTCGCTCGTCGCGAAGCTGCCCAAGGCGGCGCTCGATGCGCTGAAGGGCGCCGAGCGGCCGATGCTGATATTCGGCGGCGGCGCGCTGTCGGTGCCCGGCGTCCACGGTGCCGGCCTCGCACTCGCGAGGAGCGTGAACGCGGTCAGGGACGACTGGAACGGATTCAACGTCGTCCATTTCTCGGCCGCGCGCATGGGCGCGCTGATGCTCGGCTATTCGCAGCCGGGCGGCATCAACGATGTGATCGCGGCCAAGCCGAAGCTAGCCTTCTTCCTTGGCGCCGACGACGTCGATTTCGCGGCGTTCGATGGAACGCTGAAGGTCTATGTCGGCCATCACGGCGACAAGGGCGCGCACGCGGCCGACGTCATCCTGCCCGCCGCGGCGTGGACCGAGAAGGATTTCACCACGGTCAACACCGAGGGCCGCGTCCAGCGCAGCGACAAGGCGGTGTTCGCGCCCGGCGACGCGCGCGAGGACTGGAGCATCTTCCGCGCCCTCGCCGACGCGCTGGGCGTTTCGGTCGGCTTCGACAGCTTTGACGAGTGCCGCGCGGCGATGATCGCGGCGGTGCCGGAACTGGGTATCGAAGGGCTGGTCGATTACGGCTGGCCAAAAGACTTTAATGACTTGCCCAAGCTGCCCGCCAGGCCCGAGGCGCGCAAAATTCCGTCGCCGATCAAGGATTTCTACCTGACCAACGCCATCTGCCGCGCCTCGCCGACGATGCAGCGCTGCTCGGACGAACTGCTCCACGGCGTCGATTTTGCGGAGGCGGCGGAATGACCGAGTTTTTCCAGAATCTCGGCCTGTCCTACGAATGGGCGTGGGGGCTTGCCACCATCTGCGGCATCCTGCTGATCGCGCTGCCGCTGATGCTCGCGGTGGCGATGATCATCTATGCCGATCGCAAGATCTGGGCGGCGATGGCGCTGCGGCGCGGGCCGAACGTCGTCGGGCCCTTCGGCCTGCTCCAGAGCTTCGCCGACGGACTCAAGGTCTTCCTGCAAGAAACGATCATCCCGTCGAGCGCCAACCGCGGCCTGTTCCTGATCGCGCCGATCATCACCTTCACGGTGGCGCTGATGGCGTGGGCGGTGATCCCGTTCAATTCGGGCGCGGTGCTCGCCGACATCAATATCGGTCTGCTCTACATCCTCGCCATCTCGTCGCTTGGCGTCTACGGCGTCATCCTGTCGGGCTGGTCGTCGAACTCCAAATATCCTTTCTTTTCCGCGCTCCGCGCCTCGGCGCAGATGATCAGCTATGAAGTGTCGATCGGTTTCATCCTGATCGGCGTCGTGCTGTTCGCCGACAGCTTCAACCTGAACCAGATCGTCAGGGTGCAGCAGGGGCATGGGCTCGGCATCGTCAACGCCTTCGGCTTCAACCTGCTGCTCTTCCCGCTCGCGGTGCTGTTCTTCATCTCGTCGCTGGCCGAGACCGCGCGCACCCCGTTCGACCTGACCGAGGCCGAAAGCGAACTCGTCGCAGGCTATCAGACCGAATATTCGTCGATGAGCTTTGCGCTCTTCTGGCTCGGCGAATATGCGAACGTGCTGCTGATGTGCACGCTCAACGCGGTGCTGTTCTGGGGCGGCTGGCTGCCGCCGGTCGACTGGGCGCCGCTCTATGTCGTGCCCGGCTGGATCTGGCTGTTCGCGAAGATCTTCTTCTTCTTCTTCGTCTTTTCCTGGGTGAAGGCGACCGTCCCGCGCTACCGCTACGACCAGCTCATGCGGCTGGGCTGGAAGGTCTTCCTGCCGATCTCGCTCTTCTGGGTGTTCCTGGTGTCCGGCTATCTGATGCTGACGAGGTATTCATGAGTAACATCGCCCATCTCGTCAGAACCTTCACCCTGTGGGAGTTCGTGCAGGCGCACTGGCTGACGCTCAAATATTTCTTCAAGCCGAAGGCGACGATCAACTATCCCTTCGAGAAGAATCCGCTGTCGCCCCGGTTCCGCGGCGAGCATGCGTTGCGTCGCTATCCGAACGGCGAGGAGCGCTGCATCGCGTGCAAGCTGTGCGAAGCGGTCTGCCCGGCGCAGGCGATCACGATCGAGGCCGAGCCGCGCGACGACGGGTCGCGCCGCACGACGCGCTACGACATCGACATGACCAAATGCATCTATTGCGGCTTCTGCCAGGAAGCCTGCCCGGTCGATGCGGTGGTCGAGGGGCCGAACTTCGAATTCGCGACCGAAACGCGCGAGGAACTGCTCTATGACAAGGCCAAGCTGCTCGCCAACGGCGACAAATGGGAGCGCGCGATTGCGGCCAATCTTGCCGCCGACGCGCCCTACCGGTAAGGGCGCGCGGACATGATTCAGCTCATCGCCTTCTACCTCTTCGCAACCGTCACCATCGCGGCGGCCGCGATGGTGATCCTTGCGCGCAACCCGGTCCACAGCGTCATGTGGCTGATCCTCGCCTTCTTCAACGCGGCGGGGCTGATGCTGCTCGCGGGGGCAGAGTTCATCGCGATGCTGCTCGTCATCGTCTATGTCGGCGCGGTTGCGGTGCTGTTCCTGTTCGTCGTGATGATGCTCGACATCGATTTCGCCGAACTGCGCGCCGGTTTCGTGCGCTATCTGCCGCTGGGCGCACTCGTCGCGATCATCCTCGCCGCCGAACTGGTCTTTGCCGTCGGGGCATGGAGCGCGGGCGGGATCGACCTCGCCAATCGCGCCGCGCCGATCGCAAGCGATACAAGCAATATCCAGCAGATCGGCGAACTGCTCTACACGCGCTACATCTTCCTGTTCGAGGCGGCGGGCCTGATCCTGCTCGTCGCGATGGTCGGCGCGATCGCGCTGACGCATCGCCGGCGCGGCGGCACGCGCAACCAGAACATCGCCGCGCAGAACCGCCGTCGCCCGTGGGAGGCGACGCGGCTGGTCGATCCGGGCGTCGGGCAGGGGATGGAACTGTGATTTCGGCTAATAAAATCCTCCCCGGAACGGGGAGGGGGACCGCGAAGCGGTGGAGGGGCCGGGACGGTGCGGAAGGACGCGAGGTGGCGA
>NZ_BCUA01000086.1 GCF_001591045.1 Sphingopyxis granuli NBRC 100800 | reverse complement strand
ACCCCGGCTTTCGCCGGGGAACGGCGCCTGACTATATGCGCCGACTTGATCCGGGGGGCGTGGCAACCCCCAGCCTCCGGCATGCGGAAGCCTCGATGGTTGGAGATTGCTTCGCTTCGCTCGCAATGACCGGATCTTGAGCGAGACTTGCATTTCGGCGCGAATCCCGCTAGGCGCGCGCCTTCCGATTGTGTCGGCTGGCTGAAAGGGCTGCCAGGCCGATACGCAAACGGACTTCCAAAGGAGACCAAAATGCCCAAGCTCAAGACCAAGAGCGGTGTGAAGAAGCGCTTCAAGTTCACCGCCTCGGGCAAGGTGAAGCACGGCGTCGCCGGCAAGCGCCACCGCCTGATCTCGCACAATGCGAAATATATCCGCACCAATCGCGGCACCAGCGTGCTCAGCGATGCCGATACCGCCCATGTGCGCCTCTGGGCGCCCTACGGCCTGAAGTAAGGAGCGGACCCCATGTCCCGTATCAAACGCGGCACGACCACGCGCGCCAAGCACAACCGGGTTCTGGCCCAGGCGAAGGGCTATTACGGCCGCCGCAAGAACACGATCCGCATCGCCAAGCAGGCGGTCGAGAAGGCCGGCCAGTACGCCTATCGCGACCGCAAGGTGAAGAAGCGGAGCTTCCGCGCTCTGTGGATCCAGCGCATCAACGCCGCGGTCCGCGCCGAAGGCCTGACCTATTCGCAGTTCATGCACGGCGTGAAGCTCGCGGGGATCGAACTCGACCGCAAGGTCATGGCCGATCTGGCGATGAACGAAGGCGGCGTGTTCACCACGATCATCGCCCAGGCGAAGGCAGCGCTGCCCAAGGCCGCGTAACGCCGGATCGAGCCATCGAATCGCAAAAGGGCGGTCCCATCCGGGGCCGCCCTTTTTCGTGCGCGCGGCGCAAAGAGAGACGGCGCGGAGCCAGGCCCCGCGCCGTCTCGACGATGATCAAAGCGATACACCGCCCCCCTCCCTCCGAGCCGCTAAGCCGTGGGTCGCAGAAAGCCGACGGCCGGTGGAAGTGTTCCCATCCTCTGGCACAAGCCGCGCCGAAGAGGCGTGACATATGCCGTCCGGAACATGACAATAATTGTAAGAACCCGACAATCGGGTCGCTTAGCTTGTTGTTTTTTTGCGCATCCGTCCGCAGAAGCGACAGGGCATGACCGATGCGACGCAACCGCAGGGGCCAGGCGCCGATGTGCGCGTGACGACCCGCTTCTTCCCGGTGTCGGAGGCGCTGCGCCCCTATGCCAGCATCATCTATCTGACCGACGTCGCCGCCCCGCCGCGGGTCCGCGTCGACGATTATCTGCACCCCGAATGGGCGAACATGCGCTTCATCGACGGCACCGCGCCGCTCGCGGCGATCGGCGGCGGCGTCCCGGTCCCGGCGCCGCGCTTCATCGCCACCGGCCCGACGAGCAAGGCGAGCTATTTCGCGGCCGGCGCGATGCGCGTCTGGGGGATCGGCCTGTTGCCGATGGGCTGGGCCAAATATGTCCCGATGTCCGCCGAAACATTGGCGGACCGCTTCTGCGACGGCGAAGCGCATCCCGCCTTCGCCGCCTTCGCGCCGCTCGCCGCACGGCTGCCCCGCGCCGCGGACGCGGAAGAGGCGGCGCGGACGATCGACGCGCATTTCGTCGCGCTGCTCGCCGCCGCGCCGCGCGACGACCCGGCGATCCGCGCCGCGCACGGCGCGCTCGTCGACGAAGATCTGGCGAGCGTCGCCGACCTCGCGGCCCGGCTCGGCCTGTCGGCGCGCTCGGTCGAGCGGCTGAGCCGCCGGGCGTTCGGCTTTCCGCCCAAGCTGCTGCTCCGCCGCCAGCGCTTCCTGCGCAGCCTTGCGCGCTTCATGCTCGACCCGACGATGGCGTGGATCGACACGCTCGATCACCACTATCACGACCAGGCGCAGTTCACCCGCGACTTCCAGCGCTTCATGGGGATGAGCCCGCGCGCCTACGCGGCGCGGCCCAAGCCGATCCTCGGCGCCGCCGCCCGCGCCCGCGCCGCCGCCGCGGGCGAAGCGGTGCAGGGCCTGCACCGGCCCGGCGCCTGAGCGCTTCGGGGTTGACCCGCGCGCCGCCTTCGGTGCAAGCGGCGGCGGAACGACCCGGCAACCGGAAACCACCATATAGACGATCGCGCGCGCCTCGGCGGGCGGCCGCCGCAGGACGAACGAAGATGAGCGAATATCAGGCCATGCAGGCCCAGCTTGTGGGCGACATCGCCGCGGCCGCCGACCTCGACGCGCTGGAGGCGCTGCGCGTCGCCGCGCTCGGCAAGGCGGGCAGCGTGTCGGCGCTGCTCAAGACGCTGGGCGCGATGAGCCCCGAGGAGCGGCAGGAGCGCGGACCGCAGATCCACGCCCTGCGCGAAGCCGTCACCGGCGCGCTCGCCGCGCGCAAGGCCGCGCTCGAAGCCGCGGCGCTCGAGCAAAGGCTCGCCGCCGAGCGGCTCGACATGACGCTCCCCGCCGACGCCGCTCCGCAGGGCAGCGTCCACCCGGTCAGCCAGGCGATGGACGAGCTGGCGGAAATCTTCGCCGACATGGGCTTCGCGGTCGCCACCGGGCCCGAGATCGAGGACGACTGGCGCAATTTCACCGCGCTCAACATCCCCGAGACGCATCCCGCGCGCGCCATGCACGACACCTTCTATTTCCCGCCGCAGATGGCGAACGCCGACGGCCGTCCGATGCTGCTTCGCACCCACACCTCGCCGGTGCAGGTCCGCACGATGATGAACCAGCAGCCGCCGATCCGCATCATCGCACCGGGGCGCGTCTATCGCAGCGACAGCGACGCGACCCACACGCCGATGTTCCACCAGGTCGAAGGCCTCGTCATCGACCGCGGCATCCATATGGGCCACCTCAAATGGACGCTCGAAACCTTCCTCAAGGCCTATTTCGAGCGCGACGACATCGTGCTGCGCCTGCGCCCCAGCTATTTTCCCTTCACCGAGCCGTCGGCGGAGGTCGATGTCGGATACCGGCAGGAAAAGGGCCGCCGCATCGTCGGCGGCAGCGGCGACGACGAAGGGCATGCGTGGATGGAACTGCTCGGCAGCGGCATGGTCAACCGGCGCGTCATCGCCAATTGCGGGCTCGACCCCGACGAATGGCAGGGCTTCGCCTTCGGCGCCGGCATCGACCGGCTCGCGATGCTCAAATATGGCATGGACGACCTGCGCGCCTTCTTCGACGGCGACCTCCGGTGGCTGTCCCACTACGGATTCGGCGCGCTGAGCGTTCCGACGCTGTCCGGGGGCATTTCGGCATGAAGATCACCCTCGACTGGCTCAGGGAGCATCTCGACACCGACGCGACCGTCGAGGCGGTGGTCGCGACCCTCAACCGTATTGGCCATGAGGTCGAAGGCGTCGAGAATCCGGCCGAGAAGCTCGCCGGCTTCCGCGTCGCGCGCGTCCTGACCGCCGAGCGCCACCCGCAGGCCGACAAGCTGCAGGTGCTCACCGTCGACGCCGGCCCGGACGTCAACGGCGGCGCGCCGTTGCAGGTCGTGTGCGGCGCCCCCAACGCGCGCGCCGGCCTCGTCGGCGTGCTCGGCCTGCCCGGCGCGGTCGTCCCGGCGAACGGCATGGAGCTGAAGGTCTCGGCGATCCGCGGCGTCGAATCGAACGGCATGATGTGTTCGACGCGCGAGCTCGAACTCGGCGACGACCATGACGGCATCATCGAGCTGCCCGCCGACGCCCCCGTCGGCATGCCCTTCGCCGACCATGCGGGCACGAACGATCCGGTGATCGACATATCGATCACCCCCAACCGGCAGGACTGCATGGGCGTGCGAGGGATCGCGCGCGACCTCGCCGCGGCGGGGCTGGGCACGCTCAAGCCGCTCGCCGTCCCGACGATCCTCGGCGAAGGCGAACCCGCGACCGGGATCGCCACCCACGATCCCGAAGGCTGTCCCGCCTTCTATGGCCGCACGATCGCCGACGTCACCAACGGCGCCGCGCCCGAATGGATGCGGCGCCGGCTCGAAGCGATCGGCCAGCGCTCGATCTCGGCGCTCGTCGACATCAGCAACTATGTGATGTTCGACCTCGGCCGCCCGAGCCATATCTACGACCGCGCGACGCTGACCGGACCGCTCGTCGCGCGCCGCGCGAAGGCGGGCGAAAGCGTCGTCGCGCTCAACGGCAAGAGCTATACGCTCACCGACACGATGACGGTGATCGCCGACGATGCCGGCGTCCACGACATCGCCGGCATCATGGGCGGCGAGCATAGCGGGTGCAGCGAGGCGACGACCGACGTCCTGCTCGAAATCGCCTGGTTCACCCCGGAGCGCATCGCGCTCACCGGCCAGGCGCTCGGCCTCGCCAGCGACGCGCGCAGCCGTTTCGAGCGCGGCGTCGATCCGGCTTTCCTCGACGACGCGACCGCGATCGTCACCGGCCATATCCTCGCCATCTGCGGCGGCACCCCCTCGGCGGTGACGCGCGCCGGCGCCCCGCCGGTCGCCGCGCGGCACGTCGATTACGACCCCGGGCTCGCCGCGACGCTGGGCGGCGTCGCAATCGACCCCGCGCGCCAGCGCGAGATTCTGGAAGCGCTGGGCTTCACGGTCATCGAACAGGGCGCACGCTGGCAGGTCACGGTGCCGAGCTGGCGCCGCGACGTCGACGCCGCGCCCGACATCGTCGAGGAAGTGGCGCGCATCCACGGCTTCGACGCCATTCCCTCGACCCCGTTGCCGCGCCGCGACGGGGTGGCGAAGCCGACCGCGACGGCCGACCAGATGCTCGAACGCCGCCTGCGCCGCGCCGCGGCGGCGGCGGGTTTCCACGAGGCGGTGACGTGGAGCTTCGTCAGCGAACGCGAAGCGGCGCCGTTCGGCGGCGGCACCTGGGGGCTCGCCAACCCGATCAGCGAAGATCTCAAGGTGATGCGTCCGTCGCTGCTGCCGGGCCTGCTCGCCGCGGCCGCACGCAACGCGAATCGCGGCGCGGACAGCATCCGCCTGTTCGAGATCGGTCGGCGCTATCTGGCCGATGCCGAGCATCCGACGCTGGCGCTGCTGATGGCGGGCGAACGCCGCGCGCGCAGTTGGCAGGCGGGCAAGGCGCAGCCCTTCGACGCGTTCGACGCCAAGGCGGCGGCGCTCGCGCTGCTCGAAGCCGCCGGCGCCCCCGCCGACCGGCTGCAGGTGATGGAGCCGGTCGCCCAGGGCGCGATCTGGCATCCCGGCCAGGCGGCGACACTGCGGCTCGGTCCCAAGGCGGTGCTCGCGGAGTTCGGCGCGCTCCATCCCGCGCTGACGCGGCATTTCGACGTCGACGGGCCGGTGATGGCGGTGCAGATTTTCCTCGACGCGATCCCGGCAAAGCGCGCGAGCGGTCCGGCCCGCGCGGCCTTTGCGCCCCCCGCGCTGCAGGCGGTGCGCCGCGACTTCGCCTTCCTCGCCCCCGAAACGCTCGCCGCCGCCGATCTCGTCCGCGCGGTGAAGGGCGCCGACAAGGGCGCGATCGCCGGAGCCCGCCTGTTCGACCGCTTCGCCGGCCAGGGCGTGCCCGAAGGGCAGGTCAGCCTCGCGGTCGAGGTCGAACTGCAACCGGCGGAAAAGAGCTTCACCGATGCCGATCTGAAGGCGATCGCCGACCGGATCGTCGCGGCCGCCGCGAAACTGGGCGCGGTGCTGCGGGGATAGGCCGGATCAGGCGGCGACGGCATTCTCGCTGCGGCTCGCGGCGGCTTCGAGCAGGCGCTTTTCCAGCGATCTCACGCGCGCCGCGCTGTCGATCTTGTCGCCGATCAGGTCGGTGACATAGAAGGTGTCGACCGCGCGCTCGCCATAGGTGGCGACATGCGCGCTGTGCACCGTCACCTTCGACTGGAACAATGCATAGGCAAGCTGGTTGAGCAGCGCCGGGCGGTCCTGCGCATTGACCTCGATCACGGTGAAGCGGTTCGACGCCTTGTTGTCGATGAAGACGTTCGGCGCGATGCGGAACGCCTCGGCGCGGGTGCGCGGCAGCGCGCGCGCCTCCAGCTTGGGCAGCAGTTTCTGGCGGCCCGCCAGCGCATCCTCGATCGCCCGCGTCAGGCGGACGATCTGCTCCGCCTCGGCAAAGGGGCGGCCGAGCGGGTCCTGGACCAGGAAATTGTCGAGCGCGAGCCCGTCGCGCGTCGTGTGGATGCGCGCGTCGATGATGTTGCCGCCGGCAAGGTGGATGCCCCCGGCGATGCGATAGAAGAGCCCCGGATGGTCGGCCGCGAGCACCATCACCAGCGTCGCGCCGCGATCGTCGTCGGGCACCGCCGCGATATGCAGCGGGGCGCCGCCGGCCTTCTGGATATGGATCAGGTTCGCCGCGATCACCTCGACCGGCTCGGCGATCCAATAGCTTTCGGGAAGCCGCCTCGCGAGCCGCGCGAACGCCTTGTCGTCGAGCGCGAGCAGGCGCTGCGCCTCTTCCTTCTTGCCCGCGATCCGCGCCGCCCGCCCGCGCTGCTTGTGGCCGAGGCGCAGCACCTCTTCGGCAGCGTCGAACAATTCGGCCAGCAACTGCCGTTTCCAGCTGTTCCACACGCCGGGGCCGACCGCGCGGATATCGACGACGGTGAGGACGAGCAGCAGGCGCAGCCGCTCGGGGCTCTGGACGATCTGCGCAAAGTCGAGGATCGTCTTGAAATCGGCGAGGTCGCGCTTGAACGCCGTCGCCGCCATCAGCAGGTGATGACGCACCAGCCACGACACCGTCTCGGTCTCCGCCTCGGTCAGCCCGAGCCGCGGGCAGACGCGCAGCGCGAGTTCGGCACCCAGGATGCTGTGATCGCCGCCGCGCCCCTTGGCGATGTCGTGGAGCAGCACCGCGACATAGATGACGCGCCGCGACTGGACATGCTGCATGATCGCGGTCGACAGCGGATGATCGTCCTTCAACCGGTCCTGTTCGATGTCCGAAAGCAGGCCGATCGCGCGGATCGTGTGCTCGTCGACCGTATAATGATGATACATGTCGAACTGCATCTGCGCGACGACGCGGCCGAAATCGGGCACGAAGCGGCCGAACACCCCCGCCTCGTTCATCCAGCGCAGCACCGTTTCGGGGTCGCGCGGGGACGTCAGCACGTCGAGGAACAGGGCGTTCGCGCGCGCGACGCGGCGCACGCCCTGCGTCTCGATCAGCTTGGCGTCGTGGCGCGCCTGGCGCATCGCCTGCGGGTGGATTTCGAGGCCGTGCCGGTCGGCGAGCGCGAAAATCTCGATCAGCCGCACCGGGTCCTGCTGAAAGAAGTCGTCAGACGGCAGCGCCAGCCGGCCGCGGTCGAGCACGAAACCGTTAAGCTTGCCCGGCCGTCGCCGGATCGTCGGCAGGAAGCGGCGACCGCGCGCCGCAAGCTGATCGTCGAGATGCGCGAGGAAGGTGCCGGTGAGGTCGCCGACACTCTTCGCATGGAGGAAATAGAGCTGCATGAACCGCTCGACCGCGCTCTTGCCCGGCCGCTCGGCGAACTGCATCCGCGCCGCGATCTCGCGCTGGACGTCGAAGGTCAGCCGGTCCTCGGCGCGCCCCGCGAGCATGTGGAGATGGCAGCGGACGGCGAGCAGGAAATTCTCGGCGCGCGCGAACTGGCGCAGTTCGCGGCTGGTGAGCAGCCCGGCGTCGACCAGTTCGGGAACGGTGCGCACGCGGTGGATGAACTTGCCGATCCAGAACAGGGTGTGAAGGTCGCGCAGCCCCCCCTTCCCCTCCTTCACATTGGGTTCGACGACATAGCGCGAATCGCCCATCCTCTTGTGCCGCTCGTCGCGCTCGGCCAGCTTGTCGGCGACGAAGGCGCGCGCATTGCCCGCGACCACCTCGGCATCGAAACGCGCCGAGGCCTGATCGTAGAGCGCACGGTCGCCCCACACGAAACGCGCCTCGAGCAGCGCGGTGCGCACCGTCAGATCCTCCTTCGCGGCGCGGATCATCTCGTCGAGCGAGCGCGACGAATGACCGACCTTCAGCCCGAGGTCCCACAGCGTATAAAGCTGCGCCTCGATCACCTGCTCGGTCCAGCTCGTCTGCTTGAACGGGGTCAGGAAGCCGATGTCGACGTCGCTGAACGGCGCCATGTCGCCGCGGCCATAGCCGCCGACCGCGACCAGCGTCAGCCGCTCGCCCGCCGACGGGTTGCTCGCCGGATAGAGGTGGTGGATCGTGAAATCGTGGCTCAGGCGGACGATCTGGTCGGTCAGAAAGGCGGTCGCATGCGCCGTCACCCGCCCTGCCGACGGATGGAGCAGCAGCCGGCGGCCGATCTCCGCGCGCCCCGCGTCGAGCGTCTGCCGAAGCAGCGCGACCATCGCGCGACGGCGCTGCCCGGTATCGCCCGTCTCGGCCGCCAGTGCGTCGAGCCGCCCCGCCAGCGCGCGGCGGTCGATGATCGCGCGGCGGTCGTCGAGATGGGCGAACAGGTCGGTCACAGGTGCATGCCGAACATCACCCCATCCGTTTTAGGGCGGCTCCGAAACATATTATCGTCCTTCTCCCATCACGATCTGCTTCAAACGATAGAGCGCATCGAGCGCTTCGCGCGGCGCGAGCGCATCGGGGTCGATGACGGCAAGCGCCTCGCGCAGCGCGTCGGGCTTCGCCGCGGGCGCCTCGGCGATCGTCGCGGCAAACAGCGGCAGGTCGTCGAGCCCCGCAGCGAGGCCGCCGGTCGCCTCGCGGCCCGCCTCCAGCTTCGCGAGCACCGCCTCGGCGCGCTTGACGACGCCCGCGGGCACCCCGGCAAGCCGCGCGACGGCGAGGCCGTAGCTGCGGTCGGCGGGCCCCTCGGCGACCTCGTGCAGCAGCACCAGATCGCCCTGCCATTCGCGTGCGCGGACATGATGAAGCGACAGCGCGTTCAGCGTTTCGGCGAGCCGCGTCAGCTCGTGATAATGGGTCGCGAACAGGCAGCGGCAGCGGTTCGCCTCGTGCACCGCCTCGACCACCGACCAGGCGAGCGCGAGCCCGTCATAGGTCGAGGTGCCGCGCCCGACCTCGTCGAGGATCACGAAACTTTGCGGCGTCGCCTGCGCGAGGATCGCCGCGGTCTCGACCATCTCGACCATGAACGTCGAGCGGCCGCGCGCCAGATTGTCGCTCGCCCCGACGCGGCTGAACAGCCGGTCGACGAGCCCCAGCTTCGCCGACGCGGCGGGCACGAAGGCGCCCGCCTGCGCGAGTACCACGATCAGCGCGTTCTGGCGCAGGAAGGTCGATTTGCCGCCCATGTTGGGGCCGGTGACGAGCCACAGCCGGTCGGCCTCGGACAGCGAGACGTCGTTGGGCACGAAGCGCTCGCCGCTTTTCGCCAGCGCCGCCTCGACCACCGGATGGCGTCCGCCCGACACGTCGAGGCATGGATCGTCGGCAAGGTCGGGACGGCACCAGTTGTGGCTCATCGCATGGTCGGCGAGCGCGGCGGCGACGTCGAGCCGCGCGAGCACGTCGCAGCTCGCGGCGATCGCCTCGCGCCGCGCTACCGCGGCCTCGGTCAACGCTTCGAGGTGCGCCGCCTCGGCGGCGACCGCATGCACCCCCGCCTGCGTCACCCGGCTCGCCGCCTCGTGCAGGTCGGACGCGTTGAAGCGCACGACGCCCGCGAGCGTCTGGCGGTGGGTGAAGCCCGATTCGGGCGCCATCAGCGCATCGGCATGCTTCGCGGACACCTCGACATGATAGCCGAGCACGCCATTGTGGCGGATCTTGAGCGAGGCGATGCCGGTGCGGTCGCGATAGCGCGCCTCCAGCGCCGCGATCGCCTTGCGCCCGTCGCGCGCGGTCTCGCGCAGCGCGTCGAGCGCGGCGTCATAGCCTTCGGCGATATAGCCGCCCTGCGCGGCATCGACCGGCGGCGTCTCGATCAGCGCGCGCGACAGTTCGTCGACCAGCGCGCCATGCCCGTCGAGACCGGGAAGCAGCCGGGCGAGCAGCGGCGGCAGGTCGGGCCGCCGCGCGAGCCGTTCGCGCAGCAGCCGCGCGCCGCCGAGCGCATCGCGAAGCTGCGCGAGGTCGCGCGGACCGCCGCGCCCCGCGACGAGGCGGCCGAGTGCGCGGCCCGCATCGGGCAGCGCGCGCAGCGCAGCGCGCAATTCGCCGCGCCACAGCGCGTCGCGCGCGAGTGCATCGACAAGGTCGAGCCGGTCGAGGATCGCGCCCTTGTCGGTCAGCGGGCTCGCGAGATCGTCGGCGAGCAGCCGCGCGCCGGCCGCGGTCACGGTCCGGTCGATGGTGCCGAGCAGGCTGCCGTCGCGCGTTCCCGCCATCGTGCGGACGAGTTCCAGGCTTTCGCGCGTCGCCGCATCGATCGCCATCCGCCCCGACGCGCTGTGGCGCACCGGCGGCTGGAGAAAGACCGCACCGCCGGTGCCGACATGGTCGAGATAGGCGGCGATCGCGCCCATCGCCGCGATTTCGCCGCGGGTGAAGGCGCCGAAGCCGTCGAGCGTCTGGACCGCGAACAGCGACTCGAGCCGCTTCTGCCCGGCACCGCTCGAAAATTCGCCGGCCGGGCGGCGCACCACCTGCCGCGCGGTCCAGGCGGGAAGCGCCTCGGCGGTTTCGCTCACCAGCAGTTCGGACGGCGCGAGCCGCGCGAGTTCGGCGTCGACCTGATCGGGGCGGACCGCGACGACTTCGAAGCGGCCGGTGGAAATATCGGCGGCGGCGATCGCGATCTCGCTTTCGCTGCCGACCTGCGCGAGCGCGGCGAGCCGGTTGGCGCTGCGCCCTTCGAGCAGCGCCTCCTCGGTCAGCGTCCCCGCCGTCACGAACCGCACGATGGCGCGCGCAACGAGCGCCTTCGACCCGCCACGCGCCTTCGCCTCGGCCGGGGTTTCGACCTGTTCGGCGATGGCGACGCGGTGTCCGGCGCGGATCAGCCGCGCGAGATAGGATTCGGCCGAATGGACCGGCACGCCGCACATCGGCACCGGCTCTCCGCCATGCTCGCCGCGCGACGTCAGCGCGATGTCGAGCGTCGCGGCGGCCGCCTTCGCATCGTCGAAGAACAGCTCGAAGAAATCGCCCATGCGGTAGAAGAGCAGGCAGTCGCCCGCCTTTTCCTTGAGCGACCAATATTGCGCCATCATCGGCGTCGCGGCGGGGGCGGCGTTGCTGTTGGCGGCGGTGCGGGCGGTTGCGGACATCGAACCCTGCTTAGTGATTGAGGGCGGCATGGCAAGTTCGCGCATGGCCATCGCGGAAGAGTGGGACGGATACCCCCTGTCCCGCGAATCTTTTTCGCTCAGCCCGGTTACAATCGCCGCCGGTGACGCTAGGGGATTGGGAAACGGCGCGGGCCTTGAACGAACCCAAGGGGAAAAATATGGACAGCGGCAGCAAGGTGCAATTTTCGGACCGAGAGGCCCTGCTCTACCACGAACACGGCCGACCCGGCAAAATCGAGATCGTCGCGTCGAAACCGATGGCGACCCAGCGCGACCTGAGCCTCGCCTACTCCCCCGGCGTCGCGGTCCCGGTCAAGGCCATCGCCGACGACCCCGCCACCGCCTACGACTATACCGCCAAGGGCAACCTCGTCGCCGTTATCTCGAACGGCACCGCGATCCTCGGCCTCGGCAATCTGGGCGCGCTCGCCTCGAAGCCGGTGATGGAGGGCAAGGCCGTCCTCTTCAAGCGCTTCGCCGACGTCGATTCGATCGACCTCGAGGTCGATACCGAGGACCCGCAGGCCTTCATCGACGCGGTCGAACTGCTCGAACCGAGCTTCGGCGGCATCAATCTCGAGGATATCGCCGCGCCCAACTGCTTCATCATCGAAGCGGCGCTCAAGGAAAAGATGAACATCCCGGTGTTCCATGACGACCAGCATGGCACCGCGATCATCACCGCCGCCGGCCTGATCAACGCCTGCCACCTGACCGGGCGCGACCTCAAGGACATCAAGGTGGTCGTCAACGGCGCCGGCGCCGCGGCGATCGCCTGCACCGAACTGATCAAGGCGATGGGCGTCCGCCACGAAAACGTCATCATGTGCGACCGCAAGGGCACGATCTACCAGGGCCGCGCCGAAGGGATGGACCAGTGGAAGTCGGCGCACGCGGTGCCGACCGAGGCGCGCGACCTGATGCAGGCGCTGAAGGGCGCCGACGTCTTCCTAGGCCTCTCGGCCGCGGGCGCGCTCAAGCCGGAGATGGTGAAGGACATGGCGCCGGCGCCGATCATCTTCGCGATGGCGAATCCCGACCCCGAAATCTCGCCGCCCGACGCGCGCGCCGCGCGGCCCGACGCGATCATCGCGACCGGGCGCTCGGACTATCCGAACCAGGTCAACAACGTCCTGTGCTTCCCCTTCATCTTCCGCGGCGCGCTCGACGTGCGCGCGACCGCGATCAACGAGGAGATGAAGATCGCCGCCGCCTACGCCATCGCCGACCTCGCGCGCCAGCAGGTGCCCGAAGAGGTCGCGGCGGCCTATGGCGGGCGCGCCGCCAGCTTCGGCCCCGAATATATCATCCCCTCGCCCTTCGACCCGCGGCTGATGGAGATCGTCCCCGCCGCGGTCGCGAAGGCGGCGATCGACAGCGGCGTCGCGCAGCGGCCGATCGCCGACATGGCCGAATATCGCACCCGGCTGCGCGCCCGGCTCAACCCGACGACCTCGGTGCTCACCCTCGCCTATGAAGCGGCGCGGGCGAATCCGAAGCGCGTCGTCTTCGCCGAGGGCGAGGAAGAGGTGGTGCTGCGCGCCGCGATCCAGTTCCGCGACGGCGGCTACGGCATTCCGGTGCTCGTCGGGCGCGAAGGGCTGCACGACATGCTGCGCGACATGGGCGTCGCCGATCCCGAAAGCTTCGAGGTCCACAACAGCGTCAACTCGCCGCACGTTCCGCAGATGGTCGAGATGCTCTACGAGCGGCTCCAGCGCCGCGGCTATCTGCGCCGCGACATCGAACGGATGGTCAACCGCGACCGCAACATCTTCGGCTCGCTGCTGCTCAAGCTCGGCCTCGGCGATGCGATGATCACCGGCGTCACCCGCACCTATTCGCAGACGATGCGCGAGGTGCGCCGCGTGATCGACCCGGCAGAGGGCAAGACCGCCTTCGGCATCCATGTCCTCGTCGGCCAGCATCACACCATCTTCATGGCCGACACGACGGTCAACGAACGTCCCTCGGCGGAAATGCTCGCCGACATCGCCGAACGCACCGCGCAGGTCGCGCGGCGCATGGGGCACGAACCGCGCGTCGCCTTCCTCTCCTATTCGACCTTCGGCAATCCGCCGGGGTCGTGGCTCGACAATATCCGCGACGCGGTGCACATCCTCGACGAACGCCGGCCCGAATTCGAATATGAGGGCGAGATCGCGCCCGACGTCGCGCTCAACGCGAAGGTGATGGCGAACTACCCCTTCTGCCGCCTGTCGGGCCCGGCGAACGTGCTGGTCATGCCGGGGCTGCAATCGGGCAATCTGTCGGCGAAGCTGCTGCGCGAACTGGGCGGCAGCGCCGTCATCGGCCCGATGCTGATCGGGATGGAAAAGCCGGTGCAGGTCGCGACGATGGCGTCGCCGGCATCCGATCTCGTGACGCTGGCCGTGCTCGCCGCCGGCGGCATCGCGGGGTAGGACCACCCTCCCCCCGCATAGCGGCGGCGGGGAGGGCGAGAGCCTTATTGGCCGGGCGTTCCGCCGCCCATGCCCGGCGCTCCGACGGCGCCGATATTGCCGAAGATGTCCTCGAAGAAGCTGCGGCTGCGGCCCAGCGTCGGCGTCTTGTCGCCATTGGGGTTGATCTTGCTGACCTGGTCGAGCCCGGTGCGATCGACCGCGGCGACATTGCCCGCGGGGTCGAAGCGGACCCGCAGCACCTGCTGCGCGACCGGACGCGGATTGGCGAAGGCCAGCGCCCGCGTCTCGCGCGACAGATAATAATATTCGTTGTTGCTGAACTGACCGACGAAGGTCGGGTGGCCCAGCGTCCGTTCGACCGATTCGCGATTGTCGACCCCGGGGGTGATCGCGTCGGTCAGCACCGGGTCGACCACATAGCCCTGCCGCCCGCGAAGCTGCGTGCAGCCGCTGGCGGCCAGCGCGACGATTAGTCCCACCGCCAGCAGGCGCAGGCGGGGGGCGGCAAGGACAGGCTTGGCTTCGAACATCAGCAATCTCCGTCGCGCGCAGTCCTGACCTCGCCCCTGGCCGCCCGCCCCGGCGACCGACGCAGGCCGCTGCGCATCTCCCGCGCCTCTTAACCGCAAGCAGGCGCGGCGCACAAGCCGCTTGTCGCGCGGCGACCCCGGCGCGCCCGGCGACAGCCGCCCCCTTTTCCGCGCCGCCGATTGCGCCTAAGCGGACGGGATGATCTCGCTCCGCAAACTCTTTCGGCCCGACCCCGACCCGCGCGAGGCGCGCCGCCCGCTGTGGCAGGCGATCGTCGCGACGGCCCGCGCCCCGCACTGGTATGTCGAGGGCAGCGTTCCCGACACGCTCGACGGGCGTTTCGACATGATCAGCCTCGTGCTCGCGCTGGTTCTCCACCGGATCGACGAAGAGCCGGAGCAGGCGATCGCCGGCGTGCAGCTCACCGAATTGTTCGTCGCCGACATGGACGGCCAGATGCGCCAGATCGGCTTCGGCGACATGGTCGTCGGCAAACAGGTCGGGCGGATGATGGGGGCGCTCGGCGGACGGCTGGGCGCCTATGCCGCGCCCGACGGCTCGCCCGAACTGCGCGCGGCGCTGGTCCGCAACCTGTGGCGCGGACAGGCACCCGCCGAAGCCGCGCTCGCGCATGTCGAGGCGCAGGTGGCGGCGCTGCGCACGGGGTTGGCGGCGATGCCCGTCGCCGCGCTGATCGCCGCCGACCGGCTGCCCGGAGACGCGACCGGAGACGGGGCATGAGCGCGACCGAATTTTCGCACCTCGTGACGCTGGCCGAGGCCGGACAGGGGCGCCGCGTCGCGCTCGAGGCCGACGCCGCGGCGCGCGCGCGCATCGCCGCGCGGCTCGGGCTGGTCGCGCTCGACCGCTTCGCGCTGACGGCCGAGGTGCGCGCGGTCGCCGGCGGCATCGCCGCCACGGGCGCGGTCGAGGCCGATGTCGTCCAGTCTTGCGCCGCGACCGACCTGCCGGTGCCCGCGACGCTGCGCGAAGATTTCGACCTGCGCTTCCTGCGCGAGGTGGAGACCGGAGACGCGGCCGATGAAGAGATCGAGATCAGCGGCGAGGATTGCGACATATTGCCACTCGACGGCGACCGGATCGATCTGGGCGAAGCGGCGGTGCAGACGCTGTCGCTCGCGCTCGACCCCTTCCCGCGCCACCCCGACGCCGACCGCATCCTCGCCGAAAAGGGCGTGTTGAGCGAGGAACAGGCGGGGCCCTTCGCGGCGCTCGCCCAGCTGCGCAGCAAGCCGGGCGCCTAGACTCTGATGACTTTGGATTGCCCCA
>NZ_BCUA01000085.1 GCF_001591045.1 Sphingopyxis granuli NBRC 100800 | reverse complement strand
AAGTAGGTCAATCCAAAGTCATCAGAGTCGAGCGAACGAGTTCGCAAGCCTCGCTGCTCCTCCCGCAAGCGGGAGGGGGCAGATTTGTTCAGCGAAGGATATGGGGAGAGGCTGGCGCGCGGCGATACAATAGGAAAGCCTTTTTGCGGAGGGCGCACGGCCTCCGCTCCGACTCTTCTCTTCGGGGCCTCTCTCGCAACTCCGGTGTCGGCAACTGTTGCCGATTTGTCGCAGGGCAAAGCCAAGCGCGCGCCGATGCATTTTTTGTTTGTGCGCCGCAGCATTTTGACCGACACAAAGCCTGTGCGGAAGGACCGGCCCTGACAGAGGCCGGCCGCCGCGCAGCAGGCAGGGACGATCCATTCAACTTTCGAGGATCAACCCATGACAAATCTCTCTCGCGCATGCGCCTGCATGCTCCTTGTCCTGTCCGCCGTGCCGGCCACCGCTTTCGCGCAGGAGGCTTCGGACGACGGCATCACCATTTCGGGCAATGCCACCGTCGTCAGCGACTATCGCTTCCGCGGCTTCAGCCAGTCGAACGAGGAGGCGGCGATCCAGGGCGGTTTCAGCATCGGCCACGACAGCGGCCTCTATGTCGGCACCTGGGGGTCGAGCATCGGCTTCGCGAACGGGACCGAGATCGACGTCTTCGCCGGCTATGCGAAGGAGGTGGCGCCGGGGCTGACCGCCGATATCGGCGCGACGCTCTATCTGTATCCCGGCACCTCGAACACGTCGGTGATCGAGCCCTATTTCGCGGTGTCGGGCGACCTTGGCCCCGCATCGATCAAGACCGGAATCGCGTGGGCGCCGGGGGGGCAGGACTCGCTGGGCGATGCCAGCGGCGTCTATCTCTACACCGACGCCGGGGTCGCCGTCCCGAACACGCCCTTCACGTTGAAGGGCCATGTCGGTTACGCGAAGAGCGACAGCTTCCTGGGCGGCGCCGACGGCGATGTCGTCGATTATTCGGTCGGCGTCGAAGCGAGCTGGAAGGCGCTGACGGGCAGCATCGCCTATGTCAACACCGACGCGCCCAAGGCGCTGGGGTTCAAGGAGGCGGTGGGCGCCGACGGCGCGGTGATCTTCACGCTCGGCGTGTCGTTCTGAGATGCGGCGGGGCGGCTTCCGGCGGCCGCCCCGTTCGCTGGATTCAGCGCCAGCGCAGGTTGCCGCGCGACAGGTCGGCGAGGCTTTTCGCGCCCATCAGCTTCATCCCGCGTTCGATCTCGGCGCGGAGCAGCGCGACCGCGCGCGCCACCCCGGCCTCGCCCGCGGCGGCGAGCGCGTAGAGATAGAGGCGGCCGCCCGAACAGGCTTTCGCCCCGACCGATAGCGCCTTCAGCACGTGGGTGCCGCGGGTGATGCCGCCGTCGCAGATCACCTCGACCTTGTCGCCGACCGCGTCGACGATGTCGGCGAGCGCGTCGAAGGGCGCAATGCTGCCGTCGAGCTGGCGCCCGCCATGGTTCGACACCATGATCGCGGTGGCACCGATGTCGACCGCGCGCCGGGCATCCTCGACCGCGACGATGCCCTTCAGGCAGAAGGGGCCGTCCCATTGCTTGCGGATCGCCTCGGCGCGCCGCCAGTCGAGGCTCTGGTCGAGCATCGTGGTGAAATATTCGGCGACCGACCGGGGAACGCTTGACCCTTCGGAGACGTGCGTGGCGAGGTTGGGCAGGCTGAACTTCTCGCGGCAGACATAGTTGAGGCCCCAGCCCGGCTTGATCGCATAGCTGAGCATGTTGCGCGCGGTGAAGCGCGGGGGAGAGGTGAAGCCCGAACGCAGGCAGCGCTCGCGATTGCCGCCGACGATCGTGTCGACCGTCAGCGCGACGGCGTCGAAGCGCGCCGCGCGCGCCGCGTCGAGCATCGCGCGGTTCAGCCCCTCATCATGATGGACATAGAGCTGGAACAGCTTGGGGCCGCCGGTCAGCGCGCCCGCCTCGGCGAGGCCGATCGTCGCGAGGCTGGAGATGCCCGCGACGGTGCCCGCGTCGGCGGCGGCGCGCAGCACCGCGCGCTCGCCCTGCCAGTGGAACAGCCGCTGGAGCGCGGTCGGCGACAGGAACAGCGGCATCGCGACCTCGCGCCCGAACAATGTCGTGCGCATGTCGACGGTCTCCACGCCGGTCAGCACGCGGGGGATCAGGTCGCAGCGATCGAAGGCATCGCGGTTGCGGCGGCGCGTCACCTCGTCGTCGGCGGCGCCGTCGATGTAATCGAACACCGGCCACGGCAGGCGCCGCTTCGCCAGCGCGCGGAAATCGTCGATATTGTGGCAGTCGGTGAGGCGCACCCTATCCCCCGTTCGTCCTGAGCCTGTCGAAGGACAGTCCTTCCTTGCAACCTATGAAGGAAAATACGGCCCTTCGACAAGCTCAGGACAAACGGAAAAGACCTATCCTGTGAGCCCACCCGTCAGCCGCGTCAGCGCCCAGCGTGGTTCGATAGGGCGCGCGGCATCCCCGACATGCGCGGCGACGCGCGCGCCGATCGCCGGGGCGAGCGCGAAAGCGCGGCCGGCGCCGCCGCCGACCAGCCACGCGCGCGGCTGGTCCGGCAGCCGGTCGAGCAGCAGGTCGCCGGTCACGGTGCGGCAATCGTGCGCCGCCGCGCTCGCGACGACCGGCGCGTCGGCCAGCCGCGGCAGGCGGCCGGTCAGCCATTGCCGGACCTCCGCCAGCGCGCGTTCATCGGCGCGGCGGTCGAAGCTGTCGGGGTCGACGGTGGCGTCGGGCATCCCCTTCCAGCAGCGCAGCCCCACCCCCTCGACGTCGGGGAGCAGGGTGAAGCCATAGGCGCGGTCGACCAGCGCGGGCATCGCGGGCGGACGGAACTGCGTGTCGCCCTGGCCGGCGCCGAAATGGAAAAGCTGATGCCGGACTGCCGACAGCCGCTGCGGCGTCAGTATCTGGGGGAACAGCTCGGTCAGCCAGGCGCCGCTCGCATAGACGATGCTTTCGGCGGTGCCGCCGTCGGGCAGCACATAGAGGTCGCGCCGTTTGTCGCGCAGCGGCGCGGGCATGACGACGGTCTCGGGCTCGACCTGCGCGTCGAGGATGGTTTCGAACACCCCGCGCCGCCCGGCGATCATCGCCGCCTTTTCGGCGAGCAGCGCGCTTTCGTCCGCGCGCCACGCGATCTGGGTGAAGCGGTGGCGCAGCCGGTCGCCGGCGAGCCGGTCGGCCCCGCGCGGTTCGCCGGCCGCCTCGGCCGCGGCGGCCTGCGTCGTCACGGTTTCGCATCGCGTCACGATCGGCAGGCTGGCGCTGTCGGACAGGCGCTGCCACGCCTCGATGCTGTCCTCGACCAGCCCGGCATAGAGCGCGTCGCCGTTCTGCACCGGGTCGAGCAGCATCGTCGGCAGGTTCGACGCGGCCCGGCCGTTGCCCGCGCCATAGGCGTCGAACAGGCGGACGCTGCGTCCCTGCCGCACGAGGTGCCACGCGGTCCAGGCGCCGATCGCGCCGGCGCCGACGACCGCGACATCGACATGCTTTTCGGGCGCCTTCGCACCCTTGCGCCGGCGCGACGCGCGCGGCTCCTTCTTCGCCGCCGCGCCGAGCGCGAGCGCCGTCGGAACCGCGGCGAGCGCGCCGAGCAGGCGGCGGCGATCCATCAGCCGCCCTTCTTCCGGTAATAGCGCGCGCCGCCGATCCAGGTTTCGAGCGGGGTCATGCGGCGGATCTCGTCGGGACTGGCGAGCAGCGGATCGCTGTCGACGATCAGGAAATCGGCGCGCATTCCAGGCATCAGCGTCCCCAGCCGATCCTCGGCGAAGGCGGCATAGGCGGCGGTGCGGGTGAAGCCGTCGAGCGCGCTCTCGCGGCTCACCGCTTCCTCGGGATGCCAGCCGCCGAAGGGCTGGCCCGCGGCATCGGTGCGCGAGATGGCGGCGGCGATGCCGGGGAAGGGGTTCGCGCTTTCGACTGGCACGTCCGAACCGAAGGCGAGGCGGACCCCGGCATTCTCCAGGCTGCGCCAGGCATAGGCGCCCTTCAGCCGTTCGGGCCCCAGCCGCGCCTCGGCCATCAGCCGGTCCGACGGCTGGTGGATCGGCTGCATCGAGGCGATGACGCCGAGCTGCTTGAAGCGCGGGATATCGGCGGGATCGACGATCTGCGCATGCTCGATGCGCCAGCGGCGCTCGCCGGGCAGGTCGGCGTTGAGGTCGGCGATCGCGTCGAGCGCCTCGGCATTGGCGGCGTCGCCGATCGCGTGGATCGCGACCTGGAACCGGTCCATCGAGGCGCGCACCATCTTGTTGCGGAGCTGCGCGGGGGTGAGCAGCGGCAGCCCCTTCTGCCCCGGCGCGTCGGCATAGGGCGCCTTGAGCCACGCCCCGCGCGAGCCGAGCGCGCCGTCGAGATACAGCTTCACCCCGACCATGCGCAGCCGGTCGTCATAGAGCCACGGCGTCGGTTCGGGCCCCGCGATCAGCGCCATGTCGCCGACATCATGGCCATAGGAGAGGATGCGGACCGTCAGCTGCCTGCGGTCGCCGGCGCGGCGATAGGCCTGCCAGTCCTCGATCGTCGTGCCCATGTCGGCGATCGCGGTGATCCCCTGTTCGATCAGCTTCGCCTGCGCGAGCAGGAAGGCGCGGTCGAGGTCGCGCGCCAGCGGCTTCGGCCGCGCGGCGTCGATCAGCGCCGCCGCCGCGTCGACGAACACGCCGCTCGGCTTGCCGCCCGCCATCTCGATGCGCCCGCCCTCGGGCGCTTTCGTGGCGGCGGTGATCTTCGCCGCCGCCATCGCGGCGCTGTTCGCCCAGCCGGCATGGCCGTCGACGCGTTCGAGCCAGACCGGGCGGGCAGCTTCCACCGCGTCGATGTCGGCGGCGGTCGGAAAGCGGCCGAGACCCCATTTCTCCTGATTCCACCCGCGCCCGATGATCCACGGCATGTCGGGATTGGCGGCGGCATATTTGCGGATCGCGGCAAGCGCTTCGTCGAGCGAGCGCGTTTCCGACAGGTCGAGCGTCATCAGCGAAAGGCCGAGCCCCATGACATGGCCGTGCGCGTCGATCAGCCCGGGAATCAGCGTGCGGCCCTTGCCGTCCTCCTTGAAATCGGGTCGCTCGGGCCGCTTGTCCTTGCGGTCGAGCAACTGCTTCACCTTGCCGTCATTGTCGATGACGAGCCCGGTGAAGCGCACGACCTTGCCCTGCTGGTCGAGTGTGATGCCGTTGACATTGTCGACCAGCGTGTCGGCGTGGGCCGGGGCGGCGAGAGTCGAAGCGGCGAGCATCAGTAACCCCCTCCCGCAAGCGGGAGGGGCAGCGAGACTTGCGAGCTTGCTCGCCAGTCGCAGCGGGGTGGGCAGGCGGCGCAGCCGGCCGGCAACCGGACCCGGCTTCGCCGGACCGGGTTTGGCCGCCCCTTCCGCTTGCGGGAGAGGATGTTTCCCTTGACCCCTCACTTCGGCAACCGCGTCACCAGCGAACTGGTGTCCTTTCGCCCGCCCCCGGCCTTTTGTACATCGGCATAGAATTGGTCGACCAGGCTGGCGACCGGCAGGGTCGCGCCATTGGCGCGCGCCTCTTCCAGCGCGAGGCCGAGGTCCTTGCGCATCCAGTCGACCGCGAAGCCGAAATCGAATTCGTCCTTCGCCATCGTGCCCCAGCGATTGAGCATCTGCCAGCTTGCCGCCGCGCCGCCCGATACCGCCTCGAACACCTTGTCGGTGTCGAGCTGTGACGCCTGCGCGAAGCGCAGCGCCTCCGACACGCCCTGGATGGCGCCGGCGATCGCGATCTGGTTGACCATTTTCGTCGTCTGCCCCGCGCCGGGACCGCCGATGTGGACGATGCGCCCGGCATAGGCGCGCATCACCGGCTCGGCGGCGGCAAAGGCCTCGGGCGATCCGCCGCACATGATCGACAGCGTTCCCGCCTGCGCGCCCGACTCGCCGCCCGACACCGGGGCGTCAAGGCTCATCAACCCGAGTCCCTCGGCCTCCGCGGCAAGCCGGCGGGCAATGCGTGCCGAAACGGTGGTGTGGTCGACGAACAGTGCGCCCCGGCGCATCGCCGCGAAGGCGCCGTCGCTGCCGAGCGTCACCTGCGCGAGGTCGTCGTCGTTGCCGACGCAGGACAGGACGACGTCGGCATCGCGCGCCGCCGCGGCGGGAGTCGCCGCCGCGGTGCCGCCGTAATGCGCCGCCCATGCATCGGCCTTGGCTCTTGTCCGGTTGTAGACGGTGACGCTGTGCCCCGCCCTGACGAGATGCCCCGCCATCGGTCCGCCCATGACGCCGGTGCCGATGAATGTGACGCGCAATGTCCGTTCGCTCATGCACCGGTCCATAACCATGGTTTGCGTGGCGCGCCAGATGGGGTTAGGGCGCAGCGCTATGACCGATCAACTCACCCTGACCTCCGCAGCCGATTTCTCGGCGATCACGCTCGACGACGTGCGCGCGGCGGCGGGGCGAATTATGGGGGCGGTCGTTCGCACGCCGACGCTGAAGTCGCAGACGCTGTCGGAACTGGTCGGCGCCGATGTGTGGCTGAAGTTCGAGAATCTGCAATTCACCGCCGCCTACAAGGAACGCGGCGCGCTGAACGCGCTGCTGCTGCTCAGCGAAGAGGCGAAGGCGCGCGGGGTGATCGCGGCGTCGGCGGGCAATCATGCGCAGGGTCTGGCCTATCATGGCAAGCGGCTGGGTGTCCCCGTGACCATCGTCATGCCGAAGACGACGCCGCAGGTGAAGGTGTCGCAGACCGCGAGCCACGGCGCGCAGATCGTGCTGTTCGGCGAGAAGTTCGACGACGCCTATGCCCATGCGCGCGAGCTGGAAAAGGAACGCGGGCTGACCTTCGTCCACCCGTTCGACCATCCGTACACCGCGGCGGGGCAGGGGACGGTGGCGCTCGAAATGCTCGAGGACGTGCCCGAGCTCGATACGCTGATCGTGCCGATCGGCGGCGGCGGACTGCTCAGCGGCATGGGAACCGCGGCGCGCGGGATCAAGAACGACATCCGCCTCGTCGGGGTGCAGGCCGAACTTTATCCCTCGATGTACGCCGAACTCAACGGCGTCGACATGGCGTGCGAGGGCGATACGCTGGCCGAGGGGATCGCGGTCAAGGAGCCGGGGACCTATACCCGCCGCCTCGTCGCCGAACTCAACGACGATATCGTGCTCGTCGCCGAACGACATCTGGAGCGCGCGGTCAGCCTGCTGCTCCAGATCGAGAAGACGGTGGTCGAGGGCGCGGGCGCGGCAGGCCTCGCGGCGATGCTCGCGCATCCGGAGGAGTTCACCGGGCGCAAGGTCGGACTCGTCCTGACCGGCGGCAATATCGACACGCGGCTGCTCGCCAACGTGCTGCTGCGCGACCTTGCGCGGTCGGGCCGCATCGCGCGGCTGCGCATCCGGCTGCAGGACCGGCCGGGGGCGCTGTTCAAGGTGATGGAGGTGTTCAACGCCGAGCAGGTGAACATCATCGAAATCTATCACCAGCGCATCTTCACGACGCTCCCCGCCAAGGGCTTGATCACCGACATCGAGTGCGAGGCGCGCGACCGCGAACATCTCGACAAGCTGGTCCGGGCGCTGCGCGACGCGGGCTATATGGTGACGACGGTCGAGCTGGCGTAAATCGCCCCCCTTCTGCCTATGGAAGGAGGCCTTTCCCGCCTCGTCACCCTGAACTTGTTTCAGGGTCCATGGCCCTGACTTTGAACGAAACGCCGCGTTTGTCGAAAGCGCAGGCCATGGATGCTGAAACAAGTTCAGCATGACGATTGGGGGATGCCCTTTCATGCGAGGATCGAGATGAAAGACTTCACCCTCTCCCTCACCGCCACGCCCGACACGATCGACGAACTCGGCCATGTCAACAATGCGGTCTGGGTCCAGTGGATTCAGCAGGTCGCGACCGCGCATTGGGATGCCGCGGCGCCGCAGAGCCACAAGGATGCCTATGTCTGGGTCGTGGTGCGGCACGAGATCGACTATCTGCGCGCGCTGGGGCCGGGCGGGAACGTCACCGCGCGGACTTGGGTCGCCGATGCGCCGCAGGGCGCGAAGTTCGATCGTTTCATGGAATTCACCGGCGCGGATGGGCGGGTCCATGTTCGCGCGCGGACGGTGTGGGCGCTGCTCAACAAGGCGAGCGGGCGGCCGCTGCGGGTGACGGCCGCGGTCGTCGCGCCCTTTCTGGACGCGCCATGAGCGGCGGCGCGGCGGCGTGGCGCCCGATGCGTGCCGACGACCTGCCCGCGGTCGCCGCGATGTCCGATGCCGTGCACGGCGCCTTCACCGAACCGCTGGCGACCTTTGCTGAACGCCTCGCCCTCTATCCGCAGGGGTGCCATATCCTCGAAAGCAGGGGGATCGAGGGCGAAGGGGCGGCGATCGGCTATCTCGTCACCCATCCGTGGCGGCTCGGAGCGCCGCCGAAGCTCGGGGCCGCGCTGGGTGCTCTCCCGGCCGACCCCGACAGCTATTATCTCCACGACATCGCGCTTCTGCCCGCGGCGCGCGGCCAGCGGGCGGGGGAGGCAGCGGTTGCGCTGGTCCTGAACCTCGCGCGGGCTGCGGGCCTGTCGGTGATCGAACTGGTCGCGGTGGGCGGTGCCGACGCCTATTGGCGGCGCCTGGGGTTTGCCTATGCCGCGCCGCGCGCCGACGGTCCTTACGGTCCCGGCACCTTCGTCATGCGGCGACCGGTGGAGGCGTGATGGCCCCGCGCTATTGTGCGAGGCTTTCCGAAAAGACGTTCATCACGATCACCCCGGCGATGATCAGCGCCATGCCGACGATCGCGGGCGTGTCGAGCTTCTGCCCCTGGAACAGCCAGGCGACGGTCGCGATCAGCACGATGCCGACCCCCGACCAGATCGCATAGGCGACGCCCGTGGGCATCGCGCGCAGCGTCAGCGACAGGCAATAGAAGGCGACGGCATAGCCGACGATCGTGACGAGCGACGGGCCGAGCCGGGTGAAGCCGTGCGATTCCTTCAGAAAGGAGGTTGCGACGACCTCCGACACGATGGCGATGAAAAGATAGACATAGCTCATGGCAGGGCTCCTCGCCCGACGGGGATATGCCGCCCGGTGGAGCGCGTCCAGCCATCGCGGCGCTTGCTGGCGCGGCGGCGGCGCGATAGGCACGGCAGCCATGCAGTTACGATCCGCCACCCCGGCCGACGCAGCCGCCATCTGGGCGATCATCGGGCCGACGATCCGGGCCGGCGATACCTATGCGCTCGATCGCGACATGGGGGAGGAACAGGCCCTCGCCTATTGGTTCGGGGCCGACAAGGAGGTGTTCGTCGCCGAGGTCGAAGGGGCGGTGCTCGGCACCTATTATCTGCGCGCCAACCAGGCCGGCGGCGGCGCCCATGTGTGCAATTGCGGCTATATGACCGCCGCCGCCGCCACGGGGCGCGGCATCGCGCGGGCGATGTGCGATCATTCGGTCGAGCGCGCCAGGGCGCGCGGCTTTCGCGCGATGCAGTTCAATTTCGTCGTCTCCTCCAACGACCGCGCGGTCCGGCTCTGGCAAAGGCTGGGGTTCGAGGTGGTGGGACGCCTGCCGGGCGCGTTCGACCACCCGGCGCACGGGTTCGTCGACGCGCTGGTCCTGTATCGGACGCTCTGACCGTCAGGCATAAGCGACCCAGCCGCGCCAGGTGAAGGCGGCATAGAACAGCGCGACGCCGGAAAAGCCTGCGGCGCGCAGGACCGCCTCATCCTCTTCGGGCGACAGCATGGCGACGTGGCGGGCCACCGCATCGCGTCCTTTCGCCGTCGCATCGGGGTCGGCACCCGAAGCGACGGCATAGGCGGCATAGCGGTCGAGCCAGCGGTCGCGCTCTCCGGGTTCCTGGGGGAAGCTGCCGTGCGCGACGACGAAGGGCGCCCCGGGGCGCAGGCGTTCGCGGACCGCCGCCGCCGTGCGTATCCGTTCGTCGCGGTCGAGGAAATGCAGGGTGAGGAGGCAGGTGGCGCCGTCGAAGGGACCGGCGGGGGCATCGTCGATGACACCCTCGACCAGATTCGCACGCGCCGCGTTCGGCCCGAGCATCTGCGCGGCCATCGCCAGCATCGGCTCGGCCGGATCGACGCCGGTGAAGCGCCAGCTGGGGTGAGCCTCCGCCATCGCCTTGAGCTCCAGTCCGCCGCCCGCTCCCAGCGCCAGCACATGCCCGCGCTCGGGAACATGCTCGGCCAGCAGCAGCCCGGTCATGCGATGGAGGCCGTCCATACCGGGCACGAAGCGGCGCGGGCCGTCGGCATAGTGCGCGACCGTTTCGGGGTCTTTGAAATGGTCGAGGAAATATTGGATGGCTTCAGCCATGAACAGGGTCCTTGCAGGCAGTGGGGAGCGCGGCGAGACGCGCGTGGAATTCGTCGGCGAGCGCGGCCAGCGTCACCCGTTCGAACCGTGCGAGCAGCAACGCCTCTGCCTCGCGAAAGCTTGCCTCGAGGGCTGCGTTCACGGCCTGTTCGACTAGGCAGTCGGGCGCATCGTCGCGATTCCCCATTGCGATCAGCGCCGGACGGCCGATCGCACGATAGATGTCGGCCAGGCTGATCGCGGCCAGGTTTCGCGCGACCGTCCATCCCCCGCCATGCCCTTTCTCCGAATGCACCAGCCCCGCGTCGCGCAGCCCGCCCAGCAGGCGGCGAACGACGACGGGGTTGGTCCGCATCGCCTTTGCCAGCTGTTCGGACGTTCGCGGTTCCCCTGCGTCCGCCATGTGGAGCAAGATGTGGAGAACGCCCGAAAGACGGCTGTCGCGTTTCATGTAACTTTAATTAGTGCGTGATGGACACGAGTCAAGCCGACTTGATCGGCGCGCGCGGCGGTGGTAGACGCGCCGCCGTGATGACCAGCGACCGATCCCCACGTTTCAAGGCATATTGGCGCTCCTTTACCTAAGGAGCGGCATGGCATCACCTATCATGACCATCGCCGCCGTGTCGGAAGGCGCCTGGTCATCATCCCGAAACCACACCCTCTCTGCCACGGCGCGCCTTTTCGGAAAGCCGCAAGATGACAGAAACATTGATCCGCCTGACCACCGCGCGCTGCCGCATCGATCGGCTCGACGCCGCCGACGCGCCCGCACTTGCCGCGATCACCGATGCGTCGGTGACCGAGCAGGTGCATTTCCTGCCCACCCCGTTCACCGAGTCCGATGCCCACGCGTTGATCGCGCGTTCGGACGGCAATGACGTCTTTCACGCCGTGCGCGAAGGCGCGGCGCTGATCGGCGTGATCGGGGTGCATCGCCGCGGCCGCGATCACGAGGTCGGATACTGGTTCGCCGCCGCGGCGCGCGGCCGGGGCCTGGCGCGCGAGGCGGTCGCGGCGGTGGTGCGCGATCTGGCGGCGGCGTGGCCCGGCGGCACGATCGTCGCCGAATGCCGTCCGGGCAATGCGCGCTCCGAAGCGCTGCTGCGCCGGATCGGCTTCGTGCCGACGGGGCAGGCGGGCCGGCGGCCGGGGCGTATGCTGTTCGCGTGGCGCGCGGGCGCCGACTACCGGATCGACGTCTGCTGATCGCGCGCCGCGACCTCTTCGGTCAGCGCTGCGGCGATTGCGGCGACCGAGGTCGGAGCATAGGCGAACCCCATATGGCCGCAATCGACCTCGACCTGCCGGTCGCTTTCGTGCGGCAGGCCGCGCGCGCTCGCCGCCGCGACGACCCCGTCGTGCGCCGACCACAGGGCGAAGGTCGGCATCTCAGGGCGCGGGGCCGGGTGGAAGTCGATCGGCGGATTGTCGACCGGATGGCGCGCGATCAGGTGATAGAGCCGCCACGCGCGATTGGCGCGGCGGCTGCCCGAAAAGGGCGATCCCAGCGTGACGACGCGCGCCACCCGGCCGGGGTGATGCTTCGCATATTCGCGGGCATAGATGCCGCCGAGGCTCCAGCCGACGAGCGCGGGCGCGCGGCCGGTGCGGTCGATGATCCACTGGACGCGCGTGTCGATCCGCTCGATGATGTCGGCGGTGGCGCCGCGATTGAAGCCGAGGCCCCAGGCATAGCAGCGAAAGCCCGCGCGGCGCAGGTCGGCGCGCAGCCCCTTGGTCGACCAGTCGCCGGAGAGGAAGCCGGGAAGGATCATCACCGGCGGCCACGGGCTGTCGGGGTTGGGTTCCGGCGGCATCGGGCGGACGCGCCCGCCCAGCGCGCGCAGCAGCGCCGCGACCTCGCGCCACAACAGGCCGAGCGGCGGCGGCGCGTCGGGATCGGGAACGCGGGCCGGCCATTCGGCGCGGCGCGAGAGCAGGGTGCGGATCATGGCATGCGCCCGCGCGGGGATCAGCCCTTCGGGACCAGCTTCAGCAGCTTGCCGTCCTTGCCGTCGCTGAGCAGCCAGACGCTGCCGTCCTCGCGCACCTCGACCTCGCGGATGCGGGTGCCGAAATCCCAGCGGTCGGCCTTGTGCAGCCGGTCGCCGTCGACGCGCATGCGGATCAGGCCCTGCCCCGACAGCGCGCCCATCAGCAGGCTGTTCTGCCAGCCGGGATAGAGGTCGCCGCCGTACCAGGCGAGCCCCCCCGGCGAAACCGACGGATTCCACCACAGCTTCGGCGCGGCGAACTCGGGGCGGGTTGCATGCTCGGGGATCGGCTTGCCGTCATAATGGTCGCCGTTCGACACGATCGGATAGCCGTAGTTGGCGCCGCGTTCGACCAGATTGACCTCGTCGCCGCCCTTCGGCCCCATTTCCTGGTTCCACAGCCGCCCGGCGCCGTCGAAGGTGAGCCCCAGCAGGTTGCGGTGGCCGAGCGACCAGATCTGCGCGGTGACGCCGCCCTGCGCGGCAAAGGGATTGTCGGCGGGAACGCTGCCGTCGGGGTTCAGCCGGACGACCTTGCCGAGATTGGCCTTCATGTCCTGCGCCGGGTCGAACTTCTGCCGCTCGCCGGAGGTGATGAAGAGATGCTTGCCGTCGGGCGAGAAGGCGAGGCGGTGCGAGAAATGGCCACGGCCCGGCACCTTGGGGTCCTGTTTCCAGATGATGCGGAGACCGTCGAGCCGCGGCGCGTCGCCCTGGACCAGCTTCGCCGTGCCGACGACCGCGCCGAAATTGTCGCCGTCGCCCGCCTCGACCCAGCTCAGATAGATGGTGCCGGTGGTCGCGAAATCGGGCGCGAGGATCACGTCGCCGAATCCGCCCTGCCCGCCGTAGGCGACCGGCGGAACGCCCGCGACGTCCAGCACCGGCCCATCCTCCTGCCACAGCTTCAGCTTGCCCGCGCGTTCGGTGACGAGCGCCTGCCGTCCGCCGGGAAGGAAGGTCATCGCCCAGGGCTCGTCGAAGGCCGCCGCCGTCTCGACGGTGAAGGGCGCGTCGGCAAGCGGCGCCGCGGGCTGCTCGCCCGAGGCGTCGAACCGCGCATTGTCGGCGGCGTTGCTCGCCGGGCCGGTCGAACAGGCGGCGACGATCATCGCGGCGGAAAGGGCGAGGGCTGGAAGCTTCATCATCGCAAATACTCGCTTGGCTGGGGAGACCGATGCAGTCTGGCGCGCGATCGGCCGAATGTCGAGCGGGAGAGAGTGGGGGGGGGCTCCGTGGCCTGGCTCTCTGGCGCCGAAGTCGTCGAAAAGCCGCGCGCTTCCGGAAGGCGGAGGCCAGAGTGGCCTCGCATGGCTCCGGGTCCCCGCCTTCGCGGGGACACGGCGTCCGTCAGCGCCGCGATTCTTCGCGGCGCGCGGCGATGATTTCGACGCTGTCCATGATCGCATCCATCGCCTCGCTCGCCGGGGGCGCGTCGGCGCGCTTCTGCGAGAACTGGCCGCGCGTCATGATCTCCTCGAGCGCGCCGCGCGCCCGCGAAACCCGGCTCTTCATCGTGCCGAGCGCGCAGTCGCAGATGCTCGCCGCTTCCTCATAGGACAGGCCGCCCGCGCCGACGAGGATCAGCGCCTCGCGCTGGTCCTGCGGCAATTCCATCAGCGCGCGCTGCAGATCGGCCATCTCGCTCGCCTCTTCCTGCGAGGCGGGGGTGGACAATGTGCGCTCGACCGCCAGTTCGTCGTAATCGCCGCGGAATTTGTTGCGGCGCATCTGCGACAGAAAGGTGTTGCGCAGGATGACGAAGGTCCACGCCTTGATCGAGGTGCCGCGCTCGAACCGGTCGCGCGAGGCCCAGGCCTTGACCATCGTGTCCTGCGTCAGGTCGTCGGCGAGGTCGGGGTTGCCCGACAGGCTGCGGCCATAGGCGCGCAGGTGCGGAATGACGCCGGCGAGCAGCGTCTTGAATTCGCCATCGGTCAAACGCTTGTCGTCCTGCGATGGCGCCGCAGCTTGGGTTCGGGTCATTCCTTGGTCGGGCTTTTCTGATCGAGCTGGGACAGGAGATCGAGCATCCCGTCGGGCAGTCTTTCCGCGACGATGTTACCATAGATCATGCGCAGCCTGGCGCTGACCGGCTCGGGCGACTGGCGGCCCGTCAGCGTCCGGTGCCACTGGTCGCTTCCCGTGCCCGGAAAGCCACCGTGCATCCGGCGCGGCGCGTCGACAGCGCGGCCGGGCGCATGTGCGCCGTTGATCCTGTTTTCTCCGTGCGTTGCCATTCCGAAGCAACGACAGAGGGAGCCGCAGGTTCCCCGCGTCCGATTTTTTGCGACGAGATGCGTTGCCCTAAAACCACAGTGAGCGGGCACGGGCCCGCGTGGGCGCGGCCCTGACCCTAGGTATTTGCCACCGGCGCGATAGGCTTTGCATCGGCGTCGCCACCCGCTAAGTAACGACGGAATGCATGATTTTTCTTCCGCGCGGTTCTTGCGTCCCGATCGGCGCCGACCATGAGCCGCACCTCCGACATCGCCGCCACCGGTCCGCTCGACGACGCCAGCTTCAAGCGCGAGCTGGCGGCGCTGCTCCCGCATCTGCGCGCCTTCGGCCGCAGCCTGTGCGGCAACGCCGACCTCGCCGACGACCTGGTGCAGGAAACGATGCTAAAGGCGTGGAAGGCGCGCGCCCAATATGTCCCGGGCCCGTCGAGCATGAAGAGCTGGGCCTTCGTCATCCTGCGCAATTGCTTCCTGTCGCAGATGCGGCGCCGTAAATTCACCGCCGACTATGACGAGCTTGCGGCCGAGCGGATGCTGGTCGCGCCCGACGATCAGGACGACAGCCTGCACCTGGCCGACGTGCAGCGCGCGCTGATGCTGCTGCCGGTCGATCAGCGCGAGGCGCTGGTGCTGATCGGTGCGGGGGGGCTGTCCTATGACGAGGGCGCCGAAATCTGCGGCGTGGCGGTGGGCACGATGAAGAGCCGCGTGTCGCGCGCGCGCGCCGCGCTGCACGCGATTCTCGACAGCGGGCAGATGCCGCTGCGCAGCACCGACGAACTGCCGGCGAGCGAGGCCTTCGCCGCCATCATGGGCACGGTCGACGATCTGACTGCGAACGGACCCGCCGGGGGCTGAACCGCCCTAAGGTCTGTGGGGATTCAGAGTTTATCGCCGCGATATTGTATGAA
>NZ_BCUA01000084.1 GCF_001591045.1 Sphingopyxis granuli NBRC 100800 | reverse complement strand
GGGGGGGGGGGGGGGGGGGGGGCCTGTTTCACAGCGCGCGACCTCGACATCCCCTCCCCTGACCCCTCCCGCAAGCGGGAGGGGAACAGATAATGACCCGCCCCGTCACCCATATCCTGCGCCTGCTCAAATGGGGGCGCATTCTGGCGCGCCACGGCGCGCTGCGCGGAATCGAGAGCGCGCCGACGACGCCCGCCGGCGTCAAGCGCCTTTGCCGCATCGCACGGCTGGGAACGATCCAGCCGAAGGTGCCCGACTATGCCGCCGCCTTCCAGGCGATCGGCCCCGCCGCAGTCAAGCTGGGGCAGACGCTCGCGACACGTCCCGACCTCGTCGGTGAAGAGGCGGCGCGCAACCTGCTGACGCTTCAGGACGCGCTGGCGCCGGTCGGCTTCGACGCGATCCGCCGCGAGATCGAGACGGCGTTCGAGGCGCCGCTGGACAGCCTTTATTCCGAATTCGATCCCGATCCGGTCGGATCGGCCTCGATCGCGCAGGTGCACCGGGCGGTGACCACCGACGGACGCCAGGTCGCGGTCAAGGTCCGCCGCCCCGGCATCGACAAGCAGTTCGCGCGCGACATCGAAACCTATGAATGGGCGGCCGCGCATCTCGAGGCGTTCGGGGGCGAAGCGGCGCGGCTGCGCCCGCGGCAGGTGATCGCCAATTTCCGCCGCTGGACGCTGCGCGAACTCGACCTGCGACGCGAGGCGGCGTCGGCGTCCGAACTCGCCGACGCGATGGCGGCGGTGCCGACCTATCAGGTGCCGGCGATCGACTGGGACCGCACGGCGACGCGCGTGATGACGCTCGACTGGATCGACGGCATCAAGATTTCGCACCGCGACGCCCTGATCGCCGCCGGGCACGATATGGAGGCGCTGGCCGCGAATCTCGTCCACGCCTTCCTGCGCCAGGCGATCGCCGAGGGTTTCTTCCACGCCGACATGCACCAGGGCAATTTGTTCGTGAAGGCGGACGGGACGATCGCCGCGGTCGATTTCGGCATCATGGGGCGGATCAACCGCCAGGCGCGCTACTGGCTCGCCGAAATCCTCTATGGGCTGACCACGGGCAATTACCGCCGCGTCGCCGAAATCCATTTCGAGGCGCAATATGTGCCCGCCTATCACAGCGTCGAGGAGTTCGCGACGGCCCTGCGCGCGGTGGGCGAGCCGATGCGCGGCAAGCCGGTGAGCGAGCTGTCGGTCGGGCAGATGCTCGACGGGCTGTTCGCGATCACGCGCGATTTCGACATGCAGACGCAGCCGCACCTGCTGCTGCTGCAAAAGACGATGGTGATGGTCGAGGGCGTCGCGACGATGCTCGACCCCAAAATCAACATGTGGGACGTCTCCGGCCCCTTCGTGAAGGAATGGATCCGCGACGAACTGGGGCCGGAGGCGGCGCTGGCCGACGGCATCCGCGAACAGGGCCGGACGCTGGCGCTGATCCCCGACATCATCCGCCGTCTCGACGACCAGCTTCCGCGCAAGGGCGCCGCCCCGCCCGCCCCGCCGCTGCCCGACATTCCGCTGATGTGGGAGCGGAACGGCAAGCGCGTCGGCTGGCGCTACGCGCTGACCGCGCTGGCGGGCGCGGCGGTGGGCGCGGGCGCGCTGCACTGGCTGGGTTGAAGCAGGTCCGATATGCGCATATCTTATGCGCAAAGGAGATGGCGATGAATCGACCCGCGCGCTTCGAAGGTCCCAAGAAAGCCACCAACGTGTCGCTGAGCGCCGAGTTGGTCGAAGAGGCCAGGCGGCTGGGAATCAATGTCAGCGAAGCGTGCCAGACCGGACTCGCCGCCGAGGTGAAGAAGGCGCGCGAAGCCGCGTGGAAGGAAGAGAATCGCGCCGCAATCGAAAGCTGGAACGATTATATCCGCAAAAATGGCATGCCGTATGACCAATATCGGCAGTTTTGATGGCACGCTATGATGTCTATCCGGGGTCGCGAGGATTGGGTTTCCTGCTCGATTGCCAAAGCGATCTGCTCGATGATCTGGTCACGCGTGTCGTCGTTCCGCTTATGCCTGTCGCTGGATTCGACCCGGTGCCGCGTCTCAACCCCGTCTTTGCCATAAACGGCGCACGACTGGTCATGGCGACCCAGTTGATCTTCGCTATACCGCGCGAGCGGCTTCAGCGGCCGGTGGCCAATCTGGAGAGCGAGCATTTTACCATCGTCGGCGCACTCGACGTACTTCTGACGGGATATTGAACGATGGCCGCGAAGCGCATCCTGCTGATCGTCGGCGGCGGCATCGCCGCCTACAAGAGCATCGAGCTCGTGCGCCTGCTGCGGAAGGCGGGGCATGGCGTGCGCTGCGTCCTCACCCGCGCAGGCGAGCAGTTCGTGACCCCGCTCACGCTCGCCGCGCTCAGCGAGGACAAGGTCTATACCAGCCTCTTCGACCTGAAGGACGAGGTCGAGATGGGGCATATCCAGCTCAGTCGGCAGGCCGACCTGGTCGTCGTCGCGCCGGCGACCGCCGACCTGCTGGCCAGGATGGCGGCGGGCGTCGCCGACGATCTGGCGACGACGCTGCTGCTCGCCACCGACAAGCCGGTGCTCGCCGCGCCCGCGATGAACGTGCGCATGTGGCTGCACCCCGCGACGCATCGCAACGTCGCGATGCTGCGCCGCGACGGCGTGACGATCCTCGATCCCGACGAGGGCGAGATGGCGTGCGGCGAATATGGGCCGGGCCGGTTTCCCGAGCCAGCCGCGATCATGGAAGCCATCGACGCGGCGCTTCTTTCCTCGCCCGCCGGCGGGACAGGAGGTATCGACGGCCAGCCCGACTTCGCCCCCGCGAACCACCGTCCGCTATTTGGCCGCCGTATCCTGATCACCGCGGGACCGACGCACGAGCCGATCGACCCGGTGCGCTACATCGCCAACCGGTCGAGCGGCAAGCAGGGGTTCGCGATCGCCGCCGCCGCCGCCGAGGCGGGGGCCGAGGTGCTGCTGATCGCGGGGCCGGTGCCACTGCCCACCCCGCCGGGGGTGATTCGCATCGATGTCGAGACCGCGCGCGAGATGGCGGCCGAGGTCGAGGCGGGCCTGCCCGCCGATGCCGCGATCATGGTCGCGGCGGTCGCCGACTGGCGCGCCGCCGACACCTCGGCGCAAAAGATCAAGAAGGACGGCAGCGGCCGGGTTCCGCCGCTCGCACTGGCCGAGAATCCCGACATCCTCGCCAGCCTCGCGACGAGCCCGCGGCGCCCCCCGCTGCTGGTCGGCTTCGCGGCGGAGACCAACGACGTGATCGCTCACGCCGAGGCCAAGCTCGCCCGCAAGGGCTGCGACTGGATCGTCGCCAACGACGTCGCCGCCGACCCGATGGGCGGCGAGACGAACCGCGTCCACATCGTCGGCAAGACCGGCGTGGACAGTTGGGAGAGATTGCCCAAGGAGGCGGTCGCCCGCAAATTGATGGAAAAGATCGCCGATGAGCTCGACACCCGCATTCCCCTTCCCCACGATTGAGATCGCCATCCAGCGCCTGCCCAACGGCGGCGGCCTGCCGCTGCCCGCTTATGCCAGCGCGGGCGCGGCGGGGATGGACGTCGTCGCCGCCGAGACGCTGACGCTGCGTCCCGGCACCCGCCACGCCGTCGCGACCGGCTTCGCGATGGCGATTCCCGCGGGATACGAGGTGCAGGTGCGTCCGCGTTCGGGGCTCGCGCTCAAGCACGGCATCACCTGCCTCAACACGCCGGGAACGATCGACAGCGATTATCGCGGTGAGGTGAAGGTGATCCTCGCCAACCTGTCCGACGAGCCGTTCGAGGTGAAGCGCGGCGACCGCATCGCTCAACTTGTCCCGGCCCCCGTCCAGCGCGCGGCCTTTGCCGAGGTCGAGTCGCTCGACGAGACCGCGCGCGGCGCGGGCGGCTTCGGGTCGACCGGCATCGCGGGCGCCGCGGGCGACGAGCCGAAGCCGCGCGACGTCGGGTCGCTGTCCGCGATGAAGATGCGGCGTCCGGGCGACTGATCGCTTGCTGTCCGACGCCGAACTCGACCGCTACGCGCGCCAGATCATCGTGCCGCAGTTCGGCGGCGCGGGCCAGGCGAAGCTGAAGGATGCGCATGTCGCGCTGATCGGCGCGGGCGGGATCGGCTGCCCCGCCGCCGCCTATCTGGCCGCGGCGGGCGTGGGCCGGCTGACCATCATCGACCATGACCATGTCGAACTGTCGAATCTCCACCGCCAGCCGCTGTTCACCGACGCCGACATCGGCGCCCCCAAGGCCGAGTGCGCCGCCCGGGCCGCGCGGCGGATCAACCCGCATGTCGAGGCGGTGCCGGCGGTCGAGCGGCTCGGCGCGGACAATGCGGAGACGCTGCTGGCGGGCGCGAGCCTGATCCTCGACGGCTGCGACAATTTCGCCACCCGGCTCGCGGTCAACCGCACCGCGGTCGCGCGGCATATCCCCTTGCTCAGCGCCGCGATTGGAGCGTTCGACGGGCAGGTCGCGCTCTATGAGGGATGGCGCGCCGACAGCCCCTGCTACGCCTGCCTGGTCGGCGACGACCCCGACCGCCCCGGCATCAACTGCGCCGAGCAGGGCGTGATGGGCGCGCTGCCGGGCATGATCGGGACGATGGCGGCGCTCGAAGCGGTGCGCGCGCTGACCGGCTGGGGACGACCGCTGACCGGCCGGCTGGCGATCATCGACATGCTCGACCGGCGCTGGCGCGAGGTCGCGGTCGCCAAGGACCCGGATTGCCCGACATGCCGGGGCTGAGCATCATCGTGGCGGCCGACGACGCGCGGCGCCTTTATGCCGCGCTCGAAACGGCGATGGCGTCGGCGGCGCTCGGGCGGCCTGCACGCCTGTTCCTGCAGGGCGATGCGGCGGCCCTGCTGCGCGCGCCCGTGCATTTCGCCGGCGACGCGCCGCGCCGTGCCGCGGGCCAGCCGACGCTCGCGCAGATGGTCGAGGAAGCGGCCGCGATGGACGTCGCGCTGATCGTCTGCCAGTCGGGGCTGGCGCTGACCGGCACCGCCGCGGGCGAACTGGTGTCGCAAGCACAGGCGGGCGGACTCGTCAGCTTCCTCGCCGGGCTGGGGCCGGAGGATTCGCTGGTCGTTTACTGACGCACTTCGTCATTACCACCCCGGACCCGATCGGCACATATGTCCTTCAGGCAAGCAAAGCGCTGTTCCCCGACGAAAGCCGGGGCCCAGATGGCACAGCACTGCCTCACGTGGACCCCGGCTTTCGCCGGGGAAAGGTTATTTGTCGAAAAGGAATAATTGCCGACCCGATGCGCCGTCGGGCGATGACGAGACCATTCGATGTCGTCACATGCCCTATGGATTCTTGCACACCCTGATCGCGTCGGGGCGCGGACGCTGGCCGCTGGGGACGAAGCGCGCGAGATAACCGCCGGCGTGCTGCTTATCGTTGTAGGAGAGCAGCTTGTAGCCGACCGCCTGGAATTCGCAGACGAGCAGGCGGAACGGGGTGCCGTGCTGCGCGATCGGCCGGTCGCCGTCGACGACGATCACCTGCCCGTTCCGGCGCAGCGCCGGGCGCAGCCGCCAGAGGAAGGCGTAGGGTTCGCCGATCTCGTGATACATGTGCACCATGAAGACGCGGTCGAAGCTGGCGGCGGGAAGCCGCGGATCGTCGACCGCGCCGAGTTTCAGCGAGACATTGTCGAGCCGTTCGCGCGCGACGCGGTCGGCGAGCCGCTCGATCACCTCGGGCTGGATGTCCTGCGCGAGCACGCGGCCGCCGGGGCCGACCCGCTGGGCAAGGCGGACGGTGTAATAGCCGTCGCCCGCGCCGATGTCGGCGACCGTCATGCCGGGACGGACATCGGCCGAATCCATGACGTCCTCTGCCTCGTTGACGCGGTCGCGCGCTTCCTCGGTCGACCATTTGGTCGAGGTGATCGGCGCGACGGGGCGGTCGGCGGGCGGAAATTCGCGCGCGGTCTCGACGCGGTCGCTATCGTCGCTCCACGGCGCATCGCAGCCGGCGAGCGCCAGCGGCGCGGCGAGCAGCGCCAGCGCGGCGGCCGCCGGGCGGACGCCCGCGAAGGCCATCAGTCGATGTCCTCCACCTCGACCGTCTCGCCCGTCACCTTCTGCGACAGCGCCGCCGCCATGAACGGATCGAGCGCCCCGTCGAGCACGTCCTGCGGCGCGGTCGAGGTGACGCCGGTGCGCAAATCCTTCACCAGCTGATAGGGTTGGAGGACATAGGAACGGATCTGGTGCCCCCAGCCGATCTCGGTCTTCGCCTGATATTCGCCCGACGCCTCGGCCTCGCGCTTCTGCAACTCGGCTTCGTAGAGGCGCGCCTTCAGCATGTTCATCGCGGTCGCGCGGTTCTTGTGCTGCGACCGGTCGATCTGCGAGGCGACGATGATGCCGGTCGGCACGTGGGTGATGCGCACCGCCGAATCGGTCGTGTTGACGTGCTGACCGCCCGCTCCGCTCGCGCGGTAGGTGTCGATCTTGAGGTCGCTTTCCTTGATCTCGATCTCGATATTGTCGTCGATCACCGGATAGACCCAGACGCTGGAGAAGCTGGTGTGGCGCCGCGCCGAGCTGTCGTAGGGCGAGATGCGGACGAGCCGGTGGACGCCGCTTTCGGTCTTGGCGTAGCCATAGGCGTTCTCGCCCTTGACCAGCATCGTCGCCGACTTGATGCCCGCCTGCTCGCCAGCCTGATATTCGATCAGTTCGACCTTCATGCCCCGCTTCTCGGCCCAGCGCATGTACATGCGCTGCAGCATCTCGGCCCAGTCCTGGCTTTCGGTGCCGCCGGCGCCCGCATGCACCTCGATATAGCAGTCATAGCCGTCGGCTTCGCCCGCCAGCAGCGCCCGGACCTTGTCCTCCTCGGCGCGCGCGGCCAGCGCCGCGAGGCTGGCGACCGCATCGTCGACCAGCGCGTCGTCGCCCTCGGCCTCGGCCAGTTCGATCAGCTCGGCGGTGTCGGCCATCTCGGTCTCGATCGCGCGCGTCGCGCCGATCGCCTCGTCGAGGCGGCGACGCTCGCGCATCACCTCCTGCGCCGCCTTGGGGTTGTCCCACAGCGTCGGGTCCTCGACCTTCGCATTGAGTTCGTCGAGACGGCGCAGCGCGCGGTCCCAGTCGAGAAAGCGGCGCACCAGCGCGAGCGCGGCGTTGATCGTGTCGATATGGTCCTGCGCTTCGGCGCGCATGGTCTTGCTCCTGAATCAAGTCGGGCCGGCCATAGAGGCTCGCGCGCCGGAGGAAAAGCCGCCGCGCGTCAGATAATCCCGCCGCGATCGTCGAGGAAATCGCTGTCGCTGCGGCGGTTCGGTCCCTGCTGGACCGGGGCGTCGGGGCGCGCCGCGGGCTTCGACGGCTTGATCTCTTCCTCGCGGATCGTCCGCCGCGGCTCGCTTTCGGGCTTGAAGGCTTCCCAGATCACCGACGCCTTGGGATCGCTGCCCGGCCAGCTGCCATAGACGCGGCGGCCCGACTGGCGGTCGATGCGGACCATGCGGACCCCCTTCGGCGCCGTGAAGGGCACTGCGGCGCGTCGGTCAGCGCGGCGAGGAAGAAATCCTTGAAGATCGGCGCCGCAAGGCTGCCGCCCTGCGCATAGCCGCCCATGTTCCGCGGCTGGTCGAAGCCGATATAGACGCCCGCGATCACATCGGGGGTGCCGCCCACGAACCACACGTCCTTCGGCCCGGAGGTCGTCCCCGTCTTGCCGAACAGCGGCACGCCCAGATCGCGCAGCCGCACCGCGGTGCCGCGCTGGACGACGCCTTCCAGCATGTGGACGGTCTGATAGGCGGTCATCGGGTCCATCAGTTGCTTGCCCGACGGCGCGAAGCGCGGCATCGGCCGGCCGTTCCAGTCGGACGCGTTGCAGCCCTCGCACGGCTTCCAGTTCTTCGGCAGGATCACCTTGCCGCGGCGATCCTGCACATAGTCGATGACGCGCGGCCTCAGCTCGCGGCCGTGGTTGGCGAGCATCGCATAGGCGTTGACCAGCTTCTCGACCGTCGTCGTCCCGGCGCCGAGCGCGGTCGACAGATAGGGTTCGTGCTGGCCGATGCCCATCGTCTTGATCGTTTCGACGATCGGCTCCATGCCGATCTGGCTCGCGGTGCGCACCGTCATCAGGTTGCGCGACTGTTCGAGGCCCCAGCGCATCGTGTGCTCGCCCGACCCGCCGCCGCCGCCGAAGTTGCGGAAGCATTTGTTGCCGAGATTCGCCCCCTGATAGACGCAGAAGGGGCCGTCGACGATCATCGTCGCCGGGGTCATGCCGTTGTCGAGCGCGGTCGCATAGACGAAGGGCTTGATCGTCGATCCCGGCTGCCGTTCGGCCTGCGTCGCGCGGTTGAACGGCGACAGGCGGACGTCGAAACCGCCCTGCATCGCATAGATGCGGCCCGAATGCGGGCTTTCGACCACCATGCCCCCCGACACCTCGGGAATGTTCTTTAGCGCGTAGACGCCGGGCGCGGTCGCCTTGACCGCGATCAGATAGCCGGGGCGCAGCGCCGAAAAGGCGCTGCCGCCGGTCTTGCGATAGCCGATGCCCGCGGCGCCCGCCGGCAACCGCCCGGTCGACCCGTCGGCGAAACCGATCCGCGCCTCGCCCGCCGATTTCGACAGCACCGCGGCGACGCGCCAGCCGTCGTAATCGATGCCGATGAAGCTCGATGCGAGACGGCTCGCCCATTGGTCGTCGGCCTCGATCGTCGCGATCGGCCCCGACCAGCCCTTGCCCGCGTCGTAGCGGATCAGGCCGCGGCGCAGCGCGGCGGTCGTCGCCGTCTGCATCGCGCCGTCATAGCCGGTGCGCACCCACAGGCCGCCGGCATAGACGCTGTGCGGTCCGTCCTCGGCGGTTTCGCCGAACGCGTCGATCAGCTGGCGCCGCACCTCTTCCATATAATAGCCGCCGACCTGCGCGACCGCCCGGTTGCCGGCGTCGGTCAGGCCGAGCGGCATCGTCTGCGCCGCGTCGCGCTGCGCCGCGGTGATCCAGCCGTTGCGCTGCATCTGGCCGAGAACGAAGTTGCGCCGCGCCAGCGCCTTGTCGGCGTTGCGCGCGCGGCCATAGGTTTCGGGCGCCTTGGGCAGGATGGCGAGGAACGCCATCTCGTGCAGCGCGAGCTGGTCGACGTCCTTGTCGAAATAGGCGCGCGCCGCCGCCTGCACGCCGAAGGCGCGACGGCCGAGCGGGATTTCGTTGAGGTAGAGTTCGAGAATCTGCTCCTTGCTCAGCGCCGCCTCGATGCGCTTGGCGAGGATCGCCTCGCGGATCTTGCGCGTGTAGCTGACCTCGTTGGAGAGGAGCAGGTTCTTCGCGACCTGCTGCGTGATCGTCGAGGCGCCGACCGGGCGGCCGTCGCTCTTCAGGTTGGTGAGGATCGCGGAGACGACGCCCGGATAGTCGATGCCGCCATGTTCGAAGAAGGTGCGGTCCTCCGCCGCCAGATAGGCGCGGACCAGCAGCTGCGGATATTCGCTGTATTCGAGCTGGACGCGCCGTTCGCGGGCATAGGCGTGCACCGGCTTGCCCTCGCCGTCGCGGACCAGGGTGGGCAGCGGCGGCTCGTAATCGCGCAGCTGGTCGACCGACGGCAGGTCGCGCGCGAAGATCGCCCAGGCCAGCAGGAACGCCACCAGCCCGGCCACCGCGAGCGAGCCGAGCCAGCGGAACCAGCGGCGTGCCCACATCTCGCGCAGCCAGGCGATGACGGCATTGCTGTCGCGGCGCAGGCGCAGGCGGAAATGGGACGCGGTGTCGGAAGCCATATGCGCACAGCCTCTAAAGCCTGCATCGTCGAAAGGGAAGCGGGCTTGCGGCGGACCGCCCGGCCCGCCCGGGCCCGCGAAAGCGCGCTATCGCGCCCGGCCGCGCGCGCTGACCGGCCAGATGGCGACGAGCGTGTCACCCGACACGACATGATAATGATCGTAGAGATTCACCGTCGGGTCGCAGTGCGGCACGGTCAGCGTCACCGGATCGCCGGGCGCGAGCATCGCCCCGATGCCCGGCGCGACGAGCGCGGCATGTTCGTCGCCCATGAAGGCGAACTGCGCGCTTTCGGGCGCGCCGCGCCGCACGACCGCCACCCCGCCGTCGGTCGACAGCGCCTTGAAGCCCGCGTCGATCGTCACCAGCCGCTCGTGGTTGGCGCTGACCACGCGCGCATCGATGCCGAGCGCGACCTCGAAGGGGCAGGCGCCGTCGCCGGTCAGGTCGCAATCGAGATACTGCTTGTCCATGAAGACATAGCTGCCCGCCTGACATTCGGTGAAGACGCCCAGGTCCATGTCGATGCGGTGGGTGCCCGTCCCCGATCCGCTGACGATGCCCGGCGCGAAGCCCGCGCCGGCCAGCGCCGCGATCACGCTTTCCAGATAGCGGGTGCGCTCCGCGATCGCGGCGGCGCGCTCGGCATGGTCGGCGATATGCTGCTGCGACCCGCAATAAAATTGCACGCCGCGCAGGGCGAGGCGCGGCAGCGCGGCGATCGTCCGCGCCAGCGCGACCGCCGCCTCGGGCGACGCGACGCCGGTGCGCGCGATGCCGGGGTCGATGTCGATCAGCACGTCGAGCCGCGCGTCCTCCGCGGCGAGCGCGGCGTCGAGCCGCGCCGCGACGTCGGGGTGGTCGACCACCGCGATCAGCCCGTCGGCGTGCGCCGCCAGCTTCGCCAGCCGCTCGATCGCGCGCGGCGCGGCGACGGGCGAGGTGATCAGAATGCCGGCGATGCCGCCCCCGGTCAGCGCCTCGGCCTCGCCGATCTTCGCGCAGCAGACGCCGACCGCCCCGGCGGCGATCTGGCGCCGCGCGATGTCGACGCTCTTGTGCGTCTTGGCATGCGGGCGCAGCGCGACGCCGTGCCGCGCGGCCGTCGCCGCCATCGCCGCGATGTTGCGGTCGAGCGCGTCGACGTCGAGCACCAGCACCGGGGTGTTGAGGTCGGCGCGCGAGCCCTGGCGGCCGATGAGATGCGCGTGGAGGGAGAGATCGTCGGCCATGCGTCGCCTTCTTGCCTCGAATGGAGAAGGGCCCGAGGCTGGCGCCGCACGCCGCCGAAATCAAGGCGAAGCGTCAGCGCGCCGCGATCTGCCGCGCGAAATGCACCTGCACCGCGTCGCGAACCCCGCGCGCGACCTTCTTCTGCCCCGTCGCCGAACTCAGGAAATCGGCGTCCTCCCTGTTCGAGATGAAGCCGGTTTCGAACAGGACCGACGGCGTGTCGGGCGCCTTGAGCACGACGAACGAGGCGAAGCGATGCGCGGTGGTGCGGAAATGCACGGCGTCGGCGGCCTCGCGCTGGAGCAGCCGCGCGAAGTCGGAGGCGACGTTCATCGTCTCGCGCTGGGTCAGGTCGAGCAGGATCGACGACACCTCGCTGCTGTGCGCGCCGAGGTCGACGCCGTTGATGATGTTCGCCTTGTTCTCGCGCGCCGCGAGCTTCGCGGCCTCGCGGTCCGACGCGACCTCGGACAGCGTATAGACCGACGCGCCGTTCGCCTGTTCATTCTCGGCCGCGTCGGCGTGGATCGAGATGAACAGGTCGGCCTTCAGGCGCCGGGCGATGCCGTAGCGCTCCTCGAGCACCAGATAGCGGTCGTCGGCGCGGGTCAGCGCGACGCGCACCCGGCCCGACGCGAGCAGTTCGTCGCGCGTCGCGCGGGCGATCGCCAGCGTGATGTCCTTCTCGCGCTTGCCGCTGTGCGGAGAGATGGCGCCGGGATCGTGCCCGCCATGCCCGGCGTCGATGACGACAAGCGGCAGGCGCGGGTTGTCGGGCCCCTCGATCCGCGGCAGCGGCAGCGCGGGCTTCGGCTGGCCGATCGGCACCGAGACGCTGTAGCGTTTCTGCGGCGGCTTGGCGCGGAATTGCGCGGGCGGCTGCAATTCGAGGCGCGGTCCGCGCGCGGCGCGTTCGAACGCGTCGGCCGAGACCGGCCGCAGGCGCAGGCTGAGGCTGCGGCCGTCGGCGGCGAAGCGCGCGTCGGAGACCAGCGCCGGCTGCGCGAGGTCGAGCACGACGCGCGCGGTCGCGGGGTCGCGCTGCCCCTGGCGCACCGCGCGGACGATCCCCGCCCCGCCGGGCGACCGCCCCGCCTGCGCCCCCGCGATGTCGAGCGCGATGCGATCCGGCCCCGCGAGCAGCAGCGTCGAGGCGCCTGCGACGAGATCGTCGAAGCGCAGGGTGATTTCGGAATCGCCGATCTCGATCGCACCGATCTGCCCCGCGAGCGCCGCCGGCGGATTCCACAGCAGCGTCAGGAGGACGAACAGCAGGCCCATCGGGCGATTATGCCGTCCCTGACAGGCAGTGGTCCAGCGCTTATTCCAGAACATCGAGGCCCCCGGCGGCGGAAAGTCGTGAACCGTCCATTAGCCATCGCACCTCAAACGGGCGTCAACCGGCAGGGTTAACCGGCGATTCAGCACGATTCGCCCGTGCGCGCCGGTGCGGCAATCTTGCAACGCACGGGCGCCTTCCCATCTTTATCGGGCGGTGGAGGTTGCCGTCCGGCGATGCCGATGCTAGCACCCCCCGCACTGGCGGTGTCGTTCCCGGCGCCGTCCGGCCTTTCGAGGGGAAGGGCCCGACCCGCGCGAATCGCGGATCGCGGCTGCCCCGGCGCCGGACACGCGGGGAAGGACGACCCGCCGCCAGTCCACCCGGATGACCGGGCGGCCGACGCGATCCTTCAGGTGTCGCCCAGCCGATCCGGTCGCCCCGATAACCAGGTTGATGCCGCATGAGGCTTGCCATGCCCTCTTCTTCCCGCGACGCAGGCGCCTTCGCGCCCGCGGTCGTCGCGGCGGAAGACCGCATGCGCGTCCACGATCGGACGCGGGGCCCGCGCGGCAATAACGTCTTTTTCCGTTTCACCCTTATCCGCCGCGGCCGCCGATCGGGCGCGTCCGCGGGATTTTCTGTTGGCGCGCCGCGGCGCGCTTGGAGTGTTTACAATGACCACGCGCATGTTGATCGACGCGCGGCACCGGGAAGAAACCCGGGTCGCCGTCACCAAGGGAAACCGCATCGAGGAGTTTGATTTCGAGTCCGCCGAGCACAAGCAGCTCAAGGGCAATATCTATCTGGCCAAGGTCACCCGCGTCGAACCGTCGCTGCAGGCGGCGTTCGTCGAATATGGCGGCAACCGCCACGGCTTCCTGGCCTTCAGCGAAATCCACCCCGATTATTACCAGATTCCGAAGGAAGACCGCGAAGCGCTGCTCCGCGAAGAGGCCGAGCATGCCGCCGAGGCGGCGATGCGCGCCGAAGAGGATCTCGACGAGCTGGAAGGCGACGTCGCCGAGGTCGAGGGACATGACGACGACGAGAATGGCGACGCCCCGGCGCCGGTGACGGTCGGCGAGGACAGCGACGACGACATGGACGCCGAGACCGGCGATGGCGACGGCGAATCCGATACGGACAATGGCGACGCCGAGGAATCGAAGGACGACCGCGGCGGGCGCCGCGGGCGCGGACGGGCGCGCGGTGGCCGCAAGGGTCGCGGCCGCGGCCGGAACGGCGACGACGACGGCGAAAGCCGCATGTCGCTGCGCCGCCGCTACAAGATCCAGGACGTCATCCGCCGCCGCCAGGTGATGCTGGTTCAGGTCGTCAAGGAGGAGCGCGGCAACAAGGGCGCCGCCCTCACCACCTATCTGTCGCTCGCCGGCCGCTATTGCGTGCTGATGCCGAACACGATGCACGGCGGCGGCATCAGCCGCAAGATCTCGAACGGTGCCGACCGTCGCAAGCTCAAGGCGATGATCGACGATCTCAATCTGCCGCCGACGATGGGCTGCATCGTCCGCACCGCCGGGATGAGCCGCACCAAGACCGAGATCAAGCGCGACTTCGACTATCTGGCCCGCCTGTGGGACGAGATTCGCGAAAAGACGCTGGCGTCGAGCGCCCCGGCACTGGTCCATTCGGACAGCGACCTGGTCAAGCGCGCGATCCGCGACATCTATCACAAGGATATCGAGGAAGTGCTCGTCGAGGGCGACGAGGGCTACAAGGCCGCGAAGCAGTTCATGAAGCTGCTGATGCCCAGCCACGCGCGGCGCGTGAAGCAATATGCCGACCCGGTGTCACTCTATCAGCGCTACGGCGTCGAGGATCAGCTCGCCGGGATGCTCAATCCCGTCGTCCAGCTCAAGTCGGGCGGCTATCTGGTCATCAACCCGACCGAGGCGCTGGTGTCGATCGACATCAACTCGGGCCGTTCGACGCGCGAGCATAATATCGAGCAGACCGCGCTCAACACCAACCTCGAGGCCGCGCACGAGATCGCGCGCCAGCTGCGCCTGCGCGACATGGCGGGGCTGATCGTCATCGACTTCATCGACATGGATCACGGCTCGAACGTCCGCAAGGTCGAGCGTGCGATGAAGGAAGCGCTGAAGAACGACCGCGCCCGCATCCAGATCGGCCGCATCTCGGGCTTCGGGCTGATGGAGATGAGCCGCCAGCGTCTGCGCACCGGCGTGCTCGAAGCCTCGACGCGCCCCTGCCCGCATTGCGAGGGCACCGGGCTCGTCCGCACCGCCAGCTCGGCCGGTCTGTCGGCGCTGCGCCTGATCGAGGAGGAAGCGGCACGCGGAAAGGGCAGCCGGATCACGCTGCGCGCGAGCCAGGAAGCGACCTTCTACCTGCTCAACGAAAAGCGCCGCGAACTGCGCGAGATCGAGGAACTCTACGGCGTCTCGGTCGAAATCCTGCCCGACGGCGAGACCGAGGGTGCGCGGATGGTGGTCGAGGTCGGCGGTCCGCCGCCCACGCAGCAGCGCAGCTTCGCCCCGATCGTCGAGATCGAGGAAGAGGAAGACGAGAGCTTCGACGATGAGACCGCCGAGGAGGACGAGGAGGAACGCGCCGATCGTCCGCACGACGAAGGCGATGGCGACGGCCGCAAGCGCCGCCGCCGCCGCCGCCGCGGGCGCCGCGGACGTCGCGACGACGAAAATGGCGAAAGCGGCGAGAATGGCGACGCCGGCGATGCCGATACCGACGCGGAAGCGGACACCGAAACGGCGGCCGAATCGGCTGACGTCGAGCCGGCGGAAGCCGAAGCGCCTGCCGAGGCTCCGGCCGACGAAGCGGAAGCCAAGCCGCGCCGTCGTCGCGGCGGACGCGGCCGCAAGAAGGCCGAGGCCGCCGACGAGGGCGTGACCGAAGCCGCACCGGTCGAAGCGGAAGCTCCCGAAGCCGAAGCGCCCGAGCCCGTCGCCGTCGAAGCCGAGGTCGAGGCCGAAGCGCCGGCCGCCGAAGAGAAGCCGAAGCGCAAGCGCGCGCCGCGCAAGCCCAAGGCTGCTCCGGCCGAAGCCCCGGCCGAAGCCGAAGCCACCGAAGCCCCCGCCGCCGCGCCCGAAGCGACGCCGCCGGTGGAAGCCGAAGCCAAGCCCGCGCCGAAAAAGCGCGCAAGCCGCAGCAAGAAGGCTGTCGCCGCCGCCGAAGCCGCCCCAGCGGAAGCTGCCGAGGCTCCCGTCACGGCGCCTGAACGCGAGGCCGAACCGGCGACCGTCGCCGACGGCGACGACGCGGTGGACGAAGCCACGGGCGAGCCGCGTCGCGGCTGGTGGCAGCGCACCTTCGGCAACTGATCCACGCCGGGCCGCGCGGCGCCGCGGTCCCCGGCGAAAGTCGGGGGCCGTTCCAAAAGGGCGATGACATCGAATGGCCTCGTCATTGCGAGCGGCGAAGCCGCGCGGCAATCCAGAATAGTGCAAACCGCCCTGGATGGCTTTCCCCGGATCAGGTCCGCAATTATCCCCATCCGACAAGTGAGCGTTCCCCAGCGAAAGCCGGGCTCCAGCTATGTGCGCCT
>NZ_BCUA01000083.1 GCF_001591045.1 Sphingopyxis granuli NBRC 100800 | reverse complement strand
AACGTCCCTGTCTCAGGGGTATAAACACCAGACAAGTTCAGGGTGCCGACGAAATCTGAATGTCAGCTTTGACCGAAGCCTCTCCGTTCGGGCTCCGTTTACGCATCCACCGTGGCGCGATACTCCGCCTCGGCAAGGAAGCGTTCGGCGTCGAGGGCGGCCATGCAGCCCATGCCTGCCGCGGTCACCGCCTGGCGGTAGACCTTGTCGGTCACGTCGCCCGCCGCGAAGACGCCGGGAACGGCGGTCAGCGAGGTGCCGGGCGTCACCTGCAGATAGCCGTCATCGTCGAGCGGCAGCTTGCCGACGAACAATTCGGTCGAGGGTTTGTGCCCGATCGCGACGAAGCCGCCGTCGGTGGGCTCGTGGCTCGCTTCGCCGGTGACGGTGTCGATCAGGTCGACACCGACCAGCCCCGCGGCGCCTTCGCCCGCGACGAAGCGATCGACCTTCTTGTTCCAGATGACCTTGATCTTCGGATTGGCGAGCAGCCGGTCCTGCAATATCTTTTCGGCGCGCAGCGAATCGCGACGGTGGATCAGCGTCACGTCGTCGCTGTGGTTGGTGAGGTAGAGCGCCTCCTCGACCGCGGTATTGCCGCCGCCGATCACCACCACTTTCTTGCCGCGATAGAAGAAGCCGTCGCACGTCGCGCAGGCCGACACGCCCTTGCCGCCCAGTTCCTGCTCGCCGGGAACTCCCAGCCATTTCGCCTGCGCGCCGGTCGCGATCACCAGCGTTTCGGCGACATAGACGTCGCCGCCGTCACCGATGAGCCGGAAGGGGCGTTGCGACAGGTCGACGTCGACGATCGTGTCCCAGATCATGCTGGTCCCGACATGGACCGCCTGCGCGGTCATCTGTTCCATCAGCCAGGGGCCCTGAATCACCTCGGCGAAACCGGGATAATTTTCGACGTCGGTGGTGATGGTCAACTGGCCGCCGGGCTGGAGCCCCTGGACCACGATCGGCTGCATCCCGGCACGCGCGGCATAGATGGCGGCCGACAGGCCCGCCGGACCCGAGCCGAGGATGAGCATCTTGGTGTGGTGAGTGGTGGGCATGATCGTCCTGTTGCTGCGTGATCGATGAGCGTTTCGAACGTTTCCTTATCCGTTCGCATCAAGCAAAGTCGAGACACCCATCGGCCTTGCGCGGCAACGATGGGTGTCTCGACTTCGCTCGACACGAACGGAACAATCGAACCGCCCGGTCAGATGGGTGTTGTCAAGCGCGCTAGCAAGGGACAGGCTGCGCGCCAAGGGGAGAGAGACAATGGCTAGCTGGTGGGACCGTCACGCCGTACCGCGCCTGATCCGCTGCGCCTGTTCGCAGGGTCAGATCATGAAGGCGCGCAGCAAGGTCGTTCCGAACGCGGCGGGCGACGTGCTGGAACTGGGCTGCGGTGGCGGTATCAACATGGAATTCTATGACTGGAGCCGGGTCTCCAGCTTCACGGGCCTCGACCCGTCGCCCGAACTGCTCGCGATGAGCCGCGCCGCGGCGCAGGAGCGCGGGATCGAGGCGACGATCGCGGGCGGGGTCGGCGAGGCGATGCCCTTCGACAGCGGGCGCTTCGACACGGTGGTCACCACCTTCACCCTGTGCTCAGTCGCCGATCAGGCGGCGGTGCTGGCGGAGATTCGCCGGGTTCTGAAACCAGGCGGCACCGCGCTGTTCCTCGAACATGGCGGCGCGCCCGACGCGGGGGTCGCGAAATGGCAGCGGCGGATCGAGCCGGTGTGGAAGCGCATCGGCGGCAATTGCCACCTGACGCGGCCGATTTCCGACGCCTATGCCAAGGCGGGCTTTGCGGTCGATCGGCAGGCCGCGCACTATATGCCCAAGACCCCGCGCCCGTTCGGCTGGATCGAATATGGCGCGGCGCGTGCGGTTGGCTGAGTCGAGGATCGGCGCGCCTTGTTCGTTATGCGGAAGTTATTCGGTAATCGTCCCTTTTCGGCAGGTAGCTGTTCCCCGGCGAAAGCCGGGGTCCATATGGTGTAGTGCTGCCCCTGTCTGGACCCCGGCTTTCGCCGGGGAACAAGCCTCGATTGACGCGGCGTTTACCGTGAGACCGGGCCGTGAATGCTGAAACAAGTTCAGCATGACGCAGGTGGGGTTCAGCGAAGTTCGTGGCCTTCCTTCTCCCCCATCTCGACCAGACCATGGCCGATGCTCACGCGTTCGTCGAAGACGAAACAGCCGCCCTGCCAGCGGCTCTCCGCCTCGGGCACCTGTTCGAGATAGGCGAGGATGCCGCCCTTCAGATGGACCACGTCGGCGACGCCCTCGCGCTTCAGGAAGGCGGTCGATTTCTCGCAGCGAATGCCGCCGGTACAGAACATCGCGACGCGCTTGCCCGCGAAGCGATCGGCATTGGCGCGCCACCAGTCGGGAAAATCGCCGAAACTGCGGGTGCGCGGGTTGATCGCGCCGTCGAAACTGCCGTAGCCGACCTCGAAATCGTTGCGCGTGTCGATCAGCACCGTGTCGGGATCGTCGACCAGCGCGTTCCAGTCGGCGGGATCGACATAGGCGCCGACCTCGCGCGCCGGGTCGATTCCCGGCACCTTCATCGTCACGATTTCCTTTTTCAGCCGGACCTTGAGGCGCCCGAAGGGCATCGCCGCCGCCATCGAATATTTGACGTCGAGGTCAGCGCAGCCGGGAAGCGCGCGGATATGCGCGACGACCGCGGCGATACCGGTTTCGCTGCCCGCGATCGTCCCGTTGATGCCTTCGCGCGCCAGCAGCAGCGTGCCCATGACCCCATTGGCGGCGCAAAGCTCCAGCAAGGGCTGGCGCAACGCGGCGGGATCGTCGAACGGCGCGAAGCGATAGAGGGCGGCGACGGTGAAGCTCATGGCCGACGCCCATAGCCGCGCGGCCAGGCGATTTGAAGATCAGGCGGCCGCGACGACACCATGCCGCAGAAAAGGCCGGACAGCCGCCATCGCGCGCTCGACATAAAGCGCCTTCTCGCCGACCGGCGCGACATAGTGGAGCGCCTCCTCCGCTGCGGCTTCGTCCGCAAGGCGCGCGATGACCCACGCAGCGAGATATTGCGAGGCGAGACAGCCGCCCGCGGTCGCGACATTGCCGTGCGCGACGAAGGGCGCGTCGAGTACCTCTACCCCCGCCTCGATCACCCAGGGCTTCGTCGTCAGGTCGGTGCAGGCGGGAAGATCGCCGATCAGTCCCAGCTTCGCGAGCAGCAATGTCCCCGAGCATTGCGCGCCGACAAGCTGGCGTGCCGGATCGAGCCGGATCCGGTCGAGGATCGCCGGATCGGCCGCGATTTCGCGCGTGCGGACGCCGCTGCCGACGATGACGGCATCGGCCTCTTCAGCATATTCCAGCGGCTTCTGCCGGTCGATCGCGACGCCGTTCATCGAGGTCACGCGCGCCGTCGGTGCCGTAATATGCGCCGCCCATCCCTGTCCGCGTAGCCGGTTGAGGATCGCGGCGGCGATGAACGAATCCAGTTCGTTGAAGCCGTCGAACGTCAGCACCGCGATCTGCATGGGAAACTCCATCGAATGAATGAGACGGAAGCCCTACAGGACTCACCCCCACATTCAAATCTTCGTCACCCTGAAGGTCAACGCTGCGCTACGCCGCCTTCTTCGCCTGCCGGAAGCTGTGCAGCAGCGGCTCGGTATAGCCCGACGGCTGGACCGTGCCCTCGAAGATCAGCGCCCGCGCCGCGCGCCAGGCGATGCCGTCGGGCGTCAGCGTTTCGTAGAGCGGGTCGCCGGCATTCTGCGCGTCGACCTTCTTTGCCATGCGCGCGAGCGCGGCATCGACCTGATCGGCGGTGCAGACGCCGTGGAGCAGCCAGTTGGCGATCGCCTGGCTGCTGATCCGCAGCGTCGCGCGATCCTCCATCAGGCCGACGTCGTCGATGTCGGGCACCTTCGAGCAGCCGACGCCCTGGTCGATCCAGCGCACGACATAGCCGAGGATGCCCTGGCAATTATTGTCGAGCTCGCGCGTCACCTCCGCCTCGCTCCAGTTGCGGCCGGTGGCGACGGGAATGGCGAGCAGGCGGTCGAGCGGCGGCACCGCCTCGCCCGCGATCTCCTTCTGACGCGCGAACACGTCGACGGCGTGATAGTGGAGCGCGTGGAGCGTCGCGGCGGTCGGCGACGGCACCCAGGCGGTGTTCGCGCCCGACTTCGGATGGCCGATCTTCGCCTCCAGCATCGCCTTCATCATGTCGGGCATCGCCCACATGCCCTTGCCGATCTGCGCCTTGCCCGACAGGCCGCAGGCGAGGCCGATGCGGACGTTGCGATCCTCGTAGGCGGCGATCCAGTCGCTCGCCTTCATCTCCCCCTTCGGGATCATCGGGCCGGCGTGCATCGAGGTGTGGATCTCGTCCCCGGTGCGGTCGAGGAAGCCGGTGTTGATGAAGACGATGCGATCCTTCACCGCTTCGATGCAGGCGGCAAGATTGGCGCTGGTGCGGCGCTCCTCGTCCATCACCCCGACCTTCACGCTGTGGCGCGCGAGACCGAGCATGTCCTCGACCGCGTCGAACAGGCGGTCGGTGAAGGCACATTCCTCCGGCCCATGCTGCTTGGGCTTGACGATATAGACGCTGCCCGCGCGGCTGTTGCGCAGCGTGCCGAGTTGCTTGAGGTCGTGCAGCGCACACAGGCTGGTGATCACCGCGTCGCAAATGCCCTCCGGCGCCTCGCCGCCGCCCGGCAGCCGGATCATCGGGGTGGTCATCAGATGACCGACGTTGCGCACAAACAGGACCGCGCGGCCATGCAGCGTGAAGGCGGTGCCGTCGGGCGCGGTCCATTCGCGGTCGGGCGCCATCGCGCGGGTGACGGTCCGGCCGCCCTTGTCGAAGCTTTCGACGAGGTCGCCGCGCATCAGGCCGAGCCAGTTGGCATAGCCGAGCACCTTGTCCTCGCCATCGACCGCGGCGACCGAATCCTCGAGGTCGATGATCGTCGTCAGCGCGGCCTCGATCATCACGTCGGCGATTCCCGCCGGATCGGTGCGACCGATCGGGCTGGCGGGGTCGATCACCAGTTCGATGTGCAGACCGTTGTGCCGCAGCAGGATGCCGCCGTCGCGCGTGCCGACAAGCTGCGCGGGGTCGGCGAGTTGCGGTTCCCCGCCCTGCCAGTCGGCCCACGAACCGGCGGCGAGCGGCACGGCTTCGTCAAGGAAGGCCTTGGCGCGCGCGATCACCGCCGCGCCGCGCTCAGGGTCGTAGCCGCCGGGCTTCGCCGCCGGCGCGTCGAGCGCGTCGGTGCCATAAAAGGCGTCGTAGAGGCTGCCCCAGCGCGCATTGGCGGCGTTCAGGGCGAAACGCGCGTTGAGCGCGGGAACGACGAGTTGCGGCCCGGCCATCGTCGCGATCTCGGGATCGACATTCGCTGTGCCGACCTGAAATGGCGCTGGCTCCGGAACGAGATAGCCAATCGCGCGCAGGAAGGCCTGATAGGCGGCGGGATCGTGCGCCTCGCCCTTGCGGGCGTCGTGCCAGGCGTCGATCTTCGCCTGCAGATCCTCGCGCCTGGCGAGCAGCGCGGCATTCTCGGGCGCGAACCGGCCGAGCAGCATCGCGAAATCGGCCCAGAAGCGATCGGGGTCGAGCCCCGTTCCCGGCAGCGCCCGGGTTTCGAGAAAATCGACCAGACGCGAATCGACGGAAAGGCCGTGGCGATCGAGAAAATCAGTCATGCAAGCACCCTTTGGTCAGCGCGAACGCGCCAGTGGACCCGGGGAGGAAAGGGCCGCCGCCCTATGGCGCGAATGGCGGGGCTTGGCAATGGGGCGGTGGGTCGAAAGAGGGGACGGGAGGGTTGCGGCGCCGGTCAGGCGGCGCCGCGCACCGGCGTCGGCGGCAGATCGCCCAGCACGACGCAGACCCGGTTCCGACCGCCCGACTTTGCCCGGTAAAGCGCCGTGTCGGCGCGATGGAGCAGGTCGGGCAAAGTTTCCGGCGGCATCCATTGGGCAACGCCGAAGGACGCGCTGAAACGGCGGTCGACGCCGAGCACGGGCAGTTCCGCCGACGCAAAGGCGGCGCGCACCGCCTCGGCATAGAGGCGTCCGTCGGACAGCAGCGCGGCAGGCAGCAGCACGGCGAACTCCTCGCCCCCGACGCGGCCGACGATTGCTTCGGATGGAGCGGCTTCGGTCAGCATCGCGGCGAAGTGCGCGATCACGCCATCGCCCGCGGCATGGCCGAAACTGTCGTTGATCTGCTTGAAATGGTCGAGGTCGGCTGCAATCAGCGTCGCTCTGCCCTCCCGCGCGAGCGCCGCTTCGGCATGGCGTTCGAAACCGCGGCGGTTAAAGACGCCCGATAGCGGATCGGTTTCCGAGCGGGCGATCATCTCGGCCGTCGTGTCGCGCATGGTCACCAGCAGCATGACGAGACCGGTCGCGATCAGCACCACAACGCTGCCGCTTTGCGAGATCGCGGCATAAGTCGTCGCCATATAATCCTGCGGCGTGCGGGCCGTCCCCACCAACATCGCGAACAGCGGCTTGAGCAGATAAAGCGTCGCCCCGACCGCCTGCAACACGACCAGCAGCAGGTCGAGCGGTTGCCGGCGCCCCGAGCGCCAGATCATGATGCCGAAGAGCGCCTGCATGGCGAAATAGGGAAGCTGGTAGAGCACCAGCCGCGACAGCGAGCCATAGGTCATGCTGAAGACGACCGGCACCAGCAGGACCGTGACAATCCAGATCGCGGCCATCGCGGTCCACGGCGGCTCGACGCGGTAGTGGCGCGCGACCCCGATCAGCGCGAAGCTGAGCGCGGAAAGGAAAACGAGGAAGATGGCGATGCTGACCGGCACCGGATCGGCCTGTTGCCGGAGCAGGAATTCCAGACCGGCGTTGACGATTCCCACCCCGCAACCGAGCGCCAGCCACCATGCGCCGCGCGCGCTCCGGTTCGTCGCCGCGACCACGGTGAAGGCCACGGCAAAGATGCCCGCAACGACCATATTTATGCCAAGCACGAAAGCAGCAGTCATCGCCCCACTCACCATTGGTCCGCCCCGCGTAGCGAAGCGGCCACCAAATTTTGGTTAATGGCGCGATCCGGCAGTCGGCTTCCCTGGAGGCTCTACTGGCAGGATTATTGGGCATCAGTGACTTACGGTATCGCGCCGACAAAATGCCAGACCGGGGGTGCAAAAGTCCCTCGCCGCTCGCTATAGGCACGCAATGACCGCCCTTACTGCGAGTGAAATGGCGACACTCGAACGCGCCGCCGATGCCCCGATGCTGGCCGCGGTCGAGGCGTGGGCGGCGGTGAACAGCGGTACCGGCAATCTGGCGGGGCTGAAGACGATCGCGGGGATGCTCGCCGACGCCTTTGCCGTCCTGCCGGGCACGGTGCGGCTGGTCGAACCCGATCCGGTCGAAAGCGTCGACGCGGCGGGGCGGGTCCAGACGATCGTGCGCGGCGATCATCTCCACATCCGCGTGCGCCCCGACGCGCCGGTGCAACTGCTCCTGACCGGCCATATGGACACGGTGTTTCCAGCCGATCACCCGTTCCAGTCGCTGACATGGCGCGAACCGGGCGTGTTGAACGGTCCCGGCACCGCCGACATGAAGGGCGGAATCGCGGTGATCCTCGCGGCGCTGACCGCGCTCGAAGCGTCGCCGCTCGCCCCGCGCATCGGCTATGACGTGATGATCAACAGCGACGAGGAAACGGGAAGCCACGCCTCTGCCGCGCTGATCGCCGAACTGGCGAAGGGCAAGGCGGCAGCGCTCACCTATGAACCCGCGCTTCCCGACGGAACGCTCGCCGGCGCGCGGCCGGGCAGCGGTAATTTTTCGGTGTCGATCCACGGCCGTTCGGCGCATGCCGGACGCAACCCCGAGGAGGGACGCAACGCGCTGATCGCCGCGGCCGATCTGGCGCTGCGGCTGAATGCGCTGAAATCGCCCGATCTCAAGGTCAACCCGGCGAAGATCGACGGCGGCGGACCGAATAACGTCGTTCCCGATCAGGCGATCCTGCGCGTCAACATGCGCCCTGCGACCCCCGATGCGATGGCGGCGGCCGAAGCGGCGCTGCGCGATGCCATGGCAGCGGTGGCGCGGGAGCATGACGTGCATTGCCACCTTCATGGCGGTTTCAACCGGCCGCCCAAGCCGCTCGACGAGCCGGCAACGCGGCTGTTCGAACTGGTGCGCGATTGCGGCGCGCTGCTGGGGATCGCCATCGACTGGAAGGCGACGGGCGGCGTGTGCGACGGCAACAATATCGCCGCCTGCGGCGTGTCGGTGGTCGACACGATGGGGCCGCGCGGGGGCGCCATCCATTCGGCCGACGAATTTCTGATCGTCGACAGTTTGCCCGAACGCGCGCGGCTGTCGGCGCTGACCATGCTCAGACTGGCGGAACGGGGGACAGCGTGAATTATCTGATCCGGGCGGCAAAGCCGGGCGACCTGCAGAGCATCTATGAAATGGCGAAGCTGACGGGCGGCGGCTTCACCAACCTGCCTCCCGACCGGCAGGCGCTACGGTCCAAGCTCGAACGCGCCGAGGCGAGTTTCGCGCGCGAGGAGGATGCGCCGGGCGACGAACTCTATCTGATGGTGCTAGAAGAGGTCGAAACCGGCGAGGTGCGCGGCACCTGCCAGATTTTCGCGCAGGTCGGGCAGCACTGGCCCTTCTATTCCTATCGCATCGGCACCGACAGCAAGCATAGCGAGCAATTGGGCCGCACCTTTCACGCGCAGGTGCTGATGCTGAGCAACGACCTGCACGGCGCGAGCGAGGTCGGCGGACTATTCCTGCACCCCGCGGCGCGCGCGGGCGGGCTCGGCCTGCTGCTCGCGCGGTCGCGCTATCTGTTCATCGCGCGGCATCGCGCGCGTTTCGCCGATCGCATCCTCGCCGAATTGCGCGGGGTGATCGACGAAGCGGGCGGCTCGCCCTTCTGGGACGGAGTCGCGGGCAAATTCTTCGGGATGAGCTTTCAGGAGGCGGACCAGTTCAACGCCGTTCACGGCAACCAGTTCATTGCCGACCTGATGCCCAAGCATCCGGTCTATATAGCGATGCTGCCCGACAGCGCGCGATCGGTGATCGGCGTCCCGCATCCCAGCGGCCGCGCCGCGATGCGGATGCTGGAGAATGAAGGCTTCGCTTTCGAAAATTATATCGACATCTTCGACGGCGGCCCGACGATGACCGCACGCACCGATCAGGTCGCGAGCATCCGGAACGCGCGGCATGTCGAGGTGACGGGAATTGCGGAGAGCGGCGAGGACGCGCTGATCGCGACCGGCCGCCTCGCCGATTTCCGCTGCTGCTTCGGACAGGTCGGTGCGGATGGAACGATCGATGCGAAATGCGCGGGGCTGCTCGACATCGGCAAGGGTGCCGAGATCAGCTGGATCGGGCGGTAGTAGGAAACTGCATCCCTCCCCTGAAGGGGAGGGGCTCAGGAAAGAAAACCATGCTCACCGAAATCAACTTCGACGGCGTCATCGGGCCCACGCATAATTACGCCGGGCTCAGCCGCGGCAACATCGCTTCGGCCAGCAATGCCGGCGACGTGTCGCAGCCACGCGCCGCGGCGTTGCAGGGGGTCGAGAAGATGCGGCACAATCTGGCGCTCGGCATGCCGCAGGGATATTTCATGCCGCTCGACCGGCCCGACGCGGCGTGGCTCGAAACGCTCGCCACCACGCTCGACGAGGTCGAGCCGCACCTGCGCGCACAGGCGTGGTCGGCATCGTCGATGTGGGCCGCCAACGCCGCAACCGTGTCGCCGGCGCCCGATAGCGACGACGGGCGATGCCATCTGACCGTCGCCAACCTCGTCACCATGCCGCACCGCAGTCACGAATGGCCGGGCACGCTCGCGCAGCTTCGCCTTGCCTTCGCCGATCCGGCCTTCGCGGTCCACGGTCCCGTGCCGGCTCCGTTCGGCGACGAGGGTGCGGCGAACCATATGCGGCTGTGCGCGGGGCATGGGGCGCCGGGGGTGGAGATCTTCGTCTATGGCATCGGCGGCGGCCGCTTTCCCGCGCGCCAGCACCTCGACGCATCAAGGGCGATCGCGCGGCGGCACCGACTCGATCCCGCGCGCACGCTGTTTCTTCGCCAGTCGGACATGGCGATCCAGGGCGGCGCCTTTCACAACGACGTCGTCGCGGTCGCCAACGAGCGCGTCCTCTTCACGCACGAAACGGCGTTCGAGAACCGCGAGGAAGCGCATGCCGCGATCCGCGCCATCTTTCCCGAGGTCGAAATCGTCGAGGTTCCGGCCAGCGCGGTGAGCCTGCCCGACGCGATCAGATCCTATCTGTTCAACGCCCAGCTCGTCAGCCTGCCCGAAGGCGACGGCATGGGACTCGTCCTGCCGACCGAGGCGCGCGAGACGCCGAGCGTCTGGACCTGGCTGGAGGCGCATGTCGCCGGCAACGGTCCGATCCGCAGGCTGCTGCCCGTCGATGTGCGCCAGTCGATGGCGAACGGCGGCGGCCCCGCCTGCCTACGGTTGCGCGTCGTCGCCGACCCGGCGACCGTCGATCCGCGCTTTCTGGCCGACGAGGCGAAGCTCGACCGGATCGCCGCGGTGGTCGCGGCGCATTGGCCCGACGCGATCGCGCCGGGAGACCTTGCTTCGGCGGCGCTGGTCCGCGACGTCCGACGTGCCCGCGCGGCGTTGCTGGACGCGATGGACTTCGGCGAACTGGTATAAGGCGGCGCTCTTCCCCTTCCCTTGCGTGTCGGGTTAACTTACAGTTTACCATCGGCCCGCGGCATCGATTCCCCGATTTGCGCCGCTGGCACGTCCCTTGCTTCGGATGGCGGCGATGCTGATGGTGATGTTGAAGAAAATCGGACGGCTGTTCGTCATCAAGACGCGCTTCGAGGCGTGCCTGATCATCTACGCGCTCGGCGTGGGGGCGATGGCGCGCGGGATGATCTATCTGGACCAATATCCCGGTATCGGCGGCAAGCTGCTGCTCGCTGCGTGCAGCGGCTCGGTATTCCTCGCGGGCGCCAAAATCTTCGACTGCCTGCGCTACGAGAAAGCGGCCAGAGCGGCAGCGGACGGCTGAAATACCGCCGCGCGGCAAACCGCGGCGGCGAAGGCGGACCCCTTTCGCCCCGCGTCAAGCTGTGCCAAGGCGTGTGCTATGAGCAGGATCAGCGGGCGGCCGTCCGTCAGCACCGAACATGTCTATGGCCTGACGCTGCGCGTCGCGCGCTGGCGTGCGGGCAAGGGCGGACCACCCCTGCTGTTCCTCAACGGGATCGGCGCCGACATCACCGCGGCCGCGCCGCTGCTTGCCCAGATCGGCGAGCGCGAGGTGTGGACGCTCGACATGCCGGGAGTCGGCGGCTCGCCCGACGCGCTGCTACCCTATGCGGCGCCGACGATGGCGGCAACGGTCATGGAGATCGCCGACCGCTTCGGGCACCGACAGCTCGACCTCGCCGGTTTCAGCTGGGGCGGCGCGCTGGCGCAGCAGGTCGCGGTGCAATTTCCCGGCCGAATCCGCCGCCTCGTGCTGATGGCGACCACCCCCACCGTCGCGGCGCCGGGGATCGGCTGGGCCGCGCTGCTCGACGACGATATGCTCGCGAGCGGCCTGCGGCTGCCGACCGCGACGCCGCTCGGCCTGTCCTATCAGGCGATGGCGATGGCCGGATGGACGAGCGCGCCGATGCTGCCCCGGCTGAGGGCGCTGCCGACGCTGGTGCTGATGGGCGAGCGCGACGGCGTGGTGCCCGCCAGCCACGGCCGGGCGATTGCCGACCTGATCGAAGGCGCCACGCTGGAAATCGTGCCAGGGTCGCACCTTTTTCCCTTCACTCACGCCACGTCTGTCGCGGCGCGGATCAGGGCGTTTCTCGACCAGCCGGCGCGGGCGGAGCAACGAGCCGCCGCTTGAGGAAATCGGCGATCGCGGTGGCGGTCGCGTCGGGCGCCTCCTCCATCGGCAGATGGCCGACGCCGTCGAGCATTACGATCTCCGACCCCGCGATGCGTTCATGGAAAGTCTGCGCCGCGCTGGGGTTTATCAACCGGTCCTGCTTGCCGAACAGGATCAGCGTCGGTGCCGCGATCGCGCCGATGCGGTCCGCCATCGCGGGTTCGCGGTCGAGCGTCGCACGCAGCGAGGTCGCCTCGCGATTGCCGGGGAAGCGCAGCAGATTCCAATAGCGGTCGATCATCGCGTCGGTGACGATATCCTGCCGCTCCACCGACCCGCGCAGCGACCGTTCGACCAGCGAGCGCGGCGTGATCTGCGCCGCCAGCCAGCGCCCGAGCGGATATTGCAGCAGGCGAAAGCCGATGTTCGACGGCGGCGGCTTTTCGCCGGCGCGCAGCGGCATCCCCGCGGCGTCGAGCAGCAGCAGCGCGTCGATGCGATCGGGGCGAGCGAGCGCATAACGCCATGCCACCCAGCCGCCCATCGAATTGCCGCCGAGCACGAAGCGGTCGAGATCGAGCCGCGCGGCCACGACATCGACCGCGGCGATCATGCCGTCGGCGCTATAATCCTTGTCGGGAGTGCCGCCCGTCAGACCGTGCCCCGGCAGGTCGAGCGTGACAATGCGATAGCGATCGCCCAGCCGCCGGACCAGCGGTTCCCACGTCTGAAGGCTGCTGTTCGACCCGTGCAGCAGGACGAGCGCCTCCGCATCGCGCTTTCCCTGATCGCGATAATGGATGCGCTGCCCCGCCGGCCCCACCGCGAACTGTGCGTCCGCGCCGCCATATCGGGCGATCATCGCGTCGCGATCGGTGTCGGGGGTGCGCAGGGCGAGGAACAGCGCGACGAGCGCGAGCAGCAGCCCGAGCGGAATCAGGACACGCTTGCGGCGCAGCAAGGGCCGCCGCGGCGGCAGCGGTTCGAACTCGTCCTCGTCGATCATTACGCCTCCCCAGACCCCCGCCGACCCTAACGTGCCGGAACGGCACGTCAATCGGCGGCGGTCGGGAAAGGATCGGGAGCGGACGAGGTTGCCGGCGTCAGCCGACGCGCTGGACCGCGCCCTTGTGCGCGCCGACACCGCCGCGACGCGGCCGGAAACGGCGCTTGCGCTGGGGCTGTGCGCCCTCGCCCGCCGCTTCGCGGCGCGGGCCGCGCGGCGACGGCGCGCCGTCCGCCTTCTTGCGCAGCGCATCTTCGCGCTGGCGCTGCGGATCGCGGCCCTTGCCGCCGGTATTGCGCGGCGGCTGGGCGGGCTTGGGCAGGTTGCGGACCATCTCCGTAAAACCATCGGGCAGCGAAACCGGCTCGGCGCGGGTCCGCGTCACGCGTTCGATGTCGCGCAGATAGGTGCGCTCGTCGGGTGCAACGAAACTGATCGCGATGCCCTCCGCCCCGGCGCGCGCAGTGCGGCCGATCCGGTGGACATATTGTTCGGGGACGTTCGGAATCTCGAAGTTGATGACATGGCTGACCCCCGACACGTCGATGCCGCGCGCCGCGATGTCGGTCGCGACGAGCAGCCGCACCTGCCCCGAACGGAAGGCCTGAAGCGCGGTGGTGCGCTGTCCCTGGCTCTTGTTGCCGTGGATCGCAAAGGCGTCGATCCCCGCGCCTTTCAGATGGCGGACGACACGGTCGGCGCCATGCTTGGTGCGCGTGAAGATCAGCGCGCGGTCGATCTCCTCGCTGCGCAGGACATGATGAAGCAGCGCCTGCTTCTCCTTCTGCTCGACGAAGGTAACGCGCTGGCGGATCTTTTCCGCGGTCGTCGCCTGCGGCGCCACCGAGACGGTGACGGGGTCGTGCAGGAACTGCTGCGCGAGCGCCGCGATTTCCTTCGGCATCGTTGCCGAGAAGAAGAGATTCTGGCGCTGTTTCGGCAGGATATTGGCGACGCGACGCAGCGAATGGATGAAGCCCATGTCCATCATCTGATCGGCCTCGTCGAGGACGAAGATTTCGACGTCGTCGAGGCGCAGCGCGCGCTGGTCGACCAGGTCGAGCAGCCGGCCCGGCGTCGCGACGAGGATGTCGACGCCCTGCGACAGGTCGCGAATCTGGCGATTGATCGGCACGCCGCCGAACACCGTCGCAACACTGAGCTTGGTGAAACGGCCGTAGTCGCGACAGCTCTGCGCGATCTGCGCCGCCAGTTCGCGGGTCGGCGACAGGACGAGCATGCGGCAGCCGCGCGGAGTGCGCGGGCGCGGGTTCGATAGCATATAGTCGAGCGAAGGCAGCGAGAAGGCCGCCGTCTTGCCGGTGCCGGTCTGCGCGATACCGCACAGGTCGCGCCCTTCGAGCAGGACGGGGATCGCCTGGCTCTGAATCGGCGTCGGCTGGGTATAGCGCTTGGCCGTCAGCGCACGCTCGATGTCGGCGTGGAGGCCGAAGTCTTTGAATTCCATTTTGATAATCTACTCACGATAAAGCCGTGGACGCGCCGCAAAACGGCCGCGCACGGCGGGCGGGTTCGAAACGACCCGCGTGAAAGGGTGCCTCAAGGGACTCAGCGCAACCGGCTCGTCCAGCCCTGTCGCGGGCCGGAAAATCACGCTGCCGGTGGAGGGCGGCCTGCTGCCGCCATGCTGCGCTGCACAAGCATATGGCGGATATTGCGCAAAATTACAAGATGATTGCGTGAACCCGAAGCCTCGCCCAAAAACCCGTTCGCCCTGAGCTTGTCGAAGAGCCGTTCTTTCTTCATTGCTAATCGAAAGAAAAGAACAGTGTTTCGACAAGCCGAGCACGAACCGAGGAGATTCAGGTGCCCGAAAACATCATCGTCATCGACGAAGGCACCACCTCGACGCGCACGATGCTGTTCGCCGCCGACGGCACGCCGCTGGGCAGCGCGCAGCGCGAGTTCCGGCAGCATTATCCCGGCCCCGGCCTGGTCGAGCATGATGCCGAGGAAATCTGGCAGGCCACGCTCGCCTGCACGCGGACAATGATCGACAAGGCGGGCGGCGCCGACCGGATCGCCGCGATCGGCATCACCAACCAGCGCGAGACGGTGGTGTTCTGGGACCGGGCGACCGGCGCACCGCTTGCGCGCGCAATCGTCTGGCAGGACCGGCGCACCGCCGCCGCCTGCGCCGCGCTTAAGGAAGCGGGGCACGAAGCGACGGTGCAGGAGCGCAGCGGCCTGCTGCTCGATCCCTATTTTTCGGGAAGCAAGATCGGTTGGGCGCTCGAAAACTGGCCGCAGTTACGCAAAGCGGGCGACCGGCTCGCGGTCGGAACGATCGAATCCTATCTCGTTTTCCGCCTGACCGGCGGCGTCCATGTCAGCGATGCGACCAACGCGTCCCGCACGCTGCTGATGAAGATCGACGGGGCGGACGGCTGGGATGCCGGTCTGTGCGACCTGCTGGGCGTGCCGATGGGCCTACTGCCCGAGATCGCGGGCTGCACGACCCGGGTCGGCACCACCGATCCCGCGCTGTTCGGCGGCGCCATCCCGATCTGTGGCATGGCGGGCGACCAGCAGGCGGCGACGATTGGCCAAGCGTGCCTTGCCCCCGGCCAGACCAAGGCGACCTTCGGCACCGGCGCCTTCATCCTGTCGGCGAGCGGAGAGACGCGCCCGCATTCGGCGAACCGCCTGCTGGCCACGGTGCTGGTGCAGGAAGGCGACCGGCGCAGCTATGCCCTCGAAGGATCGGTGTTCGTCGCCGGCAGCCTGATCCAGTGGCTGCGCGATGGATTGGGACTGCTCGCGAGCGCGGGCGAGAGCGAGGGGCTGGCCCGGTCGGTGTCCGACAATGGCGGCGTCTATCTGGTCCCTGCCCTGTCAGGGCTCGGCGCCCCGCACTGGCGCCCCGATGCACTTGCCGCGCTGTCGGGGCTCAGCTTCGCGAGCAGCAAGGCGCATGTCGCGCGCGCCGCGCTCGAGGCGCAGGCCTATCAGGCGCACGACCTCAAGACCGCCTTCGCGGCCGACGGCGTCGACTGGGCCGACCTTCGCATCGATGGCGGCATGGCGGCGAACAACTGGATGGCGCAGGATCTGGCCGACATGCTGGGGTTGGTGGTCGAACGTCCGGACTTCGTCGAAAGCACGGCGCTCGGCGCCGCAATGCTGGCCGCGACGGGCGCGGGCCTGTATCCGAACCTTGCCGAGGCGGCACGGACGATGCGCGGCCGCACGACGCGCTTCACCCCGGCGCTCGACGCGCAGAAACGCGAAGCGCGCCTTGCCGGGTGGCAAAGCGCGCTTGCGAAGATTTTGACAGCGTAGAGCCCTCCCCGAAAGGGAGAGATCGGGGTGGAGGCCGCGATGAGGCGCGATGCTCCGCTGCCCACCCCGCTGCGACTGGCGAACAGGTTCGCAAGTCCCGCTGCCCCTCCCGCGAGCGGGAGGGGAAAAGCGCTTTAGCGCTTGAGGGTTAGGCCGCCGAAGCGCTTGTTGAACTTCGCGACCTGGCCGCCCTGATCGAGCAGGCGCTGGTTGCCGCCGGTCCATGCCGGGTGCGCGGTCGGGTCGATGTCGAGCGTCAGCACATCGCCTTCGCTGCCCCAGGTCGAGCGCGTCTGATATTCGGTGCCATCGGTCATCTTGACCGTGATCATGTGATAATCGGGGTGGAGGTCTTTTTTCATCTCGTCTGCTCCTGTGCCGCTGGTTTCCGACCAGCCGCGTGAGTCTGTACGCCCGGGGACGCGAAGCCCGCGCCTTTACGGGGCAACGGAGGGAAATGCAACACCCGACCCCTCTCTCTGGCGTCCTGCCGGACTTGATCCGGCATCCATTCTCGCCGCGCCCGCGATGAAGTGCCGAATGGACCCCGGATCAAGTCGGCGTTTATACCCTTGAGACAAGGGCGCT
>NZ_BCUA01000082.1 GCF_001591045.1 Sphingopyxis granuli NBRC 100800 | reverse complement strand
GATGGTGATGTCGGCGATGGCGTATTTGGCGGTGGAGCGCAGGATTGCCTGATCGGGAATGCCGAGCATTTCCATCTCGATCGGTGTGATGACGCGGCTTTCCACCTCCTCGGGTGTCATGCCCGGAGCCTTCAGTATGACCTTCACCTGCGTCTGGGCGATGTTCGGATAAGCATCGACGGGCAGCGTCATGAAGGCCCAGGTGCCCAGCCCGGCAACGGCCAGCGCCAGCGCGATGACGAGCAGACGCCAGGAGAGCGAGGCGGCGACCAGCGAACGCAACATGGCCCGGACCTATCGCGACAAAGCGAGCGCCTTGAGCGCGCTCGTGCCGGAAATGACCACCTGCTCGCCCGGCCTGACGCCCGAAAGCAGCACGGTCTGTCCCCCAGCGGAACCGCCCATCTTCACGTCGCGGACCGCGTATCCGTCACCAGTGGAAACGAAGACGATAGCCTTGTCCCCGATCATGGCGATCGCCTCGCTGGGCACGCTGACGGCGCCGGCCGGAGCCGGCCCGGACAGCGACAGGCTCGTCGCGCGCCCAGCGATGATGCCCGGCCCGGCGGGAATCTCGGCCTTGAGCATGGCGGAACGGGTGGCGGGGTCTACCGTCGAGCCGACGGCGGTGACGCGCCCGGCGATGCCGGGTTCGATCAATATGCTCATGCCCGGCCGTACCGTACCGACGAGCCGCTCGGGCAACTGGCCGACAGCCTCATAGCGATTGGCGGCGTCGATCACATAAGGCGCGGTAGTTCCGTCCACCGGAGAGCCCGCCTGGATGCCGGCGGTGGTGATGCGCCCGGCGATCGGCGCGGTCAGCGTATAGGTGCCCCTTGTGCCCGAGCCATTGACCATTTTAAGGATGCGCGCCTTTTCGCCAACATCCGCGCCCGCTTCGGCCGCCAGCGCATTGGCTTCATCGGCCCGCGCGCCCGCGATGATACCTTCGCGGGCAAGCTGCGAGAGCCGGGCCGCGTTCGACCGCGCAACGCTCGCCCGCGCATTGGCACGCGTCAGGTCAGCCCCCATCGTCAGCACGTCGCGGCTGGAAATAACCGCAAGCGGCTGGCCCTGCCGGACGGTATCGCCTTCAACCACCAGCGTCCGCATGACCACGCCGGGAAAGGTCGCGGCCACGGCCACGCGCGCATTGGCGGGCGGCTGAATCACCGCCGGAATGACGGCGATGGGGGCTTCGCTCGCGGTGACGGCGGGCGCCAGGCGGATACCAAGCTGAGCGGCCTGCTTGCGATCAACGGGCAGAACGCCCGGCGCCGCTTGCCCGGCTTCGGAAGATGAAGGGGTGGGTTCAGGCACCGTGCCGGACCCGGCAAGCCACCAGATCCCCAGCGCCAGCGCGATGACGGCAAGGCCGGCAAGGACATAGTTCCGCTTCGACATAGGCTTCGCCTAGAGCGCGAAACTGACGAAACCCTGACGGGTCGCAATGCTTGGCGCTTCAGGTGTCGGGGAAATGCAGAGACAATTCCCGCGCGGCAGGATCTGTGGTCAGCCGTGCGCCGTGCGCCGCCATGATCCGGTCGACGATCGCCAGGCCAAGCCCGGCGCCGCTGGTGCTGGCATGGTCCGCCCGGCTGTGCCGACGCACGAGCTCGCGAAGCCGATCGGGTGAGAGGCCCTCGCCGCCATCGCCCACCGCGATCACCGGATCCGGGCCAACCCGTATATTCACCGTGCCCCCCGGTGGCGTCACACGGACAGCATTCTCGATGAGATTCCGCAAGGCGGCGGCGATCGCTTCGCGCCGGCCCCGCGCCACTGGATGCGCGGTGCCTGCATCGAGCGTGATGGCTTTCCCTTCCGCGATGATGTCCGGGGCCAGGAAGCTGACGACATCGCGCGCGATCTCGACAAGGGACACGGATTCCAGCGGGAATTGCGCGGCGGCGGCGGCATCGACCTGGGCGAGCAGCATGAGCTGGTCGACCAGGCGGCGCATCGCGGCAACGTCATGCTTGAGGCGCGCGGCGTCGTCATGATCGAGCCGGTCGAATTCGAGCGACAGCACCGCGAGCGGCGTGCGCAGTTCATGGGCGACATCGGCGGCAAAGGCTTCCTGGCGCATGGCAGCGTCGTCGAGGCGGCCGAGCAGATCATTGACGGCATCCGTGAACGGCAGCGCTTCGGCTGGCAGATGGGACGTGTCTATGCGAAAGCCGCGTTCGTGCCCACGCGCTGCTTCGATCGCGGTTGCGGCTTCCTCAAGGGAGTCAAAAGCCTGTCGGATCACGCGCCGCACGACGAAGGCGACGGGCACCATCAGCACGACCAGTGGAAGCGCGACATGCTCCAGCATCTCGCGCACGGCATTGATCAGCGCATCCTGCGCCGTCAGATCGTCGAATGTCAAACTGTAGAAAAAGACGACCGCTGCAAGCAACAAGATGGTGCCGACAAGGCCGACGAGAGCAAGCCCTCGCGCAAGTTTGCGCGACACGGAGCGCCGATAGGTCACGCCGCGACATCCTTCAGCATATAGCCGACTCCGCGAATGGTGTGGAGCGCGCCGGTGGCGCCAGCCTCGTCCAACTTCCGGCGCAAGCGGGAGACCGCCGCTTCCACGGCATTGGGCGTCACCGGCTCGTTGAAATTGTAGAGCGCGTCCTCGATCGTCTCGCGGCGGACGACCGTGCCCGCCCGCCGCAGCAGCAGTTCCAAGAGGTCGGCCTCCCTGCGGGACAGATCTATGGCGCAGTCTCCGCGGTGCGCCGTGCGCGCCGCCGTGTCGAACCGCAGGCAGCCTGCTTCCAGCACAGGTTGCACGCGCGGGCCGGGGCGGCGGAGCAACGCGCGAATGCGCGCGGCCAGTTCGTCGATCTCGACGGGCTTGACGACATAATCGTCGGCGCCGGCGTCAAGCCCCGTGACCCGGTCCTCCAGCGCGCCACGCGCGGTCTGGATAATCGCGGGCGGCATTTGCCGATACTGGCGGCGGTTCGCCAGCCAAGTGACGCCATCGCCGTCCGGCAAGCCGAGATCGAGCACGATCGCGTCATAGACCGCGCCGCCCAGTGCGCTGTCCGCATCGGACAGGCTGGTGGCGATGTCGCACGAAAAGCCCCGGCGCTGAAGGCCGTCCGCAACCAGCTTCGCCAGCCGGTCGTTATCCTCTATGACAAGAATGCGCATCTATGTCGGCTTTCCTAGCACGATCCCGCCTCAATTCCCGTCCTGCGATCTGATCAGTCCCGCGACGGGATCGAAAGAGGCCGTCTCAATCCCGGTCATTATCCTCGCCTTGAACGGCTGTTCCACCTTCGATTTCATGCCCTTGCTTCGCCTCACCGTGCGATTGCGCACTGAACGCTGCGGAATCGTAGCGCAGGATGCCAAACACCGTCATCCCCATCACCATGGCGGCAAGCAGCACCGCGACGACGGCCGGTCGGCGGGCATCGTGGGCACCAGGGTGCAGAGCGGCGCTCTTGCGGCCGGTGACCATGGCGCGCGCGAGATTTTCGCGGGTGAAGACGGACATCAGTACCACCGCTGCGACATGAACGCCGATGAGTGCGAGCAGGCCATAGGCAATCGCCTCGTGAAGATCCTCGTCGGTCTGCCCCGCGTCGACCTGGATGCCGGTCCACAGCACCGCGCCGGTTACGATAAGCAACGCCAGAACGGCGAGCGCGCCCATCGGATTGTGCCCAATCGTCCGTTGTGGATGACCCGCCGCGAGTTCCCGGATGTGCGACAGGAGGCGGGACGGCCGCACGAAATTGGCGAAGCGCGCATGTTCGCCGCCGATAAACCCCCAGACAAGGCGAAAGGCAAGCAGCATGGCGGCGGTCCACCCTGCGGCCATGTGCCAGTCCGCGATGGGGCTGTCCCCTTCCGAGGACAAAAAGGCAATCGTGATGGCTGCGACCAGCAGCCAGTGGAAAAGCCTGAGCGGGGCATCCCAGACCCTGAAACTGTCGCTGCGGCTCGTTTTTGCCATGAACATCATTTGTCTCCTTGGCCTTTGCCATAAGAGCGATTGCTGACGGCGCGCTGACGAACGCGGGGCAGCGATCACGTCAGACAGCCGCTCCGAACAGGCCGCCCACGCCTGCCGTCAACGCCATCGCTAGAGCGCCCCAGAACGTGACGCGGACGATCGACCGCATGACCGGGGCGCCGCCCGCCTTCGCGCCAAGCGCCCCGAGCAAGACGAGGCACAGAAGCGAAACGGCGACGACGAGCGGTATCAGTTGCTGTCCCGGCGCGGCGGTGACCACCGCCAGCGGCATGATCGCCCCGGCGCTGAACGTCGCGGCGGATGTAAGTGCCGCCTGCAACGGCCGCGCCGTGGATATGTCGGAAATCCCCAGTTCGTCGCGGGCATGCGCCCCAAGCGCATCGTCCGCCATGAGCTGGTCGGCTACCTTGAACGCAAGATCGGGGTCCAGGCCGCGCGCCATATAGATATCCGCCAGTTCCTGCCGTTCGAATCCGGGCTGCGTGGTTAGTTCCGCCGTTTCGCGGGCGAGGTCCGCCTTCTCGGTATCGGCCTGCGAACTGACCGAGACATATTCGCCGGCGGCCATCGACATGGCGCCGGCGACAAGCGCCGCGATGCCGGCAACGAGGATGCCTGATCGATCCGTTCCCGAAGCAGCAACACCGACGATCAGGCTTCCAGTGGAAACGATACCGTCATTGGCGCCAAGGACGGCCGCGCGGAGCCAGCCGATACGCGATACCGCATGTCGTTCGGGATGGATGTGCAAGCGGGTCATGGGTTCTCCAGCCAAGGGTCGGCACAAGACCATGACCGCATTTGCTGACCAGTTCCTGACGCAATGCTGTTTCCGGCGCTAATTGAAATGGAAAGGCAGGACGAAATCGAGCTTTTCCGCATCGAGGCTTTCTGGCGGGCGCGGAAAGGGCGCCGCCAGGCGAACCGTGCGAAGGGCGAGCCGGTCAAGTTGTGTATTGCCGCTGGATTGCGCGAGCGAGAGTCCGCGCAAGGCGCCATCAGGACCGATGGAAAAATTAATCAGCGCCTCGCCTTCAAGATGGAGGCCCGCCGGGCGTCGGGCGGCAATCCATTCCCACAACCGTCGAAGATAGGCCGCACGCGCGGCGCTGAGCGTTGATGACGCAGTCTGCGGCGAAGCAGGTTGGGGAAGCGGCATGTCGACGTTCATGCGGGCAGGCAAAGGCGACGGTGCGACAGGTAGCGTCAAGGCAGCCTGATCGGAGGCGGGCCGATCGGGCGACGCCTGCGGCCCTTGCCCCGCGCGTGTCGCTGGAGTTGTATTGGGGGGCGTCAGCTGATTTGCCGGTCTGGGGGCGGCATTCGGTCGGCGGACAGGCGGTTGTTCGGTTTCGAGCGAAGGCAGCGCCATGACCGTGACCGTGAGGAGTTCCTCCCGCCTTTCGGGGACAAGACGCGGACTGTGACTCCATAGGCTATAGACCGCAAGAACACTCGCATGTAGCACAAGCGACACGAGGAACCCGAAAGCCCTCGTATCGCTCGCCTGGGTCAGCCGATATGCCGGACTAGCGGCCATGCCTCAGAATTTCGAAGTAAGGCCGATGTTGAAGGAGCGGCCTCGACCAGGCACCGGCCGCAAGTCGCCGGTCGCCTTGTAATCGCCGAGCGACATGCCGCCCAGTGGCAGATCATACCCCTTGTCGAACAGGTTCTGAACGTCCAGGCCCAGCCGGTACTTACCCCAAGAATAGCCGGTCCGAAGATTGACGAGCGCATAGTCGTCCGTTCGGGGCTCTTTGCGCGTGGCGTCGACCCGGTTCTTGTCCGCCACGACCGCCAGTTCGACCGCGCTCTCCCAGCCCCCGAGCCTATGCTCCAGCGCAAACGTCGCGTTGAACGGCATCTGATGATAGAGCGACCCGCCGTCGTCCAGATTACGCCCGCGCAGCCAGCTTGCCGTTGCGGTCAGTTTCGCCGTGCCAGCCGATGACGACTGCCATAGCGCAAGCGATCCCGAGACATCGACGCCATATAGCTCGGCTTCGCGGTTGGCGAACCGAAGCTGCACGAACCCCGTCGGCGTGCCCATCATATTGGTGAAATCGGCCAGTTTCACGACATCGATATAATCATGGACGCGCGTGTAATAGGGCGCGATCCTGAGCGTCCAGCCATTGGCGCCGGCGCCTTTCAGACTGACTGCGGCACTTATCGTATCGGCCCTTTCGGGCTTCAGGGCGGGATTGCCGACATAGCCGTTGCCATCACCGAACCAGCCGATCATCCGGCTCGACATCGAACCGCGTCCCCAGCTGTAGCGTTCATAGACGTTGGGTGAGCGGCTCTTGCGCGCATAGCCCAGTTCGAGCGTCGCCTGATCGCTCGGCGCATAGCGGACAAGGGCCGTGGCGCTCCAGTTGCTGTCATCCCGCTTGCGATCCGCGGCGTTGAACGCGGTGGCCGCCATCGCGTCAGCCATATTCATCATCGAGGTGGAATAGGGTTGGACCTCGCCGGTGTTCATCCAGACCTGATCGTTGCGGAGGCCGACCAAGGTGGTCAGTTGCGGCGTCCACTTGGCCTCCCATTCGGCAAAGGTGCCAAGCCGGTCACGCTTCGCACCGTTCACATTGATATAGGTATTCGGCCCCATCATCATGTGGCCCGCGACCGCCGGCCAGTAGTCATTGAGCCATTGGTGGTGGAATTCGCTCCCGAGACGCAGCGTGTCGCGATTGGACAGCATAATGTCGCCCTTGAGCGTATAGCCGGCGCTATGAACCTCGGTGTTCATGGGCATACCGTCGCGCGACATTCCTCTCGACCGCTTGCGCCTGTCGCAGTCCAATGTGCGGCGCGTGAAGGCAGGCGTATCGCTCGATACGCTGGCGGCGGACATCGCCCGCCGCGGATTGCTCCAGAGCCTCAACGTGCGGCCGCTGCTCGATGGCGAAGGGCAGGAAACGGGGCAGTTCGAAATTCCGGCCGGAGGCCGGCGCTTCCGCGCGCTCGAACTGCTGGTGAAGCAGAAAGGCGGCTCCCTTCAAGCGCAACGAGCGCATGATCGACGCCATGCCCGCCGGGCTCATCGTCTTCTCGGGCACCGGCATCCAGGACAATATCGTCGGCAAGGCGCGGGCGTTCGGCATCCCCGTGTGGGATTTCCGCATCCGCGAAGCGCCATGAGGTTTCGATCTGGACCCGACCATGCTTGCCATCGGGCGAGCTTGTGACCACAGAAGGAAGGAACGATGCGTACCGATCTCGATCATCTTCCGGCCAACAAGCAGCGCGAGCTCGAGCGCGTAAAGGCGATCATCTTCGAAGAATTCGAAGATGCCGTCGCGCTTTCGACGATGGGCTGGAAGAAAAAGGGCCGGATCGACAAGATCATCCTCTACGGCAGCTATGCCCGCGGCGGCTGGGTCGACGAGCCGCACACGGCGAAGGGCTATCGCTCGGACTTCGATTTGCTGATCATCGTCAACGACAAGCGCCTGACCGACAAGATCGACTTCTGGTCGAAACTCGAGGACCGCCTGACCCGCGAACTTGCGATCGACAAGACACTGCACACACCGGTGAATTTCATCGTTCACACCCTGCAGGAGGTGAACGACGGGCTGGCGCACGGGCGCTATTTCTTCATGGACGTCGCGCGCGACGGGATCGCGCTCTACGAATTTGACGATAAGGAATTGCACACGCCGAAGCCGAAGACGCCTGAGCAGGCGTTGGCGATGGCGAAGGAATATTTTGAGGAGTGGTTTCCGGCAGCGATGAAGCGCTTCGGCGGAGCGAAATATTATCGCGAACAAGGCCACTTCAAGGATGCTGCCTTTGACACCCATCAAGCCGTCGAGCGCCTGTATCATTGTGTCTTGCTGGTCTGCACCTTCTACACACCGCACGTTCACAATCTCGGCTTTTTGCGGACGCAAGCAGAGCGGATCGACATGCGGCTCGTGGATGCGTGGCCCCGCACGTTAAAGGCTGACCGTGCGCGCTTCGAGAAGCTGAAGGAGGCTTATGTGAAGGCCCGCTACTCGAAACATTATCGCATCAGCGAGGCGGACCTGCTGTGGCTCGCTGCGCATGTCGAGGAGCTCGGCCGCGCGGTGCATGCGATCTGTTCCGAGCGCATCGCCGAACTGGAGGCCCGTATTCCGACGGCCTGATGTGGAGTGGCTACCCTTGGCAGGGCCTTGGGGACGCTCCTTCCTTCGTTCGCGTGACGCCGGGGTGGAAGGGTCCTATTTCGTGTTGCGCTGCAACGCTTGTTATTGATTTGTTCGCTTGTCTATCCTATGTGGGCATCAATCGCACCCGCCCGGCCTCTGTCCGCAAGGATATGCACACTGGGCGGGTCTTTTATTTTGGGCGCCATTGACGCATGACGACGGTCAATGTCACGCGCCTATTCCAAACCGACTCTCACCTACACGCAGCAAATCGCTCACCTCCGGGCAAATGGCATGATCGTTGCCGACGAGCCGGCGGCCGAGGCGTGGCTCCGCCATGTGAGCTACTACCGGCTGAGCGCCTACTGGCTCTATTTCGAACATCCGAAGGGACAGGTGGGGCCGCGCTTCCTTCCGGGCACGACATTCGAACGCGTCACCGCCCTCTATGATTTCGATCGGCTACTCCGGCGCCTCTTGATGCGCGGCACCGAGCATGTCGAAGTGGCATTGCGCGGAAGCTGGGCTTATCATCTGGCTGGGCTTGGCGATGGACACAGCTATCTCGACGCCAGTCTTTATAGCGACCGCACCGACTATCACCTTCGCCTCTCGAAACTGGCTGGCGAAGTGGGGCGTTCGAACGAGACCTATATCAAGCATTATCGGCAAAACTACGATCTGCCAGCATTGCCGCCGGTCTGGATGGTCGCAGAAATGATGTCCTTCGGTCACCTTTCGCGCTGGTATTCGAGCCTCGCAGACCGCGCTCTTCGAACGCGCATCGCCGCGCCCCTTGGTCTTCCGGAGACCGTTCTCGTGCCCTTGGTCCGCCATGTGACCGACATCCGTAATATCTGCGCGCATCACGGCCGGCTGTGGAACCGGGGCTTCCTTACGCCTCCGAAGCTCGCGCAAAAGCCCAAATCCCTACAGGCGACCATCGACCAGAATGCCACTCAGGCACCGGCGAAGCTTTACAACGGCATCTGCATGATCGGCCACGTCATCAATACCGTGGCGCCGGACTCGACCTGGCTTGCCGATGTGGCGGCGCACATCGCGACCCATCCCGAGGGCGATATACGATCGATGGGTTTTCCCGCGAACTGGCTGCAGCGGCCACTTTGGCAAGTTTGATGGGCAAGACGACTGGTCGGCTTTGCGCCTGTTGTCGGCCATTCCTGCCGCGATGTGCCAATGCCCGGAAGCGGTCATTCGACTGACACTCAGACTACAGCTACTCTGCGCCCGATGCAGGTCGTTCCGGCGACGATCTCCCCAACCGTCTAAGCGACCATTCGACGAAGGGCAGATCGGGATCTCCGCATGCTCATTGCTGCGTTGACCTCTTCTCAGATGCAGGCGCCATAGGTCACCTTGTTGTCGAAGCCATAATACCAGTATCGCTTGCCCTGTTTGCCGTTGCTCGCCGTGCAGCGGCTGTAGCCTGAACGGGCGCCGGTCGCTCCCGGATTGGTATAGGAACTACTACTATTATCGGCTGCCGGGCGCGCCGGTGAAGGAGTGGCCGCCAGCCCGGACCGCCGCGTCATTTCATTGCGCGCCGACTGCGCCGCGGAACTGTTGCCGAGCATTCGCGCGATGGCCGGCAGATCCTGTTGGCGCACGTAGGTCATCTTGCCTGCCGCCGCGACCCGGCCGACCGCATATTCGATGACGGCGGGCGCCCGCGATTCTTCGAGTGCGTGGATCACCGCTCCGCCCCAATTCCCCTGGTCGATGCCATTGTCGACATAGAGCATGTGAACGGCGCTCGCCGCGCCATAGCGCACGGCCCGCTCCTTCATCTTCCGCGCGCGCGGGACTTCACTGCACGCCTTGGTCGTCCCCAGCCGGCAGGCCCGGTCGAAGGCAAGCAGATAGTCGTCGGCATATTGGCCGAGCGCCGGGTCGGGCAGTTCCTGCACGGCGATCATCAGGTTGAAGCATCCGGCCAGCATATCGCCCTCGCACGCCTTGTGGCCGAACGGGATGGACGCGACGAGGTTGCGCGCGGGCGAGGCCTTGTGCGTCAGCAGTTGCGACATCGCGTGGCACGACCGCGCGTCGCCCAAGGCGCAACCGCGTTTGCCGGGGATCGCCACCGCTGCCCAATCGGTATAAGGCGGCAAGCCTTCCGCCAGGCCGCTCGCGACGAGCGCGACATCGCCGCACATGGGGGCTCCGGTCGGCGTTTGGCATGCTGCGGTCGAAATTTCGACAAATCGGGGCAAGTTGAACGTCGGCTTGGCTTTCTCCACCAACAGCTTTGTCACCAGCATGCAACTGTCTTTGTCGCCGCCGCGGCACAACGGCTCGGCGATCCGAAGCGATCCGACATAATCGCTGCGCTCGAAAAGGGTCTGCGCCTGGCCGATGTCCTGAGCTTGGGTCGGCTGGGGCAGGCAAGCCAGAAGAGCCAGAAAGGAAAATGGGCTGGTCAATCGCATTTCGTTCTCCATCTTTACCGGGGCCGTCGTGAGCCTGAGCGTTGCAGGCCTTGTCGATCATTCGAACTTGTCGCGATGCCCGCGCTTGATCAGATCCGCCATTTCCGGCGTTAGCTTTCGCATCGCCTCGGCTTTCTTTTCATAAGCATAGGCGCTGGGCACTTCGACACGCCCGTTCGTGGTCCCGCGGCCGGCGCGGTACATTGCCGCGGCCTGCACCGCCCCGTCGAGTTCGCCATGGTCGGCGGCGCGCTTGAACATTTCCAGCGCCAGCGCCTCATTCTTCGTCACGCCGCGGCCGTCGCGCAGCGCATAGCCCGCCGACAGTTCGGCGGGGCCGTATCCCTTGAGCGCGGCCTTCGCGATATATTCGAAACCGCGCGCGTGATCGGCGGGGAGCTTGCGGCCGGACAACAGTTCAAAGCCCAGATCGTTGGCGGCGAGCACGCTGCCGTTGGTCACCGCGCGGTCCATGTAGAAGATATATTTGTCATAATCGCGTAGCACTGCGCCGCCGCCGTCATTCCTGCCGGTGAAATAGAGCGAGGCGAGCTTGCGGCTGGCCAGATTGTCGCCGCGTCCCGACAATTCGGTCAAGATCGCGATCGCCTTTGCGGTGTTACGGGGGAGCAGATAGTCGCCCGCAAGCGATCGCCACTGGGGTTCTTGTTCCTTGGTTATGCCGATCCCGGCTTTCCACGGATATTGCACCCCGGTCAGATAGTTCGCGGCCAGCATATGGGCTGCGGCATCGCCCGGTCGCAGCCGGACGGGTGTGGCATATTCGATGGCCTTGGCCAAAACTCCGGTCTTTTCCGTCCGATAGGCGATCGAAACTTCGCCCGGACCCTTGTCGAACAGTCCGGCGGCCTTAAGTTTCGGGAAATCAAATTTCAGTTCGCCCTTGTCCTCGCAGAAACTGCAATAATTCGGGTCGAGCGCGATCCGCAGATAGCCGACCACGGCTTCGCGATTGCGGAGTGCGGCGCCCTTTTCATAATAGGATAGCGCCTCGCCGCGATCGCGCGCGCGGAACATCTTCCAGCTGTCATCGGGCGATTCCGCGATTTCCCCCACGCGCGCGAAGGCGAGGCCTTCATTCTGTTCCATCGCGAGCGAGTAATATTTCAGCATCTGCTGCTGGATCTTTTCGCGCGACCAGGATTCGCCGAGCAGATCGGCGCGCATCTTGTCGCCGAACGCAACCTGCGCCGAGGCACTGCCACCGTCGGCGCGCGCTTTGAGTGCCTGGACTTCGGGATTGGCGAACCAGGCTTTCACCCGCGCCTCGGATGCGGCGAGCGCTTCCTTGGATTCCGCGGCGAGGCCGCCCGCCAGATCGTCGAGACCGCCGCTTTGGGCATGGGCCGGTCCAGCGAGCGTCGTCAGCGCCAGAAGCAGGCCGAGGGCCGGGGAGGTGGAAGGAAAGGACATGCTCATGCTCCGGATTGGGCTGGAGTGTTGGTGAGGGTACAGGCTTGCTTGTGGCCAAGCTGGCAAGCCTTGCGATGCGCGGTCGCGGCCGCATCGGGATCGCGGATATGGTCCGGCCCCTTGGTCAGCAGTTCGCCCAGATTGAAACAGCCGCTGTGGCTGTCGAGCGCGCAGGCTTTGCGCAGCAATGTCCCCGCTTGCGCGAAATCCGCCGGGCCGTTCATGCCGTTCATCAGCATGACGCCCATATTGTCGCACGCATTTCCGGCGCCGACGGTGCAGGCGGCGTCGAGCAGCGTGGCCGCGCGCCGAAGGTCGCTTGGTCCCGCTTCGCCCACCATCAGCATATAGCCAAAGTTGGTGCAGCCATCGACGCTGCCGGCGGTGCAGGCGGCGTCAAAGATTCCGCGCGCCGAGGGCAGGTCACGGGGGCCGCCTTCGCCAAATTTCAGCATCACCGCGTGGTTGTTGCAGGAAACGGCGATGTTGCCGTCGCACCCCTTCGCGAACAGGGTGCGCGCTTCGGCGACCTCCCCCATGTCCGCCGCCTCGTAATAGAAGAGCAGGCCCAGATTATAGCAGGCATTGGCATATCCGCCATCGCAGGCGCGCCGGTAATTGCGTACCGCCGATTCCCTGTCGGCCGGTCCCCCGATGCCCTTTTCCAGCATCGCGGCCAGGAAGTTGCAGCCTTCGTCGCTTCGCTCCGCGCAGGCTTTGGCCGCGAAACGGCGGGCGGTCAGGTCATCCTTGATCAGTTTCTTGCCCTCATACAGCCTGATCGCCTGCTTCAGGCACGACGCGGCATCACGGTCGACCTCGCAGGCCTCAACCAGATCAACGACCTCGGCGGGCGGGGGTGTGTCTGCCGCAAGCAAGGGCAAGGGCGCCATCGCGCAGGCCAGCGCGAGCAAAATGCATGATCGGATCGTCATCGTTCGATGTCCCTTGTCATCTTCAATCGATCGGGCGCGGGACCGTGGCCCAGGCGATCGCCTCGCGGAGGTGACCCAGCGTGAACTTCACTGCCTTTGGGGACACTCCGCCACCTTGGAAAAGCAGCCATTTTCCTTCGTCATTCTGCCAGGCAATCTGGACAGCCGCCGTATCCGGCTTGCCGTTCAGCGTGGCGAGCGACGTCTTTTCGAATTGGAAACGCGACGAACCCATGCCTTGCGACCCGTCACCCGCCAGTTTCGAAAAGGGGATGACGGCGCCATCGTCCAGCCGCAACTGGACGGCAGGGGCATTGCCTTTCAGCTTGATGGTCCAGCGCCCCTTCTGGCTGAACCGAAGGTCGCCCTGCGGATCGCGGAACAGCCCCGGATTGGTCAGGCTGATGAAGGCCGTATCGGCATCGCCGCGTTCGACCAACCGATAGACGTTGATCCCGTCGCGCCCGAATGACCCCGTGAAGATGCCCCGCCGCAGACGCCACGGCCCCATTTCCTTCGCGACGACAATGGACCGATACTTGGCGGCGAGCGACGAACCGGGGCTTTTCACCGTGGCATTGCCGCCCGTCACCCGCGCATGATCCTCCACATGCCACAGAAAGTCGAAGCCAGCCTGCAGGAAGCGCGATTCCTTTGCGTCGCGCGCGCAATCCGCATCGACGAGCCCCGCAAACATCTTTTGCATCGACTCGAACGACGCGCGGTCCGTGACGAGGTGATGGCGCGCCGCCATTTCGGCGACGATGGTCCAATCGGCGCGGGGAAGCTTATCGGCCAGCCCGACACGGCATTCGCCCGGATCGCCGCTCATTGCCGCCGGCGCCGCCTCTATGGCATGAACGATCAACCGGGCGGTGTTGATGAGGTTCCATTGCTGGCCGTGCGCCTGCTGCGACAGGCATCCCTTTGCCCATTCCTTCTCTGCTTTCGGTGCGTGGTTGAGCGAGGTGAACACCTCTTTCTTGGTTGCGCGCGACAGGTCGCCGGACAAGGCGTCGCGCAGCACGATCAGGGCGCGATACTCACCGGCATCGAGCAGGTCGCAGCGTTCGTTGGCTCCCAGTGCATAGGTGGCGAAGCCATAATATTGCGCCATCGAGCGCAGTTTTTCCTCATTGTTCTGCGCCTGTGCGCCCGTGGATGCCACCAGCGTGGCGGCAGCAGCGAGAACGACCGGAATGCGCGACAGGAGTTTGCGAATTTTCATGGAACTGGCTGTCCGCCTTTCAAACCGGTGAAGTGGGGGTAGAAGCGCCCGCGCTGCAGGCGCCGGCGCTGCCCAGTCGGCAGGCACGCTGGCGCAGCGCGCCGGGGCTTTGGTCGGGGCGCATCGGCGCCTCGCCGCCTTCGACGATGGTCGCCAGCGTTTCGCAAGCCTTGGCCCAGCCAAGATCACAGGCATGAGCGACCAGTTCGACCGCGCGCTTCTGATTGACGGGGCCGCCGACACCTTTTTTGTGCATCACGGCGAAGGCGAAACAGGCCTGCGCTACCGCGCCGTCGCAGCCCGCGCGCAGGAAGCGGCGCGCCGCGCTATCGTCGCGCGCGGCAATCGGGCCGTTCGAGTAAAACAGCCCCAAATTGGCGCAAGCGATGCCGACGCGATCGGCGCACGCCTGTTCGAGCGTTGCCAGCGCGCCGGTCGCCTGCTTTGGGTCGCCGCCGCTCAGCAGGACGTCGAGCAGTGCGGCGCAGCCGTCGGCGCGGGCGGAACGGCAATGGGCGGACGCTTGATCGGCGGGCTGGATACCATCGTCCGTGGGCGCCGTCGTCGGCAGGCAGCCAGGTCGGGCTTCACGCGCGCAGACCTTGGCAGCATAGCGATGGACGGCGTCCATGTCCGCGCCACCGCGCTCCTCGGCGCGCAACAAGGCTGCACCGTCGTGGCACGCGCCACGGTCCGGCGCGGCGCGGCAATCTTCGCCCATCTGCGACAGCGCGATCGCGACAAAGCCTTCCTTGCCCGTCGCGCGGGCGGAGGTCTTCGCCAATGCCGCTCCCATTTTTGCGCAGGCAAAATCGCTTCCCGCGAGGCACCCCGCCGCCAGATCGCGCGCCGTGTCCATCAGCGCCTCGGCACCTTCCGCGCGGTCCAGCTTGGCGAGCCCCGCCATGGTGCACGACGGCGCCAGCCCCATTTCGCAAGCACGCGCGAAACCGTCGATGGCCAGCGTCATGTCGCCCCGCCGTTCCGCCGCCAAGGAGAATTGGTGCAACGCGAACGGATCGGCCACCTCTTCGGCTGCCGCCGGGGCCATCATGACGCCTGATATGAGCAGCGTAACCGCCGCGACCAGCCATACGCTGATATCGCGTCGATCCGATAATGCCTTCCGCCAATGAAACCCCGCGCCCGTGGCTGTCCGCTTGTGCCGATCAAAAATGATTGGGCTTCCCCCTGAAATTTCCCACCGTTTCAAAGCCATCGATAGCTGCGCTCGGCTTCCGAACGCTTGGCGAAACCCGACAGTGCAGCCGCTGGGTGGCGATCGCCTTGATGTCTGGCGGCGGTGCCCCTGCCCCGAAGGGACCGAAACACCGCCGGCTGACGACCGTGGGTCGCAGATCGCCGTCAGCGATTGCCGTTAGAGCCGAAACCCGCGTGCGCTTCATCCTCCAGATGGAGGAAAGGGAGCGATTTTTCGATCAGTTCGGGGTGGTTGCGCCGATCCGGGCGAGCAGCCCGGCCAGGTCGGATTGCCGCGATGCACCCGTCTTTTCGAGCACGCTGCGGATCTGGCTGCGCACTGTACTGATGGCGACGCTGCCCGACGCGGCGATTGCTTCGGGCGTGTCGCCGCGCGCGATGCCGCTGGCCACGCGCGCTTCCGAAGGGGTCAGGTCGAAAAGCGATTTCATCAGCGTTGCCGACGGCACACGATCCGACACGACCGGCACCAGCAGCAGCAAGGCATAGGAATCGCCGAAAACATCGTGTGCGCCGCGCCGGATCGGGATCAGATGCGCAACCTGTTGCGGGTCTCCCGCCGCGTCGCGCACCGGAAACGAGCGTGCGCTGGCTTCGGGCGCCGCGGTCAGGGATGCGAGCGCGTCGTCGAGCAGGGCATCGGCCTGCCGATCCGCCAAACGCAGGCGGCCGTGGGCGCCCCAAATGACAAGCGAGGACACATCGGTGCCGAGCGGGCTGACCTCGACCATTTCGCCCCCGGCGCGCAGCAGAAAGGCCGGCAGTTGCAGCGCGGCCAGCGCCTCGGCGGCGCCCTGCGCGCGCTTGTGCTGCATCCGCGCGCTGACGAGCGCGCTGCGCGCCAGATGCGGGCGCAGCATGTTGAGTCGTGCCACGCTGTCCGCCGCCACCGGGCCGTCCGAAAAGGCGCGCTCGACGCTGAAAACGATATTGTCGCCGGTCGACACCTGAACCCCGGTCCCCGCCGACCATCCCAGCCCGCGCGGTCGAAAGAAATCGCGATAGACCGGATCTGCATCGATTTCCTCGTCGCTCCAGAAATCATGCTCGACGAAAAAGGACGGCTCCTCGCGGCCCATCAGGCAGACGCGCCGGCTGCATTTACCGAACCATCCTTCCTCGACATAAGCGGCAAAGATGTCGGCAACACGGTCGGAGGCGGTCCAATTCAGCGCCTTGCGCGCCGAAAAGAGAAGGCCACCTGCCGATCCCGCGAGCGCCGCCACCTCGTCGAGAACCCCTGGCCAAGCCTCGGGCACCACCGAGCATTCGTAAATCCGATCGACGAGTCCGTCCTGCATTGATCCCCCTCACGCTAACGATTCATTTTCGCTACCTTCGACCAAATGGCAAGACTACGGATCGTTTACGGACCTTGATTGATCGCCCGGCGAAAGCAGCGCGAACGGCCTTTTTCTGGAGCATTGTGCGACAAGCGGACGATCCGCTACCGTTGAGAGTTTCAGACGCCGCGAGGCGTCAGAAAGTCTTCGATGCCCGAACCGCGGGGTTCCTGGGCTGAGCTATGGGGAAAGCGGTTTTGCGCGCGGCCCGGTGCGGCTGACGGTTGCCGAAAAGCAGGCGCATCTGAGAAGGGACCGTCTGGATATGGGCCGCGAAAGCGGACGCTGAAAAGCGGACGGGCGGATTTTGGGCGTGCGATGTCCGCTTATGGGCAGCACCTGCGCGAGCGGGTCTGCTTCCAGGCGCGGGTGTGCCCTGAATAAAGAAGGCGATGGGCCGTGCCGGGTCACGGTGCGTGTCTCCCGGATGGGAGCGCTGTGGGCGGCGGCGCGCGGGGCTGATATCGGCGCTCGAAGACCTCGATGATGATCATCGTGCCGCCGCAGCACGGGCAGGTTGGCTGGGGCTGGGGCTCGTCGGTCGGTTCCTCGGTCGGGGAAGGCGCGACATCGAGGAGGCGGCGGGCGCGTTCGAGATGATCCTTGCGCCTGGCGCTGGCGAGCAGGCCATAGTGGCGGATGCGGTGGAACCCGCGCGGCAGGGCGTGGAGGAGAAAGCGGCGGATGAACTCGTCGGCGGCGAGCGTCATGACCTGCTGCCGTCCCGCACCGGACTTGCGATAATCCTTGTAACGGAAGT
>NZ_BCUA01000081.1 GCF_001591045.1 Sphingopyxis granuli NBRC 100800 | reverse complement strand
TCACCTGTCGAAAAGGGATAATTGCCAAAACAAGTTCAGGGTGACGAGAAAAGAAATATCGCGCTTCGGCTGATACCCGGCATTCTACGAAATTCGCGCAGAGGCGCAAAGATCGCAGAGGCGCGCGCGCTTCATCTCTGCGATCCTTGCGCCTCTGCGCGAAATCCAATGCAAGGCCGTCGCCCCCGCGCAAGCGGGTGGCGATGGTTCCTATCGGTCGAAACTGGCCGTTCTCACCGCCCCGCCCAATAATCGAACACGTCCTGCTGCTGCTCCTTGATGAAGCGCGCCGCCGCGGCGCCCTCCCACGGACCGTCATAGCCCAGGAGCAGCGCGGTGCCGCCAACCCACCAGCCCTGCCCTGGCAGGCCGTCGCTTTCGCGTACCACCAGCACCGCGAGGTCGGGCTCGCCGTCGAGCGCGCACAGCCGGTCGACCTCGGCCAATGTCCGGCACACCGCACGCATCTTGGGCCGGGTGAAGCGGAAGCCTAGTTCGCCGAGCAGCTCCGAATAGCTGACGGGGCGTCCCTCGCGCGCTGCGGCGGTCAGGATCGCGCGGATGCGCGGCGCATCGCCGAGCGCGCTCGCATCCGCCGGGACGACCGCATCGCCCAATCCCTCGTCGCGCTTGCTCCCGGCGGCCATGCCGTGCCTACTCCCTTTCGCATCGCGGTTTCCCGCGATCTCTGCCGCTGCGAAATGGGCGAAAGGGGAACGACGCGCAAGTCAAAGCAAAGCGGCTTGCGGTGGTCCGGCCTTTCTGCTCCCTTTCCGGCAACAGGGAGATACGCCATGAAATGTCCGACCGCACTGCTGACCTTGCCGTTGCTGTTCGCCGCGCCCGCGATGGCGGCAGACGCGCAACCGCGCCCCGACCAGCTCGCCTTTCGCGACATCTACAAGGAACTTGTCGAAACCGACACGACGCTGTCGGCGGGAAGCTGCACCCTTGCCGCCGAGCGTATGGCGGCGCGGCTGACGGCGGCCGGATTCGCCGACAGCCAGCTCACCCTCTTCGCGGACCCCGCGCATCCGAAGGAGGGCGGCCTCGTCGCCGTCTATCCCGGCACCTCGAAGACGGCGAAGCCGATCCTGCTGATCGCACATATCGACGTGGTCGAGGCGAAGCGCGCCGACTGGGAGCGCGACCCGTTCCGGATGGTCGAGGAGGACGGCTATTTCTACGGCCGCGGCACCGCCGACGACAAGGCGCAGGCGGCGGTATGGGTCGACACGCTGATCCGGTTCCGGAAGGAAAATTACAAGCCGAAGCGCACGGTGAAAGTGGCGCTGACCTGCGGCGAGGAGACCAACGGCGCATTCAACGGCGCCGAATGGCTCGCCGCGAACCGGCGCGACCTGATCGACGCCGAATTCGCGCTCAACGAAGGCGGCGGCGGCGACAGCGACGGCAAGGGAAAGGTGATCGGCCAGTCGGTGCAGGTCGGCGAAAAGACCTTCGCCAATTTCCGCCTCGAAACCCGCAACCCCGGCGGCCACAGCTCGGCGCCGGTGCCCGACAATGCGATCTATCAGCTCGCCGCGGCGCTGACGAAGATCGGGCAATATGAATTTCCGCTCGAGATGACCGACACGACGCGCCGCTTCTTTGCGGAGGCCGGCGCGGCGCGCGGAGACGAGACGGGCCGGGCGATGGCCGCGCTGGCGAAGGACCCCACGGACAAGGCGGCGGAAGCGATCGTCAACGCAGATCGTTTCCTCCATTCGAACCTGCGCACGACCTGCGTCGCGACATTGCTCGACGGCGGCCACGCTCCCAACGCGCTGCCGCAACGCGCGGGGGCGAACGTCAACTGCCGCATCTTCCCCGGCCACCCGATCGAGGAGATCAAGGCCGAACTCGAACGCGTGATCGGAGACCCCGGCGTTACCGTGACGCAGTTGCCGCCCAAGCGCCCCGCGCCGCCCGCGCCGCCGCTCGATCCTAGGGTGATCGGCCCGATGCAGACGCTGGTCGACAAATATTGGCCGGGGCTGAAGGTCATTCCGGCGATGGCGAACGGCTATACCGACGCGACCTTCCTCGGCGCCGTCGGCATCCCGACCTATGGCATCCCCGGCATGTGGGGCGACCCCGACGGCAATGGCGCGCACGGGCTCAATGAGCGTATGGAGGTGCGGTCGGTCTACGTCGGACGCGACTATATGTTCGACCTCGTCAAGGCCTATGCCGACAAACCCTGACGACAGGGGCGCGACGGCGGCCTGACAATCGCATATTGCGAGTCATTCGCAAGTGTGACATGTTCCTCGCCGGAAGAGGACACAGGCATGGCCAGGATCGACAGCATCGCGGCGATCGAGGCGGCGGTGGGCAAGGCATCGTCCGCCATCGACCTCAAGGTCATCGACCATGTCGATGCCACCGCGCAGCGCTGGCTCGCGGCTTCGCCGCTGATGTTCGCCGGCCTCGGCGACGGCGGCGGCGTGACGCTCACGCTGGGCGGCGGGGCGGCTGGATTCGCGCGAAGCGACGGGGCGATGCTGGCGGTGCCGCTCGACCGGATCGACGACCCCGCGGCCATCAGGGCCGGCGCCGGTTTCGGCTCGCTGTTCCTGCTTCCCGGCATCGGCGAAACGCTGCGCATCAACGGCCGCGTCGTCGCGGTGGCGGACGGCGAGGCGCGGATCGCGGTCGAGGAATGCTATGTCCATTGCGCCAAGGCGCTGATCCGTTCGGCCTTCTGGCACCCCGATCCGCCTGGGCAGGCGATCGACGACGCGGGCGCTTTCGCCGCCGCGAGCCGCTTCATGGCGCTGGCGACGGTCGATGCCGACGGACATGCGGACCTCAGCCCCAAGGGCGATCCGGCGGGGGCGCTCGCGCACCTCGACGGGGATGCGCTGTGGTTCGCGGACCGGCCGGGGAACCGGCGGACCGACAGCTTCCGCAACATCATCGCGCAGCCGCGCATCGCCGCGGCGCTGCTGCTCCCCGGTTCGCACCGGATCGTGCGGATCGCCGGCACCGCCACGCTGACCACCGACGAGGCCGCGCGCGAACGCTTCGCGGTGCAGGACAAGGTGCCGCGGCTCGCGGTGCGGATCGACGACCTGCGCGTCACGCTGGGCGAAAGCGCCGCCCTCGCCCGCGCCCCGCTGTGGCCGGGCGCGCCGCCGCCCGCCGACATCCGTCCCGCGAAGATGTTCGTCGAGCATATCCGGCTCAACCGCGCCAGAGGGCTGGGCGCACGGATCGCGAGCGCCGTCACCTCGATCCCCGGCCTGATGCAGAAGGGGCTCGACAAGGATTATCACGACAACCTCTATTGATCGTCCCGCGATAGCCCTTTGCCATGTGCCGTGCGGCTTGCTATCGGCCGCGGGTAATGGCGACAACCGACGACGACCTTCCTCCCTCGGCCCCCGGCGACAGCATTGATACCCCGTTCGACAGCGCGCTGTCCGAACGCTATCTCGTCTATGCGCTGTCGACGATCACCGCGCGCTCGCTGCCCGACCTGCGCGACGGGCTGAAGCCCGTCCACCGCCGCCTGCTGTGGGCGATGCGCGCGATGCGGCTGGACCCGTCGCAAGGTTACAAGAAATCGGCGCGCGTCGTCGGCGACGTCATCGGCAAGTTCCACCCGCACGGCGACACCGCGGTCTATGACGCGATGGTCCGCCTCGCGCAGGATTTCTCGCTGCGCTATCCGCTCGTCGACGGCCAGGGCAATTTCGGCAACATCGACGGCGATAACGCCGCCGCCTACCGCTATACCGAGGCGCGGCTGACGCGCGTCGCGATCGACCTGATGCAGGGTCTCGACGAAGGCACCGTCGATTTCCGCCCGACCTATAACGGCGAGGACGAAGAGCCGGAGATCATGCCGGGCCTCTTCCCCAACCTGCTCGCCAACGGCGCGAGCGGGATCGCGGTCGGCATGGCGACAAACATCCCGCCGCACAACGCCGCCGAGGTGATCGACGCCGCGCTGCTGCTGATCGACAATCCGCGGGCCGAACTCGCCGAGCTGCTCGCCCATGTGAAGGGGCCCGACTTCCCGACCGGCGGCATCATCGTCGACAGCGCGGAAACCATCGCCCACGCCTACCAGACCGGCCGCGGCGGTTTCCGCGTCCGCGCGCGCTTCTCGACCGGCAAGGATGCCGATGGGCGCTGGGAGGAAAGCGGGATCGAGAAGCAGGCGGGCGGCACGTGGCAGCTCGTCATCAGCGAGATTCCCTATGGCGTCGCCAAGGGCAAGCTGATCGAGCAGATCGCGCAGCTGATCGCCGACAAGAAGCTGCCGATCCTCGAGGACGTGCGCGACGAGAGCGCCGAGGACATCCGCATCGTGCTGGTGCCCAAGAGCCGCAACGTCGACCCGGAGATACTGAAGGAAAGCCTGTTCCGGCTGACCGAGCTCGAAAGCCGCTTCGCGCTCAACCTCAACGTCCTCGACGCGACGCGGACGCCCAAGGTCATGGGGCTGCACCAGCTTCTGACCGAATGGCTGCAACACCAGATCGTCGTCCTCGTCCGCCGCGCCAAGCATCGCATCGGCAAGATCGACGACCGGCTCGAACTGGTCGGCGGCTATCTGATCGCCTTCCTCAACCTCGACCGGATCATCGAGATCATCCGCACAGAGGACGAGCCCAAGCCGGTGATGATGGCCGAATTCCAGCTGACCGACCGGCAGGCCGAGGCGATCCTCAACATGCGGCTGCGCAGCTTGCGCAAGCTGGAGGAGATGGAACTCAAGCGCGAGCAGGCGGACCTGACCGCCGAGCGCGAGGAACTGGTGAAGCTGGTCGAAAGCCCGGCGCGCCAGCGCACGCGGCTGAAACGCGACCTCGCCACGCTGCGCGCCGTCTATGGCCCCGACACCGCGCTCGGCGCGCGCCGTACGACGCTGTCCGAAGCGGCGCCGGCGCGCGACATTCCGCTCGACGCGATGATCGAAAAGGAACCGGTGACCGTCATCCTCTCGAAGCGGGGATGGATCCGCGCCCAGCGCGGCCATGTCGCGGAAGGCCAGTGGGGCGACTTCAAGTTCAAGGAAGGCGACGAGCTCGCCTTCGCGGCGCACGCGCAGACAACCGACAAGCTGCTCGTCGCGGCGAGCGACGGGCGTTTCTATACCATCGGCGCCGACAAGCTGCCCGGCGGGCGCGGCTTCGGCGAACCGTTGCGGCTGATCGTCGACATCGACCCCGACGCGCATATCGTCGCGCTGATCCCGGCGCAGGCCGACGGACGCCTGCTGCTCGCTTCGACGAGCGGCCATGGCTTCGTCGTCCAGATGGGCGACGTGATCGCCGAGACGCGCAAAGGGCGCAACGTCGTCAACCTCAAGCCCAAGGCGCAGCTTGCGGTCGTCCGCCCGATCGGCGCCGGCGACGACAGCATCGCCGTGGTCGGCGAGAACCGCAAGCTCGTCGTCTTTCCGATCGCCGAGGTGCCGGTGATGGGCCGCGGCCAGGGCGTGATGCTGCAACGCTATCGCGACGGCGGGCTGTCCGACGCGACGACCTTCGTCTTTGCCGAGGGGCTGAGCTGGACGATGGGCGGCGACAGCGGCCGCACCCGCACCGAAACCGACGTCGCGCCGTGGCGCGTCGCGCGCGGCGCGGCCGGCCGGATGCCCCCCACGGGCTTCCCACGTAACAATCGTTTCGCCTGATTGTAATTTCCTGTTGCCGTAAATAGCTTCTTTACTCCCCATCCGATAGGCTTCGGACAATGGGGAAAGGTCGCATCAAACCCTTTATCATGCCTATTGATCGAACCGGCGACGACCGGCCCTCTTTGTTTGTCGGCTGGATCGACGCGCTGCCGGTTCCGGCAGCGCTGATCCGTCCGCTCGACCGCGGCAATTTTCGCCTGCACGCCAGCAACGCGGCATTCGACCGACTCGACCTGTCGTCCACCGGCGCGAGCACGCCGGTCGAGTTGCGCCGTGCCGTCGAACAGGCGGCCGAAGGATATGGTGCCCAGGAATTTTCCTGTCGGCTGGGCGAAGGCGTGGCGGCGCGCGACCTGCGCGGCTCGATCGGCCCGCTGACCGACGAGACCGGCGATACGTCGCTTTATCTGCTGACGCTGATCGACCGGACGCAGGAAATGATGACCGAGCGCAACCTGCGCCGCGAACTCGTTTCCGACAGCCTGACCGGCCTGCCCAACCGCGCCGGGTTCGAGGAACTGGTCGAGCAGCGCATGACCAGCGACGGCAGGGCGCATCATGTCATCCTGCTGCTCGACCTCGCGCGGTTCAGCCGGATCAACGAGCATATCGGGCCGCTGGCCGGCGACGAGCTGATCATCACCGTCGCGCGGCGGCTGAAATCGAGCCTGCGCAGCGGCGACATATTGGCGCGCAGCGGCGGCGACGAGTTCGCGATCTCCTCGCGCCTGACGGGCGGCCGGTCCGACGTGCGCGAAATGGCGCGGCGCATCCGCGGCTGCTTCGACCATCCGTTCCGCATCGGCGACCTGAAGGTCAGCGTCGATTGCGCGCTGGGCTGCGCGATCCAGGCGGCGACCGACACCGATGTCGCCGACCAGATCCGCCAGGCCCAGATCGCCCTGAAGCGCGCCAAGCAGACCGACCGCATCGAAATCTACGAACCCGAAGCGGCGATGCTGTCCGACAATCGCTTCGGGCTAGAGACCGAGCTGCGCAAGGCGATCGAGGAGGATCGGCTGCGCCTCGACTTCCAGCCGCTGGTCGAACTGGCGACAGGCAAGGTCGCGGGCTTCGAGGCGCTCGCACGCTGGAGCAACAGCGAGGGCGCGATCGTCCCGCCAGCAGAGTTCATTCCGATCGCCGAGGATTCGGGGTTGATCGTCCCGCTCGGCCAATGGGCGATCGGCAAGGCCTCCGCGGTGCTCGCCGAATGGGACGAGCGCAACGGCGGCAGGCCGGTCGATTGCTATTTTTCGGTCAACGTCTCGGCCATCCAGCTCGTCCGCGACGATGTCGCCGCGGTAGTCCGCGGCGCCCTCGCGGCAAACGGCATCGGCGGCGAGCGCCTGATGATCGAACTCACCGAAAGCGCGATCATCGGCGACCCCGACCTTGCGCTGTCGGTGCTGCGCGAGCTCAAGGCGCTGCATGCACGCGTCGCGATGGACGATTTCGGCACCGGCTATTCGAACCTCGCCTATCTCCAGCGACTACCGCTCGACGTACTCAAGATCGACCGCAGCTTCGTCGAGCATATGGTCGAAGACCGCGACAAGGTGGCGATCGTCCGCACGATCCAGAGCCTTGCCGAGGCCCTGCACATGAAGACCACCGCCGAGGGGGTCGAAACCCCGGACCAGGCGCGGCTGCTGTCGGCGCTGGGCTGCGATTTCGGCCAGGGCTTCCTGTTCGCGCGGCCGATGGAGGAAGATGCCGCCTTCGCCTATTGGCGCCGCTCGCTCGACCGCCCGATCTTCTGATCGACCAGCTCGGCAACGCGCGCCGGGCCGGGAAAATCCTCCGCGATCCAGTCGCCCTCGACCGCCTTCAGGATGCGCGCGACCTCCGGCCCCGCTGCGATGCCCCGCGCGACGATATCGCCGCCCTTCACCGGCAGCACCGGGTTCGTCCAGCCGGCCAGGCCGCGCACCGCCGCCACCGCCTGCGCCCGGTCGCCCGCGAGCAGGTGCACGTCGCGCGCCGCCTCGACCCCGATGCGATAGGCGAGTTGCCGCACCGGCTGGAGCGGCCCGCCGCGATGCGCGGCGAGCGCGGCCAGATGCTTGCGCTGCCGCGTCGACAGCCGCAGCCGGCTCGCCACCTGTTCGGCCACCGCGGGATCGGTGGGCAGCAGGGCCGCAAACCGGCGCAGCGCATCGGGCGCGGCGCCCACAGCGCCTTCGTTCGCCAGCAGGCGGTCGAGCGCCGCCTCCGCACCGGCATCGGCATCGGGCAGCAGCACCGCGAAAATGCCGTCCGCCGCCATCTGCCGCACGATCGGCCGCGGATCGGGCAGCGCCAATATCCGCGTCAGCTCGTCCGCGATCCGCTCGCGCGACAGGCTCTTCAGCGACTGGCGCGCCGCGACGACCGCGGCATGGCTCGCCGGATCGAGGTCGCCATGCCCGAAACGCGCCGCGAAACGATAGAAACGCAGGATGCGCAGGTGATCCTCGGCAATCCGCATCGCGGCGTCACCGATGAAGCGCACCCGCCCGGCCGCAAGGTCGGCGAGCCCGCCGAACCAGTCTTCGACGCCTCCCGTCACCGGATCGGCATAGAGCGCGTTGATCGTGAAATCGCGTCGCGCCGCATCCTCGCGCCAGTCGTCGGCGAAGGCGATCGTCGCGCGCCGCCCGTCGGTCTCCACGTCGCGGCGCAGCGTGGTGATTTCGTGCCGGTCGCCGCTCGCGATCGCCGTCACCGTGCCGTGCGCGATGCCGGTCGGGATCACCTTGATGTCGGCCGCCTCCAGCCGCCGCGTCACCTCATGCGGCAGCAGAGGCGTCGCGAGGTCGATGTCGGTGACGGGGTGGCCGAGCAACGTGTCGCGCACCGCGCCGCCGACGATTTTCACCGCGTCGGCGCCCAGCGCCGCGACGATGCGCGCCAGCCCCTCGCGGCCGCGCCACTCCGCATCGGGAAGCACCGTCATCGGTGCCAGCCCGGCGGCAGGCGCAGCGCGAGGTTGACGATGATATCCGCGGTCACCCCCCAGATCCGCCGCCCCTGCCAGTGCATGTCGTAATAGCGGCGAAGCTGCCCCTGCCAATGCGCCTGCTGCCGTTCGTAATTGGCGGGGTCGAAGAGGACATCGAGCGGCACCTCGAACCACGCCTCGACCTCGTCGGGATTGGGGTCGAGCGGCAGGTCGGGCGGGATCACGCCGAGCACGGGCGTGATATGATAGCCGCTGCCCGACCGATAGGCGTCGGTGGTTCCCGCCACCATCACGTCGCGGCGATGCAGCCCGATCTCCTCCTCGGCCTCGCGCAGCGCGGCGTCGACGACGTCGCGGTCGCCGGGATCGACCTTGCCGCCCGGAAAGGCGACCTGCCCGGCATGGGCGCGCAGCCATTGCGGCCGCTGGGTCAGGATCACGCCGGGATCGGGCCGATCGGTGAAGGCGACCAGCACCGCCGCATCGCGCAGCGGGTCGCCGCGCTGGAGCAGATAGCCCTCGTCCTCGCCGGTATCGGGCAGCAGATTGTCGAGCGCATCGCGCAGCTTGTCGGAGAGCATCAGGGAGTCCCGCCCCCGTCCCCGGCCCCGCCGTCCACCAGCGGAAAACGGACGCCGTCAGACCAGATCGCGGGGTCGCCTTCCCCCTCGGCCAGCGCCATCCCGACGATCTCGTAATAGAGGGCGCGGTCGATCCGCGCTTCGAGCCCGTTGCCGATCGTTCCGCGCACGTGCAGGCGGGGATCGGGATGGTCGGGATCGCGGCCAAAGGTCAGCGGATGCTGCGGTCCCGCCATGACGAGGTCGTCCGTGTCGAGCCGAAAGACGAGCCTGCGCCCCTCCCCCGTGCCTTCACTCTTCATCTCGACCGCGCGGAAGGGGGTGTCCTCGACCGCGATGGCCAGCTTTTCGGCGGGGGTGACGAGGACGTGGCTTCCGTCGGGTTCGCGCCGCAGGATGGTGGAGAAAAGCTTCACCATCGCTGGCCGCCCGATCCGGCCGCCCTCGTGATACCAGCTTCCGTCGGCGCGAATCTCCATCGCGCTGTCGCCGCTGCGTTCGGGATGCCACTGTTCGACCGGCGGCAGCTTGCGCGCCGCGAGCAGGTCCGCCGCCTCGGCAAGCGAGAGCTGCGAGAAGGCCTTGGGAAGCGAAGGCGCGGGGCTGACCATATCCCCGACATAGGAGGATGGGCGATCGGTGCAACCCATGCCGTCGTCATTGCGAGCCCGGCATAGCCGGGCGCGGCAATCCAGAGCACCATAAACCATGGCAGCTTTGGCACGCTCTGGATTGCGTCGTCGCTACGCTCCTCGCAATGATGAATCAGGTCGACTCAGCGCGGCCCGATCATCCCCGCCGCGATGGGCAGGCCATGGCCGTTGACCGCCCGCGCCAGCAAGCGCCGCCGCTCGAACGGGCCAGGCAGGTCCCACGCCCCCGTCGCCTCCGCCGTGAAATCGAAGAAGCGGCCGTAATATTCGGGATCGCCGATCATCATCAGCGCGCTGTCGGCCTGGCTTTCGGCCGCCTCCAGCATGCGCGCCATCAGCGCACGGCCGTGCCCCCCGCGCTGGATGTCGGGGCGCACCGCGACGGGTCCGACCATGACCAGTGGCGTCGCGGTGCCGTCGGGCGCGCGGTGCGCGACCGGCCAGCACTGGATCGTGCCGACCAGTCTCTTGCCGTCGACCAGCGCGAAGCTGAGCGCTGGGACCGCGGCCATGCCCTCGCGGATGCGATAGGCGGTTCGTCCAAAGCGGTCCGCTCCGAAAGCGGCGTCGAGCAGATGCTCGACCGCCTGCGGTTCGATTTCGGACAAAGGAAGAAACTCGACCAACGCGCACCCTTTCGCTAATGCGGCGGCGCTTTAGGGTCCGGGGTCGGCATTGCAAAGCCGAATATCGGTCCGACGAACAGGAATTTCTTGTGACCGATCAATTGTGGCTCGAAGTCGACGGGCTGACCGTCCAGGTTCTGACCGGCATCTATTCGGAGGAGACGCACCTGCCGCAGCCGCTGCGCATATCGGTGCGCGCACGGCTGGGAATCGCCGATCATTACGAGCCGACGACACCGCTGAGTGCTTCCAAGAATTATATGCACCTGAAATTCGCGGCGACCGACGGCATTCCCAAGGACGTGCATTTCGTGCTGATCGAAAGCGTCGCCGACCATATCATCGACACGCTGTTCCTGCAGGACGAGCGCGTCGAGGAGGTCGAGGTCAAGATCGTCAAGCTGGCGATCGCCGAGGACGGCGAACAGATCGGCATCACCATGCGGCGGGCGCGACCGTGACGGACGCGCCGCTCGCCCTCGTCACCGGTGGGCTGCACCGGATCGGCGCGGCGATCGCGGCCCGGCTCGCACGCGAAGGCTATGCGCTCGCGATCCACAAGCGCAGCCCGGGACCGGCCGATCCGGCGCTGGCCGCGGCGATCGCCGAGACCGGCGCCGAATGCCGGCGCTTCCAGGCCGATCTCGCCGATCCGGGCGCGACCGAGTCGCTGGTGCCGGCGGTGATCGAAGCCTTCGGCCGGGCGCCGTCGCTGCTCGTCAACAACGCCTCGCTGTTCGCCGAGGGCGAGTGGGAGACGCTGACCGGCGCCGCGCTCGCAGAGGCGATGCAGGTCAATCACCATGCGCCCGTGATGCTGGCGCGCGCGGTCGTCGCCGCGCATGCGGGCCGCGCGCGTCCCACGATCGTCAACATCCTCGACCAGCGCATCGTCCATCCGGTGCCCGACCAGCTCGCCTACAGCCTGTCGAAGCAGGCGCTGTGGCAGGCGACGGCGACGCTGGCGGTCGCCTTCGGCGGCAAGGCGCGGGTCAATGCGGTTGCCCCCGGCCTGACCCTGCCGACCGAGGATTACAGCGATGCGCAGATGGAGCGCCTCGCAAGGCGGATGCCGCTGGGCGCGCTTCCGACGCCGGAAGAGATCGCCGACGCGGTGGCCTGGCTGGCGCGCGCCGGGTCGGTGACGGGACAGACGATCTTCGTCGACGGCGGCGCGCACCTCGCGCCGTTCGGGCGCGATTTCGTCAGGCTGGAGCGCGATTGAGACCCCTTACGACCTTGGATTGACCCGCTTCCGTCAACAGATATGCACCGCCTTGGTGACGAGATAGCCGTCGAGCCCCTCGGGCCCGCTCTCGCTGCCGAATCCCGATTGCTTGACGCCGCCGAACGGCAGATCGTGCGCGGAGATCACGAAGCTGTTGATCCCGACCATGCCGCTTTCGATGCCGTCGGCGACGCGATTGATGCGCCGGCCGTTCTCGGTGAAGGCGAAGGCGGCGAGGCCGTAGGGCAGGCGATTCGCCTGCTCGATCGCTTCCTCTTCGGTGTCGAACGGGCGCATCAGCGCCATTGGGCCGAAGGGCTCGTTCACCATCGCCTCGGCCTCGATCGGGACATCGGCGAGCGCGGTCGGCTGGAAGAAATAGCCCTCCCCCATCGCCTCACCGCCGGCGATCACGCGCGCGCCTTTGGCGGTCGCGTCGGCGATCATCGCCTGAAGCGCCAGGGCGCGGCGCGCGTTGGCGAGCGGCCCCATCTGCGTGTCGGGATCGAGCCCGTGGCCGACCCGCACCCGCTTCGTCCGCTCGGCAAAGCCGCGCACGAAGGCGTCGTAGATGCCCGCCTGCACATAGAAGCGCGTCGGCGAGACGCAGACCTGCCCCGCGTTGCGGAATTTCTGCGCCACCACCCGGTCGAGCGTCGTCTCCAGATCGCAATCGTCGAAGATCAGCACCGGCGCATGGCCGCCGAGTTCCATCGTGATCCGCTGCACATGGTCGGCGGCGAGCTTCATCAGATGCTTGCCGACCGCGGTCGACCCGGTGAAGCTGACCTTGCGGATCACCGGGCTGCCCAGCAGGTGACGGCTGATCATGTCGGGATTGCCGTAGACGAGTTGCGCGGCATCGCCGGGGATGCCCGCATCGGCGATGCAGCGCATCAGCGCGCCGGTGCAGCCCGGCGTCTCTTCGGGTGCCTTGGCGATCACGACGCAGCCCGCCGCGAGCGCCGGCGCGATCTTCTTCGCCATCAGGTTGACCGGGAAATTCCATGGGGAGAAAGCGGCGACGGGGCCGACCGGCTGCTTCAGCACCATCGCGCGTTCGCCCGCCGGGCGCTGGACGACGCGTCCCTCGATGCGCTTTCCCTGCTCGGCGAAATAGTCGAACAGCCCCGCCGCCGACAGCACCTCGCCGCGCGCCTGCGCGATCGGCTTGCCCTGTTCGAGCGTCAGCAGCGTCGCGATATGATCGACGCGTTCGCGAATCAGCTGCGCGGCCCTGTGCATCAGCGCGCCGCGCTCGTCGGGGGTCTTCGCCTGCCACGCCGGCCAGCCGCGCGCCGCGGCGGCGAGCGCTTCGTCGAGGTCGGCGGCGGTCGCCACCGGCAGCTCCGCGATCGTGCCCGCGGTCGCCGGGTCGACCACCGGCCGCGCATCGCGCCCCTCGCCGCCCCGCCATTCGCCCGCGATGAAGAGCTGGAGGTCGGCGGTGTAGTCGGCGCTGGTCGCGGTCATGGAAGGCAGTCCTTTCTTGCGAAATCTTCCATTTCCGTTCGCCTTTGACCGAAATCGCGGTGCTCATGGCGCGGCACGGGGTCGAGAGGCCTCTCGACTTCGCTCGACGCGAACGGGATGGGGAAGATGGTTCAGTAGGCGCCACCCATATAGGAACGGATCAGCGATAGTTGAAGCTGATACTAATCCGTTCGCTTTTCGCGGCATTCGCCACCACTTCGTGCCGCAGCCAGCTTTCCCACAGGAAAATGCGTCCCGGCGCCGGTTCGGCATAGATGAAGGGATGCAGATGTTCGGGCGCATCGTCGGTCCGCCCCGGCGCCGCCATCAGCATCGGCAGCCGCGGGTCCTCCAGCTTGAGCGCGCCGGACCCCGCCGGAACGGTGACGTAGAAGGTGCCCGACACGACGCTGTGCGGATGGATATGCCCGCTGTGCGTGCCGCCGGGCTTGAGCAGATTGACCCACAGGCTGTCGAGGCGCAGCGGCTTCGCGAGGTCGAAGTGGCAGGCGCGGGCGAACGCCTTCACCTCGCGGTCGAGCAGGCGCTTGAGATCGGCGAAGGCGGGGTCGCGCTGCGGCAGATCGTCGAGGCTCGCATAGCTGGTATAGCCGCGATAGCCGTGCGCGCGGCTCCAGCCGCGCCCCGCGCCGTCCTCTTCGGCGAGCAACCGGCAGCTTTGCTCCAGCTCCTCGAGCAGGTCGGGCGTCCCGATGTCGGCTTCATAGAAATGTGTGGCGAAGAGCGTGCGGACAGGCATTATGGGCGCAAAGCACAGCAGGACCACGAGAGCAAGGGAGAGAGGGATGGCCGAGTTCGAACTGATCGCCGACGGATTGCGCTTTCCGGAGGCGCCGGTGGTGATGGACGACGGCAGCGTGATCGTCACCGAGATCGAAGCGCGGCGGATCACCCGTTGCTGGCCCGGCGGCCGCAAGGAGGTGATCGCGGTCCCCGGCGGCGGCCCGAACGGTCTGGCGATCGGTCCCGACGGCAAGCTCTATTGCTGCAACAACGGCGGCTTCAACTATGTCGAAATGGACGGCTATCTGACCCCGCACGGCATCGCCGACGATTATTCGGGCGGCCGGATCGAGCGGATCGACATCGAAACCGGCGCGGTCGAGTTGCTGTACCGGACCGGCGATCACGGCGTCACGCTGCGCGGCCCCAACGACATCATGTTCGACGCAAGCCGGGAAAATGGGGGCGGCTTCTGGTTCACCGACCATGGCAAGGTCGATTATGCAAAGCGCTGCCACGACATCGTCGGCATCTTCTATGCCAAAGCCGACGGCAGCTTCATCGAAGAGGTGATCTTTCCGTCGAACAATCCCAACGGCGTCGGAATCTCGCCCGACGGGACGAAGCTCTATGCCGCCGAAACCTATACCTGCCGCCTGACCCAGTTCAACATCGTCGCCCCCGGCAAGGTCGCCCCCGACGCGGGACCGGGCGGCCCCGGCATCCCGCTCTATCGCCCCGCCGGCTATAAATTCTTCGACAGCCTGGCGATGGAGGCGAACGGCAACATCTGCGTCGCGACGATCGGCGAGTGCGGGATCAGCGTCGTGTCGCCCGAAGGCGAACTGGTCGAATTCGTCGCCACCGACGACATCTTCACCACCAATATCGCCTTTGGCGGCGCCGACATGCAGGACGCCTATCTGACCCTGTCGGGAACCGGGCGGCTGGTGAAGACGCGGTGGGCGCGGCCGGGGCTGAAGCTGCGCTATTGAACCGAAGGATGCCATCCATGCACCACGAGACGCATGCCGTCGGCCGCATCGGCTGGCTGCGCGCCGCGATTCTCGGCGCGAACGACGGCATCGTATCGACCGCCAGCCTGATCGCCGGGGTCGCGGCGGCGGGCACGACCCCGGCGACGATCCTGACCACCGGGGTCGCCGGGCTGGTCGCGGGCGCGATGTCGATGGCGGCGGGCGAATATGTCTCGGTCAGTTCGCAGCGCGACGCCGAACGGGCCGATATCGCGATCGAGACGCGCGAACTCGCGGCCAATCCCGACCATGAGCTGGAGGAACTGACGCAAATCTATCAGCACCGCGGTCTCGACCGCGCGCTTGCCGAAGCGGTCGCGGAGCAGTTGACCGCGCACAACGCGCTCGACAGCCATTTGCGCGACGAACTGGGACTGACCGAAGCGGCACAGGCGCGGCCGATCGAGGCGGCCGCCGCATCGGCCGCCAGCTTCGCGATCGGCGCCGCGCTGCCGCTGCTCGTCGTGCTGCTCGATTCGGGGTCGTCGCTGCCGTGGACCGTGTCGGGCGCGTCGCTGGCCTCCCTTGCGCTGCTCGGCGCGCTCGGGGCGCGGATCGGGCGAGCGCCAATGCGGCGGGCGGTGACGCGCGTGACCTTCTGGGGCGCCTGCGCAATGGCTCTGACCATCGCGATCGGATCGCTGTTCGGCGCGGGCTGATCTAGAGCGGCGAGCCATAAATCTGCACCGTTTGCCCTGAGCTTGTCGAAGGGCCGTCCTTTCTTTTGAGGCCGTAAGAAGAAGGACGGTGCTTCGACAAGCTCAGCACGAACGGACGAGAAGGCGTTTCAGATTTCATGCACGCCGCTCTAGGTCTGTGGCCTAAGGCCCTACCGCCGCTCCAGCCATTCGCGCAGCGCGACCGCGTTGTTGTGCGCTTCGTCCTTCGCCGCGAAGAGCAGGGTGACGGGGCCCTTCTTCGCCGCCGCGTCGATCTCCGCAAGCGCGGCCGCCACCTCGTCCCCGCCGGCATCGAGCGCGGCGAAATAGGCGTCGCGGAACGCATGCCACGCGGCATCCGATTGCGCGGCGGCGTGATGGAACCGCTCGCGCAGCGCGTCGCTCGGCGCCAGCGCCTTGAGCCACGCGGTCAGATCCGCCTTTTCCTTCGACACGCCGCGCGGCCAGAGCCGATCGACCAGAAAGCGCGCGCCGTCGCCGTCGTCGGGCGGTGCATAGATTCGCTTGACCGCGATTGTCTGTCCTGTCGGCATCTGCAAGAGTATCCGCCAAATCCGCACGGCAGGCAAGCAGAGGAGACGAAGCGATGAGCGACGGCTGGGCGATCGACATCGATCGCAGCGACATCACGCGGGCGAAGCTGGTCCCCGATCCCGCGGCGCCGCTGTCCCCGGGGCAGGTCCGCGTCCGCATCGACAGCTATGCGATGACCGCGAACAACATCACCTATGCGGTGTTCGGCCATCCATCGGGCCTGTTCGGAAACGACCAGGGCTATTGGGATTTCTTCGCCGAACGCGACCGGCCCGGCCGCTTGCCGGTGTGGGGTTTCGCGACCGTGGTCGAAAGCGCCGCCGACGGCGTCGCGGCCGGCGACCGCTTCTATGGCTATTACCCGATGGCGAGCCATGCCGTGCTGGCCGCCGGCGCCGTCGGCCCCGGGGGGTTCACCGACGTGACGCCGCGCCGCACCACCCTGCCCCCGGTCTACAATCATTATCAGCGGATCGAGGCTTTGGGCGATCACCGCGCCGAGCACCATGATTATTGGCCGGTGTTCCGGCCGCTGTTCCTGACCGGATGGCTGATCGCCGACCAGTTCGAGGACGAAGGCGATTATGGCGCCGCGCAGATATTGATCGCCAGCGCGTCGAGCAAGACCGCGCTCGGCCTCGGCTTCTCGCTGGCGCAGCGGCAGGGACCGCGCCCCGAAACGGTCGGGCTCACCAGCAAGGCGAATGTCGCCGATCTGTCCGCACAGGGCATCTACGACCGCGTGATCGCCTATGACGACATATTGACGCTGAACCCCGCGACGCCGTCGGCGCTGGTCGACATGGCGGGCAATGGCGCGGTGACGCGCGCGGTCCACAGTCATTTCGGCGACCGGCTGAAGGCTTCGATCATCGTCGGCAAGTCGCATTGGGACGCCGACGCGGGGCAATCCGCGCTGCCCGGCCCCGAACGGCAGGGTTTCTTCGCGCCCGGCCGCGTGCAGAAGCGCGTCGCCGACTGGGGCGGCGCGGCCTTTGCCGAGCGGATGGCCGGGGCGTGGCTGGGGTTCATGGCCATCGCGCCGCGCCTCGCCCGCATCGATCGCCGCGCCGGCGGCGAGGCGGCGCTCGACGCCTATCGCGAGATGCTGTCGGGCAAGGCCGATCCGAAGGCTGGGATTCTCGTCACCCCCTGACGCGGTTTGGCGATTATCGCGTTCCAGCAGGCGCGTTCCCCGGCGAAAGCCGGGATCCAGATGGCTTGGCGCTGCCCCGCGTGGACCCCGGCTTTCGCCGGGGAACAGCCCCGCTTGCCTGAAAGGGATTATGCCAAGCGCTGCCGCTGCCGTAGCGGCAGGTTGCGGACGCGCCGGAAGGGCGGCCAAATTCGCTTGCGTTCGGCCGCCGCCGCGCGGCATGGCGGCGCCATGTCCCGATACACGCATGTCATCTTCGACTTCGGCGGCGTCATCACCGCCTCCCCCTTCGAAGCCTTCAACCGGCTGGAGGACGAACGCGGTCTGCCGCGCGATTTCGTGCGCCGCGTCAACGCAGCCGATCCCGACGGCAACGCCTGGGCGAAGTTCGAGCGCGCCGAGATCGACGCCGCGACCTTCGACCGCCTTTTCGCCGAGGAGGCGAGCCGCTTCGGCCACGCGCTGGAGGGCGAAGCGGTGCTGGCCGTGCTCGCGGGCGCGGTGCGCCCGGCGATGGTCGCGGCGCTCGACACGCTGAAGGCAAGCGGCATCGCCATCGGCTGCATCACCAACAATGTGCCCAGCGGCCGGGGCGCGGGCATGGCGCGCAGCGAGGAAATGGCGCGCGAGGTGGCCGCGATCATGGCGCGTTTCGACCATGTGATCGAATCGAGCAAGGTCGGGGTGCGCAAACCCGACCCCCGCATCTATCGGATGATGTGCGAGGCGCTGGACGTCGCGCCGGCCGCGTGCGTCTACCTCGACGACCTCGGGATCAACTGCAAGCCCGCCGCCGGGCTCGGCATGCACGCAATCAAGGTGACGAGCGGCGAACAGGCGCTCGCCGACCTGTCGGCCGCACTGGGGATGGAACTGGCGTAGCGGCGGCCGCCAACCCCCAATGAAAGCCGTTGTGTCCCGTTCATTCGAGAGCGGGGCCCCTAGACTTTGATGACTTTGGATTGCCCCACTT
>NZ_BCUA01000080.1 GCF_001591045.1 Sphingopyxis granuli NBRC 100800 | reverse complement strand
AGTCCGTCTCATGTCATCATGGCCTAGTCGAAGCTGGGGAGGGTATCGACGGCGCGCAAACACGCCACGCAGACACCCTCATCCAACTACGCCTAGCCGCTTTGCGGCAAGGGGAATCAGCCCTTGAGCGCGAACGCCGCTGCGAACAGCGCCACCGCGATGCTGGCGAGCGCGATGCCGCGCCACGGCATGAAGCCGACCCGGTCAACGTCATGCCGGTGCTTGCGGCGCCATTCGGCAATTTCGGCAATGCCGAACAGTACCACCGCCCCGATGCTGACCGACAGCATGGACACTTGCATCGACGCGCTTCCCTTCGCACTATGGACCTTCCCCAGCAGGATCGGCCCCACCGGCCCCTGCCAGCCGAAAGGTGCCGATATGCGTCATTTTCGTCCCGTTGCAATAGCCGCCCTGCTCGCCGCCTCGGCTGCTTGCAGCGCCCCATCGTCCAACGCGGCCGCGGGCGAGGCGGCGGCGCAGCCGTCGGATGCGATCGCGGCGGCGGTCGCGGCACCGACACGCGCTGCGGCGAACCTGCCGCGCGACGTCTATCGCCACCCCGCCGAGACGCTGGCCTTCTTCGGCGTCACCGGCCGCGACACCGTCGTCGAGCTGTGGCCGGGCGGCGGCTGGTACACCGAAATCCTCGCGCCGCTTGCCAAAGCGGGCGGCGGCACGCTCTATGCCGCGGCGCCGTGGGAGCGCGGCCTCAACAAGATCAAGGAGTGGCAGGGCGCACACCCCGACGTCTATGGCGCGGTCAGGCTCGCCGAATTTCCGGCGACCGGCGCGGGTCCGAAGGTACCCGACGGCAGCGCCGACGTCGTGCTGACCTTCCGCAACGTCCACAACTGGCGCTTCGGCGGCGCCGACAAGACCGCCGACGCGTTCAAGCAGATTTATGCGATGCTGAAACCCGGCGGCGTGCTGGGCGTCGTCGAGCATCGCCTGCCCGAGGAGATGGATTCGGCGCGCGAGGAAAAGAGCGGCTACATGAAGCGCTCATCGATCGTCGCCTTTGCCGAAGCTGCGGGCTTCCGCCTCGCCGGTGAGAGCGACATCAACGCCAACCCCAAGGACACGCACGATTATGAAAAGGGCGTGTGGACGCTGCCGCCGACGCTGACCGAGGGCGAGAAGGACAAGGACAAATATCTGGCGATCGGCGAATCGGACCGCATGACGCTGAAATTCGTGAAGCCCGCAAGCTGACCAAGCCGCTCGAAACCATCGACCCCGCGCTGCTGCTCAGCGCCTATGCGCAGGGCCTGTTCCCGATGGCCGACGGAGCGGACGATCCGTCGGTGCATTGGGTCGAGCCGCGGCTGCGCGCGATCCTGCCGCTCGACGGCTTCCATCTGTCGCACAGCTTGCGGAAGGTGATCGTCGCCGACCGCTTTCGGGTGACGACCGATACCGCCTTTCCGGCGATCATGGCGCTGTGCGCCGAGCCGGCACCCGACCGGCCGACGACGTGGATCAACCCGATCATCAAGGCGAGCTACGAACGGCTGTTCCGCCTCGGCCACGCGCACAGCGTCGAATGCTGGCTGGGCGACGCGCTGGTCGGCGGCCTCTATGGCGTGTCGCTGGGGCGCGCCTTCTTCGGCGAATCGATGGTCAGCCGCGTGCGCGACGCATCGAAGGTCGCACTGGCGCATCTCGTCGCGCGGCTGAAGGCGGGCGGCTGGCAATTGCTCGACTGCCAGTTCATCACCCCGCACCTGGCGAGCCTCGGCGCGATCGAAATCACGCAGGCCGCCTATCTCGCGCGGCTCTATTCGGTGTTGTCGGGGGTCGAGGGCGGAGCGGCCGGCGGGGTCGCCGGTGCAGGTGGCGGCGACGGCGCGGCGGGTGCAGCGGTCGTCCCTTCGCCGCCGTTCGTCGCGGGCGACTGGGGCGCGCTCGACGCCTTGGGCGCCGCATCGGATTTGGGAGCCGCCCGCGCGACCGGCTCGCCGCCGGGATATGTCATCGCGCAGCTTTTGACGTAGACGTCGAAGATCGGGTGCTGGATCACGTTGCGTTCGGGCCGCTCGCGGAAAATCCAGCCCGAAAAGACGCGATACCATTTGTCGTCGCGCTGATCCTGCACCGACAGCTGGACGAAGGCGCCGGTTTCGGGCGGGTCTTCCCACGGCGCGGTCTGCTCGCAGGCGCGCAGGCGGACGATCGCACGGCCCACGCGCGCCGAATCGCCCGGCTTCATCTCCAGCTCGCGGACCAGCCCGTTGCGCTTGTTGAGCAGGCCGAGCACCGCGACGCGTTCCGCCATCGGGGTCGCCCCCTCGATCCCGCCGACTTCCTGCGGCACGCTTTCGGAGCGCACCGCTTCGGCCTTGTCGACCTTTTTCGCCGGGCCGCGGTCGCAGGCAGCGAGCCCCGTCGCCGCGAGCAGCGCCGCAAGCGCGATCGGAAGCGGGCGCACCACCGCGCGGGTCACTCGGCGCCGGGGCGCCAGGCCTCATAGTCGCCGGTCGCGGCGGCGCGGCGCCCGCCGCGCTCGAGCGCGCCCGCCGGGCGATAGGCGCCGAGGCTGCCGGTCAGGTTCGGCGTCGGCTCGGCCTGCCACGGGCGCGGCGCGGGCAGCGCCTCCGACGGCAGTTCGTCGAGCGTGCCGTGCAGCCAGCCGTGCCATTCGGGGGGCACGCGGCTCGCGTCGTTCGATCCGTTGTAGATCACCCAGCGGCGATTCCCCTTGCGCGCGCGGTAATAGCGGTTGCCGAGGCTGTCCTCGCCGACCTTCTCGCCATTTTTCCAGCTGTTCAGCAGCGTGCCAACGGTCGCGCCGTCCCACCAGGTGAAAATCTTGCCGAGGATGCTCATGGCCGTGGCGTTTACAGGCAAGCCGCCGCGCTTCGCAAGCGCGAAAGGTCAGAAAGACCGAGAATCCGGTCCCCAATGAGGATCAGAGCGTCAATTCTTCCACGTCACCGTGGCGGTCTCGTCGATCCCGAGCCGGGCGGCCGTTCCGCCCGCGAGTTCGAGTACCGCCGCGACGTCGCCGCCGCTGACCACCGGTTCTAGCGATTCGGGGATCGTGTTCTCGGCAATGCGGTCGATGCTGCCGTCGGCGCGGATGAAGATCATGTCGAGCGGGATCAGCGTGTTCTTCATCCAGAAGCTCGCCGGACGCGGAGGGGTGAAGGGAAAGATCATGCCGCCATCGGCGGGCAGGCTGGTGCGAAACATCAGGCCGCGCGCCTGCTCCTCGGCGGTGCGTGCGACCTCGACCTGGAACTTGTGCTGCACGCCTTTCATCGCGACGGTCAGCGGGACCGTCGCGCTCTGCGACTGGGCGTCCGAATCCTTGGCACAGGCCGTCACCGGCAGCGCCAGCACCAGGGCAAAAGCGGTCATCATCGCACGCATTCGGCAGTTCCTTTCGCCGGCCAATCGGGCTTTTCCTAATCGAGCGCCGCCTCGCCGTCCAGCGCCGCGAGTGCCGCATCGTCGCCGGGCGCGATCGCAAGGATGCGCCGCGCCAGCGCCGGCGCATGCCCCGCGCGGACGAAAGCCGCGACCTGCCGCTCGCGCTGCGCCGGATCGTCGGCCGCACGCGTCGCAAAAGGGCCGAAGCGCCGCCGCCGCGCGAAACCGACCGCCGCCGCCATCGCGCGCTCCTTGGCCTCGGCGATCGCCTCGCCGCTGTCCTCGTCCGCGATGCCGTCGACGAAAAGCTGCGCCTTCACTCGCCGCACGCCCAACCCGCGGCGCGTCATCGCCCCCGCGCGCATCGCGGCATATTGGCGGTCATCGAGGAAGCACAGCCGCTCCATCCGGTCGGCGACCGCATCGCACGCCGCCATGGCGTCGGCATCGCCCTGCCATTCGGATTCGCGGACCTTGCGAGCCAGATAGCGCGTCAATTTGGCGCGGCTCGTCGCGAAACGCGCGACATAGGCGAGCGCCAGTTCGTCGAGCCGGGCTGCGTCCAACGGCTTTTTCCGACGGTCGGATGGAACGCGGCTATGCGACATATGCCATGTTTATGCCACAGTCGGGCCCGATTGAGAACGACCAGCGCCGCCATATCGGGCCGATAAGGCCCGAAAATGGGCGATTTGTTCGAACTGCAAGGGATCGCGCAGCCCCGTCATGGCCGAAAAAGATGACATGCTTGTTGCCGCGCGTCCCGCATCCCGGGACCTCGCACCCCCTATGACCCAGAAAAACAACGTCGCACCGAATGATACCGTCGCGCCGACCCCGACGCCCACCGAATGCGCGCAGCCGCGCCGCTTTTCGGATTTCGCCACCGTCGGCGAAGCGCTCGCCTATGCCGCCGCGGGCAAGCGCGGGCTCAATTTCCACGATCCGCGCGGGCGCCTCGTACGCGCCTACAGCTATCGCGAGCTGCGCGACGACGCGATCGCCACCGCCTATCGGCTGATCGCGGCGGGCGTCCGGCCCGGCGACCGCATCGCGCTGATCGCCGAGACCGGCGCCGAATTCGCCGCGCTGTTCTTCGGCACCATCCACGCCGGCGCCTGGCCGGTGCCGCTGCCGCTGCCCACCAGTTTCGGCGGCCGCGATTCCTATGTCGGCCAGCTCGTCGTCCAGCTCGAAAGCTGCGACCCCGCGCTGCTCTTCTTCCCGCCCGACATCGCCGCGATGGCGATCGAGGCGGCCGAGGCAAAGGGCGTGATGCCCGTCGACTGGGACGAATTCGCCGCGCGCCCGGCGCCGGTCGCCCCGCTGCCCGAACAGAAGAGCGACGAAACCTGCTACCTTCAATACAGCAGCGGCTCGACGCGATTCCCGCACGGCGTGGCGGTCACCCATGCGGCGCTGCTCAACAATCTCGCCGCGCATGCACACGGCATGAAATTGCAGGACAGCGACCGCTGCGTGTCGTGGCTGCCCTGGTATCACGACATGGGGCTCGTCGGCTGCTTCCTGTCGCCGGTCGCCAACCAGGTGTCGGTCGACTATCTCAAGACCGAGGATTTCGCGCGCCGGCCGCTCGCCTGGCTCGACCTCATCAGTCGCAACGAGGGCACGACACTCAGCTATTCGCCAACCTTCGGCTACGACATCTGCGCCCGCCGCATCTCCAGCCAGACCAATGTCGCCGACCGCTTCGACCTGTCGCGCTGGCGCGTCGCGGGCAATGGCGCCGACATGATCCGCCCCGACGTGATGCAGGCCTTCGTCGACGCCTTTGCCGAAGCGGGTTTCCAGGCCGGCGCCTTCCTGCCGAGCTATGGCCTCGCCGAGGCGACGCTCGCGGTCAGCATCATGCCGCCGGGCGAGGGAATCGTCGTCGAGCTGGTCGAGGAGACCGAGCTGTCGGGTGCCGCGGGCAACGGCGACCGGCCGACCCGCTATCGCGCGATCGTCAATTGCGGCCGCGCGGTGCGCGACATGACGATCGAGGTGCGCGACGAGGAAGGCCATGTCCTGCCCGACCAGACGGTCGGCAAGGTGTGGTGCACCGGTCCGTCGCTGATGACCGGCTATTACCGCGATCCCGATGCGACCGCCGCCTGCATGCAGGACGGCTGGCTCGACACCGGCGACATGGGTTATCTGTCCGACGGCTACATCTATATCGTCGGCCGGGCCAAGGACATGATCATCATCAACGGCAAGAATCACTGGCCGCAGGATATCGAATGGGCGGTCGAGCAGCTGCCCGGCTTCAAGTCCGGCGACATCGCCGCCTTCGCGATCACCGCCCCCGGAGGCGAGGAGACGCCCGCCGTGCTCGTCCAGTGCCGCACCAGCGACGAGGCCGAGCGCGTCGCGCTGCGCGAGGCGATCCGCGACCGCGTCCGCGCGATCACCGGCATGAACTGCCTCGTCGAGCTGATCCCGCCGCGCACCCTGCCGCGCACCAGCTCGGGCAAGCTCAGCCGGTCGAAAGCGCGCGCGCAGTATCTGGCGGGCGAGATTCAGCCCTTTGCCATCGCCGCCTGACGGCGGGCCCGTTCGGCGCCCGATTCGCTCCATCCCGGCACGAAAGCGCCGGGACGGAGCGGGCGCAGTTACCTTCGGGTAACCCCGCCCCGCTACACAGGCGGCGTGAAAAGCCTGTTGACCGACCAGAATCCGGCCGATGACGTTTCCGTGCGCACCCTGTTGGGGCTGGGGGCGTCGCACCGGGACATCGCGCACCTTCGCCAGCTCCAGCTTGCGCCGCTTCGCGGCCGGGGCTCGCTGCGGCTGTGGATGGGCGTCGCGATGGCGCTGATCGCCGCCTTCACCATGGTGCCCCACGTCCGCTCGGTGATCGTCGCCGGCTGGCTCACCTGCGCGCTGAGCTTCAGCCTGTGGTCCTATCGTTCGTTCGCCACCCGGCCGCTGGGCGAAGCGCGGATCGCGGGCCCCGCCGAATTCGCGCTGTGCAACCGGCACGCCTTCTATTCGGCGCTGCTCTGGACAGTGCCTTTCTGGCTGCAGGGGCTGTCGCCCGGCACCGACCATGCGCTTGCGATGTGGGCCACCACCCTGCTGATGATGCTGACGCTGGCAATGATCGCGCACAGCCTTCCAACCGTGTGCATCCTCTATATCGCGCCGGTCAGCCTGTCGGCGGCCGTTGCGCTCGTCCGCACCGGCGCGCCCCAGCTCGCCGTCGTCGCGGTCGCCGCGGGCCTGCTCCTAAGCTTCTTCTGCATTCGGTTCGCGCAGAACCATATCCGTTTCCGCCGCGCCGAAGAGGTGCTGCATGAAAAGAGCGAGACGGTCAGCCTGCTGCTGCGCGAATTCGAGGAAACCTCGGCCGACTGGCTGTGGCAGACCGACAGCAACCGCCGCCTCGTCCACGTCTCGCCGCGCCTCGCCTATGCGCTCGGCGCGGCGGCCGACGAGCTCGAGGGACAGCCGCTGGTCCAGGCGCTGTCGGGGGACGCGTGGGAGACGGGGAATTTCCCCCGCAGTCTGCACGATATGGCCGAGCGGATGAAACGGCGCGAAAGCTTTTCCAACCTGATCGTCCCGGTGACGATCGGCGGCAAGCCGCGCTGGTGGGAATTGTCGGCCTCTCCGCGCCTCGACGAGGCGGGCAAATTCCTCGGCTTTCGCGGCGTCGGATCGGACGTGACCGAACAGCGGGTTTCGGCCGAGCAGATCGCCAAGATGGCGCGCTTCGACAATCTGACAGGCCTGCCCAATCGCCTCAGCCTCAACGAGGCGCTAGCCCGCGCGCTCGACCAGGCGCAGAGCGCCCGGTCGCGCTGCGCGCTGCTGATGATCGACCTCGACCGCTTCAAGGCGGTGAACGATACGCTGGGGCACCCGATCGGTGACAAGCTGCTCGCGCAGGTCGCGGCGCGGCTCAAGGGAATGATGGACCGCAGCATGACCTGCGGCCGCCTCGGCGGCGACGAATTCGCGGTGGTGCTTCACCAGGCCCCGTCCGCCGACGAGGCCGAGGAGATGGCGCGGCGGATCATCGCGACGCTCAGCCGCCCCTATGTCGTGGACAACCACCAGCTCTTCGTCGGTGCCAGCGTCGGCTATGCGATCGGCCCGCAGGACGGCGCGACGGTCGAGACGCTGACGCGCAACGCCGACCTCGCGCTCTACAAGTCGAAGGACAAGGGCGGCAACGTCGTCGCCGCCTATGTCGCCTCGCTCCACGCGCAGGCCGAAGAGCGGCGCGTGATGGAGCAGGAACTGCGCGGCGCACTCGATCGCGGGGAATTCGAACTCTATTACCAGCCCGTCGTCACCGCAGAGGACGGGACGCTGAACGGCTTCGAGGCGCTGATCCGCTGGACCAACCAGAAACTCGGCTCCGTCCCGCCCGGCCGTTTCATCCCGCTGGCCGAGGATTCGCGGCTGATCGCGCCGATCGGCGAATGGGTGCTGCGTACCGCGTGCCACGAGGCGATGCGCTGGCCCGCGAACCTGAAGGTCGCGATCAACGTGTCGGCTGAACAGCTCACCGACCCTAATTTCGCCTCGGTCGTCGTCTCGGCGCTCGCGCAGTCGGGACTGCCGCCGCACCGGCTGGAGATCGAGGTGACCGAAAGCGTCTTCCTGCGCGATGGCGGCGGCGCGGCGCAGCTTCTCGACCAGCTCATCGGGCTCGGCATCCGCCTCAGCCTCGACGATTTCGGCACCGGCTATTCGTCGCTCGGCTATCTTCGCAAGACGCAATTCTCGACGATCAAGGTCGATCGCAGCTTCGTCGTCGGCGCCGCAAAGGGCAGCATCGAATCGATCGCGATCATCCGCGCCGTCGTCGCGCTCGCCGACAGCCTGGGCATGTCGACCACCGCCGAGGGGGCCGAGACCGAGATCGAGGTCGACACGTTGCGCGCATTCGGCTGCAGCAACATCCAGGGCTATTATTACGGGCGCCCGATGCCCGCCGCCGACGTACTGACGCTGTTCCGCCCGCCCGAGAATCTGGCCACAGCCGCGGCGTGACGGGCCGTTCCGGCCGGGCTGGATCGGCGACGATCCGATGGCGTGCCGCGACGAATCGAAAGCCTTAACAAAAGGTTCCCCCACCCACCGCAGCAGTAGCGCGATTCGTCGCTAGGCAGTTGGTGGCGCCCGAAAGCTGCGGCAGGGACGCTGCAACGCTTGAAGACAAGCCAAATGGGGGTCGCCTTTCATGCTCCATCGCCGCTTTCTGGGTGCCGTCGCGCTGTGCACCTCGCTGATCGCCAGCGTCCCCGCGATCGCCGCCGACTATCTTCAGTGCGTCCCCTTCGCCCGCGCCGAATCGGGCGTCGAGATCCGCGGCAACGCCAAGACCTGGTGGTCGCAAGCGGCGGGCAGCTACGATCGCGGCCACGAACCCCGCAAGGGCGCGGTGATGGCCTTTGCCGGCACACGCGGCATGCCGTCGGGCCACGTCGCGGTGGTCAAGAAGGTCGTCAGCGACCGCGAAATCCTGATCGATCATGCCAACTGGTCGCCGATCAACGGCCGCCGCGGCCAGATCGAGCGCAACGTCCGTGTCGTCGACGTCAGCGACGCCGGCGACTGGAGCATGGTCCGCGTCTGGTATGCGCCGATCGGCGACCTCGGGCTGCGCGCCAATCCGGTGCAGGGCTTCATCTATGCGGGCGGCGCCGCCCAGCCCGAGCGCAAGGCGTTCGATACGCCGGTGTGGACACAGAACGACTGGAAGCCCGGCAACGGCCTCGACATCGTCGCCGCCTCGCTCGGCGGCTGAGCCGGCCCTCCCCTGCGGGAGGGGATCGACTTATTCCTCGCCGCTCTCGGCGTCGTCATCCTCGAACCAGGCCTCGACCTCGCCCGACAGCTTGATCGTCATCGGCTGGCCGAAGCGGTCCTTCGATTTGCCCGCGGCGACGCGAATCCAGCCTTCGGAAATCGAATATTCCTCGACGTCGGTGCGTTCCTTGCCCTTGAAGCGGATGCCGATGCCGCGCTGCAGCACCTCCATGTCGAAATGCGGCGAGCGCGGGTTGGTCGACAGGCGGTCGGGGGGCGTATCGGTCATCGTCAATCTCCAGAAACTGCCGCGCGGCTAGGCGAGGATGGCCGGCAAATCAAGCATTGTCGCCAGAAATTGCCCCTATTCTGCGACGGGATAAAGCTCCCGTTCCTCGCGCGCCATGCGCCGCCGCAGTGCGGCAAGGATCGCCCGCGTCTCGCGGCGGAACCGCGGCCATTCGGCCGCGATCCGCCCGGTCGGCCACAGGCCGTCATAGCGCGCATATTCGTCGGCGAGGGTGCCGATCTCCGCCACGAAAAGCTGCGCCAGATCGGCAAGTGCGGGATCGCCGCTGTCGCGCAGGCGCGGATAGAGCGCCCAGTCCTCGCATTTCAGGTGGCGGACCAGCGTATCGTGGAACAGGCCGCGCACCGCCTCGATCTCGGTCGGCCGCGGCGGTTCGGCGGCGGCGACCAGATCGAGCAGATATTGCGACAAAGTGGCCAGCGCGGTATGCTCGTCCCGCAGGCGGCGCGTCTCCCCGGCGATATGCATGGACCCCTCTTTTACCGAGCGGTCCCTCGCATTCGGCCCTAGACCGCCGCCGTGAAAAGACGGTTAACGCAAGCCTCGCCGGCCTGTCCTGCCGCCTATGCCGCTTCCTTCTTGCGCGCCGCCTTCTTGCGCTCGTGCGGGTCGAGGATCGCCTTGCGCAGGCGGATGTTCTTCGGCGTCACCTCGACCATCTCGTCGTCGTCGATATAGGCGATCGCCTGTTCGAGCGTCATCCGGCGCGGCGGTGTCAGGCGGATCGCGTCGTCCTTGCCCGTCGAGCGGAAGTTGGTGAGCTGCTTCGACTTCATCGGGTTGACCTCGAGGTCGTCGGGCTTCGCATTCTCGCCGATGATCATCCCCTCATAGAGCGCCTCGCCGGGCGAGACGAAGAGGATGCCGCGTTCTTCGAGCGGGCCGAGCGCATAGGCCACCGCCTCGCCCGCGCCGTTCGAGATCAGGACGCCGTTCTTGCGGCCCCCGATCGCGCCCTTGTAGGGGCCGTATCGGTCGAACAGGCGGTTCATGATGCCGGTGCCGCGCGTGTCGGACAGGAATTCGCCGTGATAGCCGATCAGGCCGCGCGACGGGCCGCTGAAGGTGATGCGCGTCTTGCCGCCGCCCGACGGACGCATGTCGGTCAGCTCGGCCTTGCGTACCTGCATCTTCTCGACCACCGTGCCGCTGTGCTCGTCGTCGACGTCGATGACCACGGTTTCATAAGGCTCGGTGCGCTGGCCGTTCTCGTCGGTCTGATAGAGAACGCGCGGACGGCTGATACCCAGTTCGAAACCCTCGCGGCGCATCGTCTCGATCAGGACGCCGAGCTGCAACTCGCCGCGGCCCGCGACCTCGAAGCTGTCCTTGTCGGCGCTTTCGGTGATGCGGATCGCGACGTTGGTCTCGGCCTCGCGCATCAGGCGATCGCGGATCATCCGGCTCGTCACCTTGCTACCCTCGCGCCCCGCCATCGGCGAATCATTGACCGCGAAACGCATCGACAGCGTCGGCGGATCGATCGGCTGCGCGGCGATCGGCTCGCTGACGCTCGGGTCTGCGATGGTGTTCGCGACGGTCGCGTTGGTCAGTCCCGCGATCGCCACGATGTCGCCCGCGCGCGCTTCCTCGACCGGCACGCGGTCGAGCCCGCGAAAGGCGAGCAGCTTCGACGCGCGGCCCGTCTCGATCACCTTGCCGTCGGCGTCGAGCGCATGGATCGGCTGATTGACCTTGATCGTCCCCGACTGGACGCGCCCCGTCAGCACGCGGCCGATGAAATTGTCGCGGTCGAGCAGCGTCGCGAGGAAGGAGAAGGGCCCGTCGGCGTCGAGACCCGGCGCGGGCACATGGCCCACGATCGTCTGGAACAGCGGCGTGAAATCGCCGTCGCGCGCCTCCGGATCGGGCGAGGCGAAGCCCGAGCGGCCCGAAGCGTAGAGGATCGGGAAATCGAGCTGCTCGTCGCTCGCGTCGAGCGTCAGGAACAGCTCGAACACCTCGTCGAGCACTTCGGCGGGACGCGCGTCGCTGCGGTCGATCTTGTTGACGACGACGATCGGACGCAGACCGAGCGCCAGCGCCTTGCCGGTGACGAACTTGGTCTGCGGCATCGGCCCTTCGGCCGCGTCGACGAGCAGGATGACACCATCGACCATCGACAGGATGCGCTCGACCTCGCCGCCGAAGTCGGCGTGGCCCGGCGTGTCGACGATGTTGATCCGCGTCGTGCCCGCACCCCCATTTTCTTCGCCCTCACCCCATTCGACCGAGGTGCATTTGGCGAGGATGGTGATCCCGCGTTCCTTTTCGAGATCGCCCGAATCCATCGCGCGCTCATCGACGCGCTGATTGTCGCGGAAGGTGCCCGACTGGCGGAAAAGCTGGTCGACAAGGGTTGTCTTGCCATGATCGACGTGCGCGATAATGGCGATATTACGCAATGACATCAGAAAATACCTTAACGGGGCATGGCGGCGCTGCGCCGCACTTCGGCGGCGCGCCTAGCGAATTTGCTGCTGCGGCGCAACAAAATTGCCGATGTCACAGCATCGCGATCAGCCGCTCGACCTCCATCGCCGCCGCGCGGGCGGCGCGGACGAGGTTCGCGTGAAAGTCGCGGCTGCTTCCCTCGTCCGCCGTATCGGTGACGGCCTTGACCGCCGCCCACGGCTTGCCGAGCCGCGCGGCGACCTGCGCGACGGCGCCCACCTCCATATCGACGAGCGTCGCGCCAAGGCCGCGCACGAGCCCGGCCGCCACGTCGGGGCAGGCGATGAAGCTGTCGCCGCTCGCGATTCGCGCATGCGGCAGGCCCAGCCCGGGATCGGGCATGGCGGCGAAATGCGCCTCGCCCACCTCTCCCGCCGGCCATTCGCCCGCGCGATAGCGGTCGAAGCGGTCGGGACGCACCGTGCCGTAATCATGCTGCACCGCCTCGGCGAGCCAATAGGCGCGCCCCGCCTCGGCATCGAGCGCGCCGCAGGTCCCGCTCATCAGCAACAGGTCGGCGTCGCCGCCGAACAGGCCGGCGGCAAGCGCCGCATGGACCTTGCCGAGCCCACAGGTCGCAACGGCGAGGGCATGCCCCCGCACCGCAAGGCGGCGGATGGCGAAGCCATCGGCGGTGCGCACGCCCTCCCCGGGGAAAAGGGCGTCCGCCTCTTCGGGGAGCGCGGCGAGGATGAGGATGCGGGACATGGACGCCCTGTAGCGACGGCATCGTCGGATGGAAAAGGATTCGCGCAGGCGCGCGCAGGAAATCTCTGTCCTGCAAAACCGCGCGGCGCCAGCCTCTCCACTCGATGCCGAAAATCCCGCTCTCGCCGCGCCGCCTGTCCCCTCGCGCGCCCACGAGGCTGCGCTCGCCCGGCAACGGCCAAAGCTACAAAGGGCACCCGCGGCGCCGTCCCGGCGCGGAGCGCTGGGTCCTGTACCCGATTCATCTTCCCGCGGGGGGAGCGCCTGTTGACGAGTCTTGCCAATCCCCGCGCATCCCGCCATCGCCCCGATCATGCTCGCACGCATCTTCCCCGACCGCTTCGTCCCCGTCCTGCTCGCGACGATCCTGATCGCCAGCCTGCTGCCGGTGCGCGGCGAGGCGGTGCCCGTAGCGCAGGGCGTGTCGACCGCGGCGATCGTCCTGCTCTTCTTCCTCAACGGTGTGCGGCTGCCGCGCGACGAGGTGCTGCACGGCGTCCGCAACTGGAAGCTGCAGGGCGCTGGCCTCGCCTTCTGCTTCGGCGGCATGGCGCTGCTCGGCGTTGTCGCGCAGGCAGCGACCGCGCCCTTCCTGCCCGCGACCCTGGCGCTTGGCTTCCTCTTCCTCGGCATCCTGCCTTCGACCGTCCAGTCGGCAACCGCATCGAGCAGCATGGCGGGCGGCAATGTCGCGGCGAGCGTCGTCGCCGCCGCGCTGCTCAACCTGACCGGAGTCATCGCTTCCCCGCTGCTCTTCGCCGCGCTCGCGGGGAGCGCGGGCGCGATCAGCGGCGCGGCGGCGCTGCGCATCGCCCTGATCCTGCTGCTGCCCTTCGTCGCGGGGCAGGCGGCGCAGCGCTGGCTGCGCCCCTGGGTGCTGCGGCATCGCGAACTGGCGACCTTCATGGATCGCACCTCGATCGCCATCGCGGTCTATGTCGCCTTTTCCGCGGCGGTGGTCGGCGGCATCTGGACCCGGCTCGACGGCCGCGAGATCGGCATCACCTTCGCCGCGGTTGCGGCGCTGCTCGCGCTGGCCTTTGCGGCCGCCTGGGCCCTGGGCGGGCTGCTGCGCCTGCGCCGGCCCGACCGCGTCACCCTGCTCTTCGCGGGCGCGCAGAAAAGCATCGCGGTGGGCGCGCCGCTCGCCGCGACGCTCTTTCCCCCGGCCATCGCGGGCGTGGTGCTGGTGCCGATCCTCGTCTATCATATGGCGCAGCTCATCCTCTCCGCGTGGATCGCGCCGTTCCTGAATCGGCCGCAAGAGGTGTGATGCTTGAACAACACAGTGCCGCGTGCCATATAGGCTTCGGCCCAGAGCCGACTTGAGGGCTGGAAGGAAGTGGAATGAGCGAAGACACCGCGACGGCGACCGCCACCGATGAACTGAAGCTGACGCCGCCCGAACCTGTCCCGGCCGTGTCGCCCGAAAAGGCCGCCGGGCTGGTGCCGCTGTCGACCGAGCAGAAATCGAAGCTGGAGGAACGCGTCGACAGCTTCATCGACGATCTCGTCGCGCAGGACGAGAATTCGCCCGAGTTCGGCAAGCGCATCGACCAGATCACCAACATGGGCCGCAAGGAGATGCTGGAGGCGGCGAGCCACAGCAACCGCTTCCTCGACCGCCCGGTCCGGGCGATGGACCGCGACACCGACATCGGCCAGAATCTGATCGAACTGCGCACCACCGTCGAACGGCTCGACCCGTCGGCGAACGGCAAGCTGCTGACCAAGCGCGGTTTCCTCGACAAGATCTTTGGCAGCAAGGTCAGCAATTATTTCGCGCAGTATCGCAGCGCCCAGACTCACATCAGCGGCATCCTGACCGCGCTCGCCAACGGCAAGGACGAGCTACTGATGGACAATGCCGCCATCGACGTCGAACGCCGCAAGATGTGGGAATCGATGGGCAAGCTGGAGCAGATGGTCCACATCGCGAACACGCTCGACCAGCGGCTGGAGGCGAAGGCGAACGAACTCGACGGCAGCGACCCGGCCAAGGCGAAGATCCTGCGCGAAAATGCGCTCTTCTATGCCCGTCAGCGCACGCAGGACCTGCTGACCCAGATGGCGGTGACGGTGCAGGGCTATCTCGCGCTCGATCTCGTCAAGAAGAACAATGTCGAACTGGTGAAGGGGGTCGACCGCGCCAGCACGACCACCGTCGGGGCGCTCAAGACCGCGATCACCGTGGCGCAGGCGATGACCAACCAGAAGCTGGTGCTCGAACAGATCACCGCGCTCAACACGACGACCGCGAACATCATCGACGGCACGTCGAAGATGCTCAAGGACAACACCGCGCGCATCCACGAACAGGCGGCATCGAGCACGATCCCGATGGAGACGCTGAGCCGCGCCTTTCAGAACATCTACGACACGATGGACGCGATCGACACCTTCAAGCTGAAGGCGCTCGACACGATGAAGACGACGGTGACGGCGCTGGAAGGCGAGGTCGCCAAGTCGAAGGGCTATATCGCGCGCGCCGAGGGCGCGAGCCAGGCACAGGCGAGCGTCGGCGGCGCCGACAGCCCGCTCGCGGCGCTCGAGGGCTGACGAGGCGGCGATGGCGATGAGCGAGACCGACCAGACGATCATGCTCGGCAATGCCGCGATCGAGCGGTCGCGCGAACGCCGACGGCCGATCGGCACCAAGAGCATGGCGCTGCGCCGCCAGCATCTGTTCCGGAAGATCGGCCGCATCTGCATGGCGGGCGGCGCGGTGCTGATCGCGGCGGCGCTGTTCGGTATGCTGATCCGGCCGCTCGGCTTTGCCGGGGTGATGGCGGTCACGCTGCTGCTGATCGGCGTCGCGATCCTGTTCGGCAAATGGCCGCCCTTCCCCGAACCGCGCCAGGCCGACCTGCCCAAGGCCGACCTCAAGCAACTCGCGGGGCGTACCGAGATATGGCTGGAGGCGCAGCGCCCCGCGCTCCCCGCACCGGCGCGCCAACTCGTCGACGGCATCGGCGTCCAGCTCGACCTGCTCGCGCCGCAGCTCCAGACGCTCGACCCCGCGACTCCGGCGGCCGGCAACATCCGCAAGCTCGTCGGCGAGGATCTGCCCGAGCTGGTCGCGGGCTATCAGCGCATCCCCGCCGGGCTGCGCGGCGAGGCGCACGCCGGCCGTACCCCCGACGAAACGCTGGTCGGCGGCCTCAGGATGCTCGAACGCGAGATCGGCGAGGCCGCCCGCAGTCTGGCCGCGGGCGAACTCGACAAGCTCGCGACGCGCGAGCGCTATCTCCAGCTCAAATATCAGGGGCTGGAGGCGGAAGACGGGGGCGACGCGCCGACGTCCTGACCGGACCCCGGTGCCTTACAGGCGCTGCGAATGGTGTTCGCTGGGCTGCGCGATATCGCCGAGCGCCGCGCCGGCCGCAGGCGCGGCGCCGTTCGTCGCAAGATCGCTGAGCGACACCACGCCGACCAGCCGCTTGTCGCGGTCGAGAACGGGCAGGCGGCGCACCTGCAGCGTGCCCATCGTGTGGAGCACCTTCTCGACCTCATCCTCGGCGAAGCAATAGCGCACCTCGTCGCTCATCACCTCCTCGACGCCCGCGGACGGGGCGAGTCCCATGCCGACGCCGCGAATGGCGATGTCGCGGTCGGTGACGATGCCGATCAGCTCATCCTTGTCGGCGACGGGCAGGAATCCCGAATCCATTTCCGCCATCAGTTGCGCCGCGGACTGGAGCGAATTGTCGAGCGACAGGACGCATATGTTCCGGCTCATGCAATCGGCGACCTTCATGTCTCTCTCCTTCATGCCGCCCCCCGGCACCAAAATCACATCCTGCGCGCCGGCACGGACGCCTGCAGGATAGGAGCCGCCAGCGGCAAGCGGCCCAGCGGCGCCACCGTCTCGACGGGCTCGAACAGCGGCGCGACGCGCTCGGCGGCGGAGGGGGCTTCGTTGAAATGGAGGTAGTTTGCGTTGAATGACGCGAGCGCCGCCAGCCCCTCGAAGTCGGAAAGCTCCAGCCGCAGCTGGCGAATCTCGACCCCGCAGCACCGGCGCAGTTCCTGGATCGTGCGGTTGACATGGACCTGGGTCAGGCCGGTCGCCTCCGCGATCTGCCACTGGGTGAGCAGGAAATCGCACGCGCCGGCATTCGGCGGCGTCTTGCCGTGTTGGCGGACATACAGCTCGCACAGCAGGTGCGCGACGCGCTCCTGCGCGTTGCGCTGCCCGATGCTGATCATCCATTCGCGCTGGATCGCGCCGGCGACAAGCTCGCTCCAGCAGAATATCTGCGAAAGGCTGGGGCAGCGGTGCAGCAGGTCGCACGCCTCGGCGCGCCCGATCTCCGCCACACACAGGCGGCGGACCGCGGCGAGCGAATGATCGCTGCGGCTGACGGTGAACAGGTCGAGGTCGCAAAGCTGGCCGGGCAGATAGAGCGCCAGTATCTGGCGCCGGCCATCGGGAAGCTGCTTGTATTTCTGCGCCCATCCGTCGAGCACGACATGCAGCGCCCGCGGCCGTTCGCCCTCGCGGGTCAGATCGGCGCCCTTGCCATGGTCGCGGGCGTTGCGCGCCAGGCAGGCCTCCCACGCGATGCGTTCGCGCGGCGTCAGCAGACTGTCGAGAATTTCGCGGAAAGGCATGGAATGGTACCTCGGAACCGGTCCGGATGATGAACCCCCCGATGTACGGGGGTCCCTCACCCATGTTAGCCGGGCGATCGCTTCGTCGCGATTCGCGCCCGGCCCGTTCGACGATTCCGGCCCCGCCCACCGCGAAGGACAAGGTCGCGGCGCTACTGCGCGGGTGTCTTGTCCACAGGCGCGGCCGGCGGCGGTGCTGCGGGGGTCGACGGGGCGGTACCCGTCGCCGCAGCGTTGCGGGCGGGAACGTCGATGCCGCGCAGCATCGAGAGATGCCCGTCGACCACCGTCGCGGTCGCCTGCGCGAAATCGCGCAGCGCATCCTGCGTTCCGCTGTCGGCATAGCCGTTGAGTTCGGCAAGCGCCGCCTCATGCGCCCGCATCTGCTGTTCCTTGTAGAGGCTGTCGAAATCGTCGGCGGTTGCCGCCCGCAGCGCGGCAAGGTCGGTGCGATGCTGGGCGTTGGGCGACGCGTCCACCGTCAGCCCCTGTGTCGTCGCGGCGGCCTTCAGTTTGGCGCTCGATGCGGTGTGGTCGGTGACCATCTTCGCCGCGAAATCGCGAAGCGCCTTCGACTTCGCCTTGCTCTGCGCGATCTTGGCGGATTCGATTTCGAACTGGTCGCTGGCGGCGATGCGGTTGGCGAAGGTCTGAGGATCGACCGCCGCGATGCTTCCTTCGGTCGGGGTCATCTCTCCGTCGGGCATGGCGCCGCTGTCGTCCTGCCGCGCCTTGTCCGGGCTACCGCAGGCAGCAAGAAGCGCAAGGGGCGCGAGGGCCGCAAGCCCGGTCATGCGTGAATAGGCCATGTTGAGTCTCCCATGTCTGATGCAGGCTCGACGCGGCGCGGCCCGGCAGAGTTCCTGTCGAAGATTATTTTTATTTTTCATAAACTTGATTCAAATTATAAGAATGGGGGCGGCTTTTTTCGGCGCCGCCGGCAACCCTCTGGATCGTCCCGCTTTTTGCATGGAGCGCCCGCGCCCCACCCGTTCGGCGGACAGCGAAACGCACCGCGTCGCGCGCGGAACCTCGTCCTGGTCGAGCGGTTGTCGGGGAAGAGAGGAAGGAGAGCGATCATGCCCCGCGGCGACAAATCGAGCTATACCGGCAAGCAGAAACGCAAGGCCGAGCATATCGAGGAAGGTTATGAGAAGCGCGGCGTCGGCCATGCCGAGGCCGAGCGCCGCGCCTGGGCGACGGTGAACAAGGAATCGGGCGGCGGCAAAAAATCGGGGTCGGGCCGCGGCAAGAAGGAAAGCCACGCTTCATCGCGCAAGGGCGCGGCCACAAGGGCGGGTCGAGCCAGAGCGCGGAGAAGCGATCGGCGGCCGCGAAAAAGGGTTGGGAAACGCGCCGCCGCCGCGCCGGCGGCTAGACTCCGCGATGGCGACCGCAAGGACTGGCCCGATACCTATCCCTTCGGGCTGTGATCTTTCGGGTCCGGCTGCAAGCCGGGCGCGCCCGAACGGACAAGTGGCTCAGATTTC
>NZ_BCUA01000079.1 GCF_001591045.1 Sphingopyxis granuli NBRC 100800 | reverse complement strand
CCAAACAGCTTCAGGGTGACGAGACAGGGAGTGAGGGGTTTTTGACATGCAGCTCTGGGTCGGCCTCGGCAATCCCGGTCCCCAATATGCGATGCACCGCCACAACGTCGGCTTCATGGCCGTCGACGTCATCGCCGACGCGCACGGATTCGCGGCGCCCGCGAAGAAATTCCAGGGCTGGGTGCAGGACGGCCGGATCGGCCGCCACCGCATCCTGCTGCTCAAGCCGTCGACCTTCATGAACGAAAGCGGCCGCAGCGTCCGCGCCGCGCTCGATTTCTACAAGCTGACGCCGCAGGACGTCACCGTCTTCTATGACGAGCTCGACCTTGCGCCGATGAAGGTGAAGGTGAAGCGCGGCGGCGGCGCGGCGGGGCATAACGGCATCCGCAGCCTGATCCAGCATATCGGCGACGATTTCCGCCGCGTGCGCATCGGCATCGGCCATCCAGGGCACAAGGACCGGGTGACCGGGTATGTGCTGGGTCCTTACCACAAGAGCGAGATCGAACCGCTGACCGACCTGCTGGGCGCGATCGCCGCCGAGGCGGGCGGCCTGGCGGACGGCGACGACGCGCGCTTCCTGAACGACCTCGCGCTGCGCCTGAACGGCTGAACGACGATTGGCACATGCACCCGGCTGGGGCATGATGGCGCCGAAAGGAGTTTCGCCGATGCCCCGTCCTTCGCACCCCGATCGCCGCCAACTACTCGCCGGGGGCGCCGCGCTGGCCGCCGCAGCCCCCGCCCTGCTCCACGCCTCCGCGCCGCCGGCGCCCGGAGCGCTGAAGGGCCGCACCGTCCTGATTACCGGCACGTCGAGCGGATTCGGCCGGATCGGCGCGCTGCATTATGCCCGGCTCGGCGCGAAGGTGATCGCGACCATGCGCAACCTGCCGCGTCCCGAGGCGGACACGCTGGCAGCGGAAGCGGCGAAGGAAAAGCTCGACCTGCACATCGTCGAAATCGACGTGACGAGCGACGATTCGGTCGCCGCGGGCACCGCAAGCGCGCTCGAAGCCGCGGGCGGACGCATCGACACGCTGATCAACAATGCCGGGGTCGGCATCTCCGGCCCGATCGAGGTGCAGGACATGGAGGCGACGCACCTTGCCTTCAACACGAACGTCATCGGCATGCAGCGGATGATCCGCGCGCTGCTGCCGCAGATGCGCGCCGCCAGGGCCGGGCAGATCGTCAACATCTCTTCGCAGCTCGGCCGGGTGATCGTCCCCGGGGGCGGCCATTATTCGGCGACCAAGTTCGCGGTGGAGGCCTTGTCCGAACAGCTTGCCTATGAACTGGTGCCGCACGGCATCGAGGTGACGATCATTCAGCCCGGCGGCTATCCGACCCGCGTCTGGCAGAACCGCAACGTCTATACCGGCGCGCTGAAGGAACGCAGCGATCCCGAGCGGCTGGCGGCCTATGAGCCCTTCACGCGCGGCATGGGGACCGAGGACGGCAGCGGACGCAGCGCCGACCCCGCCGACGTGCCGCGCGCGATCGCGGAGATCATGGCGATGCCCGCGGGCACGCGCCCGCTGCGCCGCGCGGTCCATCCGGGGCCCAAGCCGCAGGAGGCGATCAACCGCGTCGCGGCCGAGGTGCAGGTCGCGTGGCTGGGCGGCAGTCCGCTGGGGCCGCTGGTCCGCGCGGTGCACGACTGAGGTCCGGCCCAGCGCCCTTCTCTGCCCCCCCCTTCTTTCGGGCCCGTTCGGCACGAACCGGCGGGCCGGGATCATCGCGCTCTGGAAAAAGCGATGCGAAACGGCTAGCGCGCCTGCCATCGGCGCCCGACCGGCGCCCAATATGACCGAAAGACGAGATTCATGGGTTTCAAATGCGGAATCGTCGGGCTGCCCAATGTCGGCAAGTCCACCCTGTTCAACGCGCTGACCGAGACGCAGGCGGCGCAGGCGGCGAACTACCCCTTCTGCACCATCGAACCCAACATCGGCAATGTCGCGGTGCCCGACGACCGGCTCGACAAGCTGGCGGCGATCGCGGGTAGCCAGAAGATCATCCCGACGCAGCTCGCCTTCGTCGACATCGCCGGGCTCGTGCGCGGGGCATCGAAGGGCGAAGGGCTGGGCAACCAGTTCCTCGGCAACATCCGCGAAGTCGATGCGATCGTCCACGTCCTGCGCTGTTTCGAGGATGACGACATCCAGCATGTCGAGAACAAGGTCGATCCGGTCGCCGACGCCGAGACGGTCGAGACCGAATTGCTGCTGTCCGACCTCGAAAGCCTCGAGAAGCGCGTCCCCGCCTTCCAGAAGAAGGCGACCGGCGGCGACAAGGAGGCCAAGGCCGCGGCCTCGGTGCTCGGCCAGGCGCTCGACCTGCTGCGCGCCGGCAAGCCCGCGCGGCTGACCGAGCCGAAGGACCCCGAGGAAGAACGCATCCTCCGCCAGGCGCAGCTTCTGACCACCAAGCCCGTCCTCTATGTCTGCAATGTCGAGGAAGCGAACGCCGCGACGGGCAACGCGCACAGCGACGCGGTGTTCGCGCGCGCGAAGGCCGAGGGCGCGCAGGCGGTGCTCGTCTCCGCCGCGATCGAGAGCGAACTGGTCGGCATGGAGGCCGGGGAGCGGATGCTGTTCCTCGAAGAGATGGGGCTGCACGAAACCGGTCTCGCGCGCGTGATCCGTGCCGGGTACGAACTGCTCCACCTGCTGACCTTCTTTACCGTCGGGCCGAAGGAAGCGCGCGCCTGGACCGTCCACACCGGTGCGACCGCGCCCGAGGCGGCGGGCGAAATCCACAGCGATTTCCAGAAGGGTTTCATCCGCGCCGAGACGATCGCCTTTGCCGACTATGTCGCGCTGGGGGGCGAAGCGAAGGCGCGCGAAGCGGGCAAGCTGCGCGCCGAGGGCAAAGGCTATGTCGTGCAGGACGGGGATGTGATGCACTTTTTGCATAGCTGACCGAACTGCGTCCCAAAAAAAACTCCGTCATTGCTTCGTCGCTACGCTCCTCGCAATGACGTACTAATATGGCTCGAACGCCGTCAGTATCGGACATGGCCCCGTATCGCTCGCCGCGCATTGGTCGGCGAGCCTCGCGAGCACCGCGCGGGTTTCGGTCATCTGCGCGATCTTCCGATCGAGCGCGTCGATCCGCCGGCGCGCCAGTCGGCGCACGCGGGCGCGGTCGTTGCTTTCCTCCAGCGCGAGCAGTTCCGAAATCTCGTCGAGCGTGAAACCCGCCGCCTGCGCCGAGCGGATGAAGCGAAGGCGCCGCAGGTCGTCGGCGCCATAGCGCCGGATGCCGCCGCCCCAGCGCTCGCCGCCGCTGCGCACCGGCGTCGCCATCAGGCCGCGCCGCTGGTAATAACGCACCGTTTCGACCCCGACACCGCCCGCCGAGGCCAGTTTCCCGATCGTGATCTGCATCGCTTGACTCCGTACCATGGTACGGACGGTATAGGAGCCGCATGACGAAACAGGCAATCCTCTATCGCATGGTCATGCCCGACCATATCTGCCCTTACGGGCTGAAAGCGAAGCATCTGCTGAAAAGCCGCGGCTTCGCGGTCGATGATCGCTGGCTGACGACGCGCGCCGAGACCGATGCCTTCAAGGCCGAGCATGGCGTCAAGACGACGCCGCAAACCTTCATCGACGGGGTGCGCATCGGCGGTCACGACGATCTGCGGCGCCATTTCGGGCTGAAGGTCGCCGACCCCGACGCGACCAGCTACACGCCCGTGATCGCGCTGTTCGCGATGACCGCGCTGATGGCGCTCGCGACGAGCTTCGCGGCCTATGGCGACGCCTTCACGCTGCGCGCCGCCGAGTGGTTCGTCTCGTTCAGCATGATCGTGCTCGCGCTGCTCAAGTTGCAGGATGTCGACAAGTTCGCGACCATGTTCCTGAACTACGACCTGCTGGCGCGCCGCTGGGTGCCCTATGCCAGCATCTATCCCTTTGCCGAGGGACTGGCCGGGGTGCTGATGACCGCACATGCCCTGCCCTGGCTGTCGATTCCGGTCGCGCTGTTCATCGGCGGCATCGGCGCGGTGTCGGTGTTCAAGGCGGTCTATATCGACAGGCGATCGATCAAATGCGCCTGCGTCGGCGGCAGCAGCAAGGTACCGCTGGGCTTCGTCTCGCTGACCGAGAATCTGGGCATGATCGCGATGGCGCTGTGGATGATCGGAACGCTGCCGTGAACGACGCCATCGGACGTCGTGCGCTGATCGCGGGGGGAGCCGCCGCGGCGCTGACCCCGTGGCTGCCGCTGTGGGCGAAGCCGGTTTCGGCAGGCCTGCCGACCGTCTCCGGCCCCGACGTCCGGCTGACGATCGCGCATCAGACGCTGACGATCGACGGACGCGATCATCATGCGATCGGCATCAACGGCACCATCCCCGGGCCGCTGATCCGCCTGACCGAAGGCACGCAGGCGCGCCTTCACGTCACCAACCGGCTCGACGAGGACAGCTCGATCCACTGGCACGGCCTGATCCTGCCCTTTCACATGGACGGGGTGCCGGGGATCAGCTTTCCGGGTATCGCGCCGGGGGCGACCTTCACCTACGAATTCCCCGTGCGGCAGGCCGGCACCTATTGGTATCACAGCCATTCGGGATTGCAGGAGCAGATGGGGCATTACGGCCCGATCGTCATCGATCCCGCCGGCGCCGATCCCGTCGCGCACGACCGCGAGCATGTGATCCTGCTGTCCGATTTCAGCCCGCTGCATCCGCACGCCATCTTCCGGAAGCTCAAGCAGATGGGCGGCTATTTCAACCACCGCAAGCAGACGCTTTCGGGCCTGCTGGCGGGGCGCGACCAGCCGCTGAAGGACCGGATCGCGTGGGGCGCGATGCGGATGGACCCGACCGACATCAGCGACGTCACCGCCGCCGCCTATCGCTATCTGGTCAACGGCCACGGCCCCGCCGACAATTGGACCGGGCTGTTCCGCGCCGGCGAGCGCGTGCGGCTGCGCATCATCAACGCCTCGGCGATGACCACCTTCAACATCCGCATTCCCGGCCTGCCGATGACCGTGGTACAGGCCGACGGATGCAACGTCCGCCCGGTGACGGTCGACGAATTCCAGATCGGGGTCGCCGAGACCTATGACGTGATCGTCACGCCGGGGGACCGCGCCTATACGCTGGTCGGCGAGACATCCGACCGGTCGGGCATGGCGCGCGCGACGCTGGCCCCGCGCGTGGGCATGGCGGCCCCGGTCCCGGCCCTGCGCCCGCGTCCGGTGCTGACCATGAAGGATATGGGAATGGGCGGCATGGACCATGGCGGCGGCCCGGCCTGCGCCCCCGAACATGCCGCTATGGGGCATTGCACGCCCGATGCGGCCAGCGGCAATGGCGGCGGCATGGATCACGGCATGCGCGACATGACGCTGGCCCCGACGGTCAGGGACACACCGGCGGTGCAGAGCATCTCGCCGATGCCCGCCGATCGCACCGGCGAGCCGGGGGTGGGCCTCGAAGGAGTCGAGAGGGCGCTGACCTATCGCGATCTGATCGCGCTCGACCGCAATCCCGACACGCGCACGCCGACACGGCAGATGCAGATCCATCTGACCGGCAATATGGAACGCTATATGTGGGCGTTCGACGGGGTGAAGATGAACGAGGTCAAGGCCCCGATCCCCTTCACGCAGGGCGAGCGGGTGCGCGTGACGCTGGTCAACGACACGATGATGACGCATCCGATCCATCTGCACGGCCATTTCTTCGAGCTTGTCACCGGCAAGGGCGACCATGCGCCGCGCAAGCATACGGTCAACGTGCAGCCCGGCAGCAAGCTGAGCTTCGACCTCACCGCCGATGCCTATGGCGACTGGGCCTTCCACTGCCACCTGCTGTATCACATGCACGCCGGGATGATGCAGGTGGTGACGGTGCGCCCGGCGGGGGACGCGGCATGAGCCTGCTCGCGATCCTGCTGATGGCGGCGCAGCATCCGGCCGCCGCCGCGCCCGCCTGCACGCCCGACCACGCGGCGATGGGCCATTGCACGATGGCGCCACCGCCCGAAAAGCCGGCGCCGGAAGAGCCTGCGACCGCATGCTCCGCCGAGCATGCGGCGATGGGCCATTGCACGATGGACCCGGCACTTCCGCGCCACGAACCGAACGCACCCGGCTGCACGGCTGAGCATGCCGCCATGGGGCACTGCACACTGGAAACGCCGCCGCCGGTACCGGCGAACCCCGCCGCCCCCTGCCCGCCCGAGCACGCCGCGATGGGCCATTGCCGGCCAGCCGAAGCCGCGCCGCCCTCCCCCATGATCCCCGACCAACCGGTGGGCGATGCGCCCGCACCTTCCGCGCCGCGCGTCGATGCCGCCGACCGGCTGTTCGGCGCCGAGGCGATGGCCGGACCCCGCGCGCGCCTTTATGCCGAGCATGGCGGCGGCCGCTTTTCGCGCATCATGGTCAACCTCGCCGAATGGCGGGCGCGCAAGGGCCGCGATGGCTACGCCTGGGAAGCCGAGGGGTGGTTCGGCGGCGACATCGATCGGCTGGTGGTCAAGAGCAAGGGCGAAGGCGATTTCGGCGGTGCGGTCGAGGGAGCCGAGGTCCAGGCGCTGTGGAGCCGCGCCATCGGCCCCTATTTCAACCTGCAGGCGGGCGTCCGGCAGGACTTCGGCCCCGGCCCTTCGCCGACGCATGCCGTGATCGGCTTCGAAGGCCTCGCCCCCTATTGGTTCGAGATCGAGGGCGCGCTGTTCCTGTCGGACAAGGGCGACGCGGCGGCGCGGCTGGAGGCGAGCTACGACCAGCGCATCACCCAGCGGCTGATCGCGCAGCCGATGGCCGAAATCGAACTGGCCTTTCAGGACGTCCCCGAGCGCGCCGTCGGCGGCGGCCTGTCGGGCGTCGAACTGGGCCTGCGCCTGCGCTATGAGGTCGCGCGCGAGTTCGCGCCCTATGTCGGCGTCGCCTGGGAACGCAAGCTCGGCCGCACCGCGCGGATCGCACGCGCCGCCGGTGAAAAGGCCTCGCATCCCGCGTTCGTCGCGGGGGTGCACCTCTGGTTCTGAGAGCGGCCGGGCATCAGGCACGCCTGTCATTGAAGTCGCATCGGGCTCGGCTATCTGGCACTATCCGATTCGTCCTTCCCGTCCGCGGAGCCTGCCATGCTGAACCGCCGCCATTTCCTTGCCACCGCCACGCTTGCCGGACTGTCGGCCCCCGCGATCCTGCGCGCCGAGGCCGGCTTCTTCCGCGATTTTCCGTTCAGCCTCGGCGTCGCGGCGGGCGATCCGGCGAGCGACGGCTTCGTCATCTGGACCCGCCTCGCGCCCGAGCCGATGGCGCCGCACGGCGGCATGCCGCTCGTCCCGGTGCCGGTCGAATGGGAGGTGGCGAGCGACGGCGGCTTTCGCGACGTCGTCGCGAAGGGTACCGAACTGGCGCGCCCCGAGCTGGGTCACAGCGTCCATGTCGAGATCGCGGGCCTGCAGCCGGACCGCCCCTATCATTACCGCTTCGTCGCGGGTGGCGAGCGCAGCCTGCGCGGGCGCGCCCGCACCCTTCCCGCCCCCGGCGCGCGCGCCGACGCGCTGAAATTCGGGGTCTGCGGCTGCCAGCATTATGAATCGGGCTTCTACGGCGCCTATCGCCACCTCGCGCGCGAGGACCTGGCCTTCGTCTATCATTATGGCGACTTCATCTACGAATATCAGCAGGACTATCTCTACGACAGCGGCCTGCCGATCCGCCCGGTGCGCCGATATGCGCTGCGCGGACTGCAGGATCTGGGCGATTTCCGTATCGCCTATACGCAGACCTTGCTCGACATCGACATGCAGGCGGCGCGATCGGCGCATGGCTTCATCTCGAGCTTCGACGACCACGAGATCCGCAACGACTGGGTATCGACCTTCGACGACTGGAAACTGGGGCTCGACGGCAACGACCCCGACGCGCCGCCGCCCGAGGTATTCATGCTGCGCAAGCAGGCGGCGATGCAGGCGTGGTACGAGCATATGCCGGTGCGCCGGGCTCTGCTGCCGCGCGGCGGCATGGTCGCGGCGCATCGTGAGCTGCGCTATGGCGACCTGATGGCGATGCAGGTGCTCGACACGCGCCAGTATCGCGACAACCAGCCGTGCGGCGACGGCTTCAAGCCTGCCTGTCCCGACGTCTATGCGAAGGATGCGCAGGTGCTCGGCAAGGCGCAGGAGGAATGGCTCGCGCGCAACCTCGCCAGGGGCGGCGCGACGTGGAACACGATCGCGCAGCAGGTGACGATGATGTCGCTCGACCGCCGCCGCCGGCCCGAAGAGCCCGAGAAGATCATCAACATCGACAGCTGGGCGGGCTATGAAGCGCCGCGCGAGCGTATCCTGTCGCGCTTTGCGGGATTGAAGAACTGCGTCGTGCTGACGGGCGACGAACACCAGAATTTCTGCGGCGACCTGGTGCTGAAGGACAAGGTGGTCGCGGCCGAGTTCGTCGGCACCTCGATCTCCAGCGGCGGCGACGGCAGCGACAAGCGCGCCGGGACCGACGAATGGCTGGCGCGCAACCCCGAACTGAAATTCGCCAACGACCAGCGCGGCTATCTGGTCTGCGAGGTCGGCCGCGAGGCGTGGCAGACGCATTTCATGGTCGTCGACAAGGTGACGACGCCGGTGAACAGGCTGTCGAAGCGCGCGACCGGCGTGGTCGAGAACGGTCGGGCCGGGATCACCATGTCGGCTTAGAGCGACGTGCCTGAAATCTGACACACCCTCACAGCCGTTCGGGCTGAGCTTGTCGAAGCACCGTTCTACTTCTTCTTGCGGCGCCTGGCAGAAAGAACGGCCCTTCGACAAGCTCAGGGCAAACGGTGCATATTTGCTCTAAAGGCCAAATCCGCTTCCCTTTTCCGTTCGTGTCGAGCGAAGTCGAGACACGAACGGGAAAGAAGTGGCTGCGATCCTATTGGTCCGGGTCCTTGTACTGGAACGGGTCATAGGGGGCCGGCTGCGACGGGACCGGGAAGCGCGGCAGCACCTTGTCGCTGTTCGCCGATGCCAGCAGCATCCCCGCCATCACCACCGACGCCTGGCGCAGGTCGTCAGCCTTCAGATGATCGAAGGTATCGGCGCTGCTGTGGTGCGTGCGCGAGCCGTAATCGAGCGGGTCCTGGATGAACTGGAAGCCCGGCACGCCGACCGATTGCATATAGACATGGTCGGTGCCGCCGGTGGGCGCCGCGACGACCTTTCCGGCGCCCATGCTGGCGAAGGGCGCGAGCCACGCCTGGAGCAGCGGAACCGCGGCGACATTGCCCTCGGCATAGAGGCCGCGCAGCTTGCCCGAGCCATTGTCCATGTTGAAATAGGCCTTGAGGTCGCCGTAGCCGGGCCGCGGCGTCACCGGATAGCGGTTCGGCCACCCGTAATAGAGCGCATTGCCGTCCTCGCCCTCGGTCGGGCCGGGACGCGTCGCGAGATGCTTGTCGACATAGGCGAGGCTGCCGAGCAGCCCCTGCTCCTCGCCCGTCCACAGCACGAAGCGGATCGTCCGCTTCGGCCGGACGCCCAACGTCTTGAGGATGCGCGCCGCCTCCATCACCACCGCGCTGCCCGCGGCATTGTCGGTCGCGCCGTCGCCCGCGACCCAACTGTCGAAATGCGCGCCCGCCATCACATAACCGGCCTTCGGGTCGCTGCCCGGGATGTCGGCGATGATGTTGTAAGCCTTCGTGTCGCTGTCATCGAAGCGGATGTTGCTGTCGATCGAAAGCTGCGGCGCCGGGCCCGACTTGGCGAGGCGCGCGAGGCGGCGATAATCCTCCGCCGCCAGTTCGACACCGGGCAGCGACAGCGTGTGGCCGACGCGGTAGTTATAGCCCTCGCCATGCACCAGCTTGCCGTCGCGGTACGACTGCCGGACCCAGGCGACCGCCCCTTCGGCCTTGAGGAAAGCGTCGAGCTTTTCGGCAAAGCTGACGCGTTCGAGGCGCTTGTTGATCGCGTCGGGATCATATTTCGGCTGGCGAAAGGCGTCGAGCTTCTCGAAATCCTCACCGCCAAGGCGCCGGAAGGGGGCTTTTTCGGGCTCGTCGCCGGTGCCGGGGAGCGTGACGAGCACGATCTTGCCGGCCAGCTTGCCCTTCCATTCGGCGAAATGCTCTTCCTTGCTCATCGGCGCGACGACGATCGGCGCGGTGATCGCGCCGCCGGTCGACGGGGTCCAGGCGATCGGAATCGCCGTCAGCGCGAGCGGCCGCGGCGCCGTCATGCGCACGTCGACCGACAGGATTTCCCAGCCGCGGCCGAACTCGAACCCCTCGCGGCGGACATTGGCGAGACCCCAGCCGGCGAAGCGGTCGATCGCCCATTGCTCGGCGCGGCGCATCGCGGGCGAATTGGTGAGGCGCGGACCCAGCCCGTCGGTCATCTCCTGCGCGATGCGCATCACCTGGCTGTGGTTGAAGCCCTGGTCGATGATCGCGTTGGTGTCGGCGTCGTCCGCCTTCTGTCCTGCCGCAGGCACCGCGACGAGCGCCGCCCCCGCCCCTGTCACCGCCAGGGCCATGGCGATCCAAGTCCTTCTCATGATCGGAAATTCCCCTTCGTTGCCGTTGCAACCGGATGCACCATGCGCGCGGTGCAAATCAAGGCGCAATCAGCCCGGCCGGTCGGCGACGACAAGCCCCTTGCCTCGCCCGCGCCTTTCCGCGCATAGGCGCGCCATGCTTTATTACGAGGATATAGAGGTCGGGAAAATCCAGCGCTTCGGCAGCAAGCTGGTGACGCGCGAGGAAGTCGTCGATTTCGCGAGCCGATACGACCCACAGCCTTTTCACCTCGACGACGAGGCGGCGGCGCAGACCTATTTCGGCCGTCTGTCGGCGAGCGGCTGGCACACCGGTGCGATGGCGATGCGGATGATGGTCGATCACATGAAGGCACATGAACAGGCCGGGCTCGGCTCTCCGGGCATCGACGAACTGCGCTGGCTGAAGCCGGTCTATCCCGGCGACACGCTGCGCTGCGAGATGGAAGTGGTCGAAAAGCGCCGCTCCGCGAAGCGGCCCGACATGGGGATCCTGTCCTCGAAGCTCACGGTGCTCAACCAGCATGACGAGCCGGTGATGACGATGCGCTCGGCGGGCCTGATCCGCGTCCGGGACGCGGCGGGCAACGGACAAGCGTAAACCCGCCCTATTTGCGTGACCGTCGAAATCGACCGGGAACGCGCCGACGAAGCGGCGCGATCATCGGCGGCACGTCCTGAAAAAACATGTCAGATCACCCATTTGGGGTATGACACCCACGACAAATGCAGCGATGGAGCCCTCAACCCTCTGCGACCCGAGGGTGACGGTCACAGATCGTCGAGGGGCGGGAAGCCGGCGGCTTTCCGCCCCTTTCATTCGGCGACGCTATCGTCCCGCCCCTATTTCCGGCCGAACAGTTTTTCGACGTCGTCCATCGCCAGTTTCACCCAGGTCGGACGACCGTGGTTGCACTGGCCCGAATGCGGCGTCACCTCCATCTGGCGGAGCAGCGCGTTCATCTCCGCGACCGCCAGCGTCCGGCCGGCGCGGACCGAGCCGTGGCAGGCCATCGTCGCCGCGACCAGCTCCAGCTTTTCCGAAAGGCCGAGTGCGGCGTCATAGCCCGCGAGATCGTCGGCAATATCGGTGACGAGCTTGCGGCAGTCGATCGTCCCCAGCATCGCGGGGGTCGCACGCACCATCACCGCCGCGGGACCGAAGCGTTCGAGTTCGACGCCCAGCGCCGCAAGCTGCGGCGACGCCGCTTCGAGCCGGTCGCAGGCGGGTTCGTCGAGTTCGACCACTTCGGGCAGCAGCAGGCCCTGCGATGCGACGCCCTGTCCCGCCCCCGCTTCAGCCATGCCGCGGCGCAGCGTCTCGAGCACCAGCCGCTCGTGTGCGGCATGCTGATCGACGATGACCAGCCCGTCCTCGGCCTCTGCGACGATATAGGTTTTCGCGATCTGCCCGCGCGCGATCCCGAGCGGGTGCGACCCGGCCGCGGGCGGCGGCGCCTCGGCGACCTCGGCGCGGCCCGCGATGGGTGCAGCGGGACCCGCGAAGGGCGTCACCCGGTCATAGACGCGCGCGACATCCTCGGCCGGCGGCGGGGCATCGGCCCCGAACAGATGCACGGCGGGCTCGGTGCGATGGCCGAACAGGAAGCCCGTCGCCGATTCGGGTCCAGATGCGACCGGTTCCTGCCGCCACGCGGCGAGCGCCGCCTCGGCCGGGCGCTGGACGCTGCGGAAGCCATGCTCGTCGAGCGCGCGCCGCAGGCCGCCGACGATCATCCCGCGCACCAGTTGCGGGTCGCGGAAGCGCACCTCGGTCTTGGCGGGGTGGACGTTGACGTCGACCTCGCCCGTCGGCAGGTCGAGGAACAAGGCAACGACCGGATGGCGGTCGCGCGCGAGCAGGTCGGCATAGGCGCCGCGCAGCGCCCCGACGAGCAGCCGGTCCTTCACCGGCCGGCCGTTGACGAACAGATATTGATGATCGGCGATGCCGCGATTGTAGGTCGGCAGGCTGATGACGCCGCCCAGATGCACTTCGCCGCGATCGAGATCGACGCCGATGCTGTTGTCCGCCAGCTCGCGGCTGGTCAGCGCCGCGACGCGCGCGAGCCGGTCCTGCCCGCCCTGCACGTCGAGTACCCGCCGCCCATCGTGCTCGACCGTGAAGCCGATGTCGGGCCGCGCCATCGCGAGCCTTTTCACCCCGTCGAGGCAGCTCGCATATTCGCTGCGCGCGCTGCGCAGGAACTTGCGCCGCGCCGGGACGCGGGCGAACAGGTCTTCGACCACGACGCGCGTGCCCGTCGCCAGCGCCGCCGGCCCCTCGCCCGCCAGCGCGCCATTGTCGACCACCCGCCGCCAGCCATCGCCGCCCGCAACGCGGCTTTCGAGCGTCATGCGGGCGACGCTGGCGATCGAAGGCAGCGCCTCGCCGCGAAAGCCGAGCGTCGTGACATCCTCGATCGCGTCGCCCGGCAGCTTCGACGTCGCGTGGCGTTCGAGCGCCAGCGCCATCTCCGCCGGGGTCATTCCGCAGCCGTCGTCCTCGACCTCCAGCCGCGCGATCCCGCCCTCGGCGATTCGCACCGAAATGCGGGTCGCGCCCGAGTCGATGGCGTTTTCAACCAGTTCTTTCAGCGCCGCAGCCGGTCTTTCGACCACTTCACCGGCCGCGATCCGATTTACGAGCTTTTCCGGCAGGCGGCGTATTGACATGACCGCTCTCCTAGCGCAGTCGGACGCAAATCGCGACCCATCCGCACAGTCCTATCGCTCCATCCAGCCAGCCCTCCTTTGGTCGAGCCGGAATCTCCCCTTGATATGGTCTTGGCTGCGGGCGGACAAGCGGCGAGAATGGCGACAGGGGCGCCCCCGTCCGGGGGAGCGGCTTCGATGGCAGGAACAGTATAGATGTCCTTCTTTTCCCGGTTTCTGAAATTCAATTCCCAAGACATGGCGATCGACCTCGGCACGGCGAACACCGTCGTCTATGTGCGCGGAAAGGGCATCGTTCTTAACGAACCCTCGGTCGTCGCGGTCGAGACGCTGAACGGCATCAAGCGGGTGAAGGCGGTCGGCGACGACGCCAAGCTGATGATGGGCAAGACACCCGACACGATCGAGGCGATTCGCCCGCTGCGCGACGGCGTGATCGCCGACATCGACGTCGCCGAGCAGATGATCAAGCATTTCATCACCAAGGTCCACGGCGGCAAGCCCAACGCCTTTCGCAGCCCCGAAATCGTGATCTGCGTGCCGTCGGGCTCGACGAGCGTCGAGCGCCGCGCGATCCGCGACGCCGCATCGAACGCGGGGGCCAGCCAGGTGTGGCTGATCGAGGAACCGATGGCGGCCGCCATCGGCGCCGACATGCCCGTCACCGAACCGATCGGGTCGATGGTGGTCGACATCGGCGGCGGCACGACCGAGGTCGCGGTGCTGTCGCTGCGCGGCCTTGCCTATACCACCTCGGTCCGCGCCGGGGGCGACAAGATGGACGAATCGATCGTCTCCTACGTCCGTCGTCACCATAATCTGCTGATCGGCGAATCGACCGCCGAGCGGATCAAGAAGGATTTCGGCATCGCGCGAATCCCGTCGGACGGCGTCGGTCTGACGATCCACATCAAGGGCCGCGACCTCGTCAACGGAGTGCCCAAGGAAATCTCGATCAACCAGGCGCAGATCGCCGAGGCGCTGTCCGAACCGATCGGCACGATCGTCGAGGGCGTGCGCATCGCGCTGGAAAATACCGCGCCCGAACTCGCGGCCGACATCGTCGACCAGGGTATCGTGCTGACGGGCGGCGGCGCGCTGATCGCCGAACTCGACGAACTGCTGCGCGACGCGACCGGGCTGCCCGTAACGGTGGCAGAGGACCCGTTGACCTGCGTCGCGATCGGCACCGGCCGTGCGATGGAGGACCCCGCCTTCCGCGGCGTGCTGCAGCAAGCCTGATCGAACGGTAGAGGTTCTTCATGGTCCGCCCGGCAAATAAACGTCCGGGGCAATCCCGAAAGGCCCAGTACGGCCTGTTCGCGGCCTATGTCATTGCGGTGACGGGGGCGGTGGCGGGCCTGTTGCTCGCGGTCCTTTCGGTGGTCGATCCCGTCGGCTTCGCCACGCTTCGCGTGGCGAGCCATGAGGTCGCCGCGCCCATCGCGCGCGTGACCCGGTCGGTCACGGGGTCGATCTCCGGCATCGACGACGCGGTTTCGGCCTATGTCGGCGCGGGATCGCAGAACCGGCGGCTGCGCAAGGAACTGGCGGAGACGCGGCGCAAGCTGGTCGCGACGTCTTCGCTCGAAGAGGAGAACCGCCAGCTCAAGGCGTTGCTCCAGTTGCAGCAGACCGACAAGGCGGCGCTTGCGCACGGCTATCTGCTCACCTCGACCTCGACCAGCAGCCGACGCCTCGCGCTGCTCAGCATCGGCCGCAACGTCGGGGTCGCGGCGGGGCAGCCGGTGCGCGGCGCCGACGGGCTGATCGGGCGCGTGCTCACCGCCGGACCGTCGGTGTCGCAGGTGCTGCTGCTGACCGACGTCGACAATGTCGTGCCCGTCCGCCGCGCGCGCGACGGCCTGCCCGCGCTCGCCAACGGGCGCGGCAACGGCGATCTCGACATCCGCACGCTCAACATCGCGAACAACCCGTTCAAGCCGGGCGACATCCTCGTCACCTCGGGCACCGGCGGCCTCTATCCGCCCAACATCCCGGTCGCGATCGTCGTGCGGCGGCAGGATGACGGCGCACTCGCGCGGCCGCTCGCCGACCCGGCGAAGGTCGATGCGGTCGCGGTATTGCGGCCCTATACCCCCGACAATCTGGAAGCGCGGGCGGCGCCCGCGGCGCCCCCCGCCGGAACGCCATGAACCGCGCCGGACCGCGCCTCGGCGAGCCGGCGTCGCTCTGGCGGATGCGGATCGTGCCGATCGCGAGCGTGATGCTCGCCTCGGCGCTGCCGCTGATGCTGCCGCTCGTCGCCAGCTCGCCCGTGCTTCCCCCGATGGGGCTGCTCTTCTTCCTATGCTGGCAATTGCTGCGCACCGAGATGTGGCCGGTGTGGATCGGCCTGCCGCTCGGGCTGTGGGACGACCTGTTCAGCGGCGCGCCGATCGGCACCGCGATCGGCCTGTGGACGCTCGCCAGCATCGCGATCCATTATTTCTCGCAGCGCATCTATTGGCGCGGCTTCTTTCACGACTGGGGCATCGCCGCGCTGCTCGCCGCCGCGGTCCAGGCGGCGGCGGCGCTGATCGCGCACCCGCACGCGCCGGCGGGGCACCTGCTGGGCCTCGTCGTGCCGCAGATCATCGTCTCGGCGCTGCTCGTGCCGCTGTTCCTGCGCCTGACCGGCGCGTTTGACAATTTCCGCCTGAAACGCCGATAACTCCCCATGCGCCGCAAAAATCCGCGTCAGACGATGCCGATCACCGAAGCCTGGAGGGGAATGACCTTCACGCGGCGCACGCTGCTGGTCGGCGGCGGACAGATGGCCGTCGGCGCCGCGCTCGCGACGCGCATGGCCTATATCTCGGTCGTCGACAACGACCGCTATGTGCTCGAATCGGAAAGCAATCGCGTCAACCTGACGCTCGTCCCGCCGCGCCGCGGCTGGATCGTCGACCGCCACGGCAAGGCGCTCGCCAACAACCGCGTCAGCCTGCGCATCGACATCATCCCCGACCGGCTGCACAACAAGGATCTGGTGCTCGGCCAGCTTCGCACTTTGCTGCGCCTCGACGGCGACGCGATGGACCGGATCGAGCGCGACCTGAAGGCCGCGTCGGGCTTTCAGCCGGTCGCAGTGGCGGAGGACGTCACCGAACAGGATTATAGCGCGGTGCTCGTCCGCCTGCCCGACCTGTCGGGCATCGCCCCCGCGCGCGGCTTTGCCCGCAACTATCCGACCGGCGCGGCGGTCGGCCATCTGATCGGCTATGTCGGCGCCCCGAATGCCGAGGAATATGAAAAGGCGAAGAACCCGCTCTACATCACGCCGGGGTTCAAGATCGGCAAGGACGGGCTGGAGAAATATTTCGAGGACGTGCTGAAGGGCAAGCCCGGCGCGCGGCGCGTCGAGGTGACGGCGCGCGGCAAGGTCGTCCGCGACCTCAGCACCCAGCCCGACGTGCAGGGCAAGACGGTCCACCTGACGATCGACGCCGACCTGCAGGAATATGTCGCGCGGCGGATGGGGCGCGAATCGGGGGCGGCGATCGTCATCGACTGCCTGAACGGCGACATCCTCTCCTTCGTGTCGATGCCCAGCTTCGACCCGAACAGCTTTTCGGACGGGATCAGCAATTCGGAATATGCCTGGCTGCGCGCCGACGACCACCAGCCGCTGATCAACAAGGCGACGCGCGGCCTCTATCCGCCGGGATCGACGCTGAAGCCGATGGCGGCGATCGCGGCGATGGAACATGGCGTCGACCCGGGCGAAAAGCACACGTGCATCGGCGGCTACCGGCTCGGCAGCCGCTTCTTCCGCTGCCTTGGCCGGCACGGCACGATCGACATGCCGACCGCAATCGAAAAGAGCTGCAACAGCTATTTCTACTGGCTCGGGCACCGGCTCGGCTACGACGCGATCGCGCCGACCGCGCGCCTGCTGGGATTGGGCGAGGAATATCAGCTCGCGGGCAGCGCGCAGCGATACGGCACCGTTCCCGACAGCGAATGGAAGATGCGCAAATATCACCGCGAATGGAGCGCTTCGGATTCGCTCAACGCGGTGATCGGCCAGGGCTATGTGCTCGCCAACCCGCTCCAGCTCGCGGTGATGGCGGCACGCATCGCATCGGGCCGCGCGCTCTATCCGCGCCTGATCAACCGCCAGTTCGAGAACAAGCCGCTGCCCTTCGCCGAAGAGCATCTGGCGGTCGCGCGCGAAGGCATGAACCGCGTCGTCAACGGTCCCGGCACCGCGGTGCGCAGCCGCCTGCCGCTCGACGGCATCGCGATGGCGGGCAAGACCGGCACGGCGCAGGTGCGCGGGCTCGCCTCGGGCGGCAACGGCAAGGGCGGGACGTGGAAATATCGCGACCACGGCCTGTTCGTCTGCTTCGCGCCGGTCGACAATCCCCGCTATGCCGCGTCGGTGGTGATCGAGCATGGCATGGGCGGATCGCGCGCCGCGGCGCCGGTGGCGAAGGACATCTTCACCTTCCTCTACGACCGCGAAAAGGCGATGGCGGCGCTCGAAGGCTTCGAAGCCGGCTGGGGTGGCACGATCACCGAGCGCATGAATCGCGACTATGCGGCGTGGAAAGCGGGCGCGTCGAGCGACCCCGAACCGGGAGCGCCGCGATGATCCCGGTTCCGCCAGCAATCCAGCGCATTCCGTGGAAGCTCATCGCCCTGCTGTCCGCGATCACCGGTTTCGGGCTGCTCGTCCTCTATTCGGCGGCGGGCGGCAACGCATCGCCCTGGGCGTTGCAGCAGGGCACCCGCTTCGCCATCTTCCTGACGATGGCGCTGGCCATCGGGCGGATTCCGCTCCGCTTCTTCGAGGATTTCTCCTATCTCGGCTATCTGGGGGTCGCGGTGCTGCTGGTCGCGGTCGAACTGCTCGGCTTCGTCGGCGGCGGCAGCCAGCGCTGGCTCAACCTGGGCTTCATGAACCTTCAGCCGTCCGAGCTGATGAAGGTCGCGATCGTCCTCGCGCTCGCGCGCTTCTATACCCAGTTGCCGCCCGGCGAGACGCGAAGCTGGACCGCGCTGTGGCCCGCGCTGGTGATGATCGGCATCCCCGCCGCGCTGGTGATGCTGCAGCCCGACCTCGGCACCGCGCTCGCCATCTGCGCGAGCGGCGCGATCGTGATGTTCGTCGCCGGCCTGCCGCTCTGGTGGTTCGGCAGCGCCGTGATCGCGGGCGCCGCCGCCCTGCCCATCCTCTTTTCCATGCTGCACGACTATCAGCAGAAACGGGTGCTGATCTTCCTCGACCCCGAAAGCGATCCGCTGGGCGCCGGCTATCACATCAGCCAGTCGAAGATCGCGATCGGGTCGGGCGGGATCAGCGGCAAGGGATTTCTCAACGGGTCGCAGAGCCATCTCGACTATCTGCCCGAAGGCCATACCGACTTCATCTTCGCGACGATGGCGGAGGAATGGGGGCTGATCGGCGGGCTGGCGCTGATGTTCGGTTTCTTCCTGCTGCTGCGCTGGTCGACGCGCGTCGCGATGAATGCGCGCACCCGCTTCGGGCAACTGGTCGCGACCGGGCTGACCATGACGATCTTCTTCTACATCGCGATCAACCTGATGATGGTGATGGGCCTCGCGCCGGTCGTCGGCATCCCGCTGCCGCTCTTTTCCTATGGCGGGTCGTCGATGCTGACGATCATGACCTGCGTCGGCATCGTCCTGGCGATCGAGAACGACAGCCGGACCGGCGTGCGCCGCTTTCACTGACATTCCGACTTGGACCATGATGACATCAGACGGCCC
>NZ_BCUA01000078.1 GCF_001591045.1 Sphingopyxis granuli NBRC 100800 | reverse complement strand
AGCGCGGCGTCGATCGCGCGGCGGCGGTCGGCGGCGGCGGGCCAGCGCGCCTTCATCGCGCCGCGCGCGACGTGGAGCGCAGCCGCGAGCGCGCCAAGACGCGCGGGGAGCAGCGCCTCGATACGCTGGCGCACCGCCTTGGCGAGACCCGCCGAAGCGCCGCCGGTGCCGACCGCGATGGTGACCGGCGCGCGGTCGACGATCGCGGGGGTGGTGAAGTCGCACAGGTCGGGACGGTCCACGACATTGACGAGCAGGCCGCGGGCGCGAAGGTCGGCGGCGACCGCTTCGGCCCCCTTGTCGAGCGCGACGAAGGCAATCGTCGCGCCCGCTTCCCATGCCGGGACGACCCGACCCCCGGCGCGCCCGATCAGCCGCGCTTTGGCATCGGCCGCCTCGCCTTCCCCGACCAGCACGACCGTGCGGCCGGAAAGGTTCAGGAAGATAGGAAGCTGGCGCATGGGGGACTATCTAGCAAATCCTCCCCCGCAGGGGGAGGGGGACCACCGAAGGTGGTGGAGGGGCAGGTGCGACCAAATATTTCCTCTCGACAGCAAGGCAGACCGCCTGTGCCCCTCCACCATGCTGCGCATGATCCCCCTCCCCGTTTCGGGGAGGATCAGTCGATCCAGTCCGGCACGCGCTCGGCGGCCATGATCGTCCCTGCGGCGATGCGGTCGGCGACGACGATGTAGCGGTCGCCGTCCACCAGCACCTCGGGCACGAGGCTGCGGCTGTTGTATGTCGAGGCCATCGTCGCGCCATAGGCGCCCGCGGTGCGGAAGACGGCGAGGTCGCCCGCCTCCACCGCGTCGACCAACCGGTCGCGCGCGAAGGTGTCGCCGGTCTCGCACACCGGGCCGACGATCGACGCGGTCATCTTGTCCCCGGTCGGCTTCACCGCGACGAAATCATGATACGCATCGTAGAGCGCCGGGCGTGCAAGGTCGTTCATCGCGGCATCGACGATCACGAAGGGATTGGTCGCGCCGGGCTTGACCCACAGCACCTCGGTCAGCAGCACGCCGGTGTTGCCCGCAATCACGCGGCCGGGCTCGAACAGCAGGGTGACGTCCCAGTCCTTGGTTACGCGCGCGACCATCGCGCCATATTCGGCCGGGCTCGGCGGATTGTCGTCGGGGCGATAGGGCACGCCGAGACCGCCGCCGAGGTCGACGTGGGTGATGCTGTGCCCCGCCGCGCGCAGGTCGGCAACAAGGCGGCCGGCGCGCTCGAACGCCGCTTCGAGCGGGTCGAGGCTGGTGAGCTGGCTGCCGATGTGGAGCGCGATACCGCGCATCTGAAGCCCCGGAAGGCCCGCGAGTCGGCCGAATATCTCCGGCGCGACGTCGATGCCGACGCCGAACTTGTTCTCGGCCTTGCCGGTCGAAATCTTGGCGTGGGTGCCGGCGTCGACGTCGGGGTTGACGCGCAGCACCGCGCGCGCGGTCATTTCCTTCGCCAGCGCGATCTGGGCCAGCGCGACGCCTTCGGCTTCATGCTCGATGTTGAACTGGCCGATCCCGCGGTCGAGCCCGAGCGCCAGCTCGGCGCGCGTCTTGCCGACGCCCGAAAAGACGATGTCCTCCGCCGCCATGCCCGCGGCGATCGCGCGTTCGAGCTCGCCGCCCGACACGACGTCGGCGCCATAGCCCTGCCGCGCGAGGACGCGCAGCACGCCGAGGTTGGGGTTGCACTTGATCGCGAAGGCGATGTGCTTCTTCGGCACGTCCTTCAACGCGTCGCGGAACACCTGCGCATGGCGCTCGAGCGTCGCGCGCGAATAGACATAGACGGGGGTGCCGATCTCCTCGGCGATGCGCGGCAGGGGAATGTCCTCGGCGTGGAGGACGCCGTCACGATATTGAAAATGGTCCATCTGGAAGATCCTTGGGTAGCTTCCCTTCCCCGTTCGCATCGAGCGAAGTCGAGATGCCCCCGACGAACGGCCCGAGGCCGATGGGTGTCTCGACTTCGCTCGACACGAACGGACTGCAAGGGAAGATTCTGAACTCAGCCCGGGGGCGGAAGGTCGAAATCGTCGGGTTCGCGTTGTTCGGAGCGTTTGAGAAGTTCGTCGCTGCGCGCGGGTTTGGCCTGCGCGTCAGGCGTCGTCAGCTCCTGCGTGGTGGGCGCCCGCGTCGCCCCGACCGGCAGGGCGGCGGGCGGCTGGCCGGCGACCGGCTTCAAATCTTCCTTCTTGCCGCACGCGCCAAGCGCCGCGGCAAGCGCGACGCCGGCCAGTGCGGCCGCGATGATGGAACGCTGTGCCGTCATCCTAATCCTCCAGCGCGGCGCGGGCGGCCGCGACGGCTTCTCTTACCCGCTCGGGCGCGGTGCCGCCATAGCTGGCGCGGCTGGCGACCGACGCTTCGACGGTGAGCGCGGCGAGCGCCGCCGGCGTCACCGCGGCATGGATTGTCGCCGCTTCGTCGGCCGGCAACGCCGAAAGCTCAACGCCGAGCTCCTCGGATCGTTTCACGCAGGCGCCAACGATATGGTGCGCTTCGCGGAACGGCACCCCCGCCTCGCGCACCAGCCAGTCGGCGAGGTCGGTCGCGGTCGAGAAGCCCGAGGCGGCGAGCGCGCGCATCCGGTCGGTGCGGAAGGCGAGCGTTTCGACCATGCCGGTCATCGCCGCAAGCGACAGCGCGAGCGCGTCGAAGGCGCCGAACACCGTCTCCTTGTCGTCCTGAAGGTCCTTCGAATAGGTGAGCGGCAGCCCCTTGACGATCACCGCGAGCCGCTGGAAGGCGCCGAGCAGCATCCCGGCGCGGCCGCGCACCAGTTCGGCGGCGTCGGGGTTGCGCTTTTGCGGCATGATCGAACTGCCGGTCGACCAGGCGTCGGGCAAGGACACGAAGCCGAAGGGCTGGCTCGCCCAGATCACCACCTCCTCCGCAAGGCGCGACAGGTGGATCGCGGCGATCGAGGCGGCGGCGCAATATTCGAGCGCGAAGTCGCGGTCGGACACCGCGTCGATGCTGTTCGCCATCGGCCGATCGAAGCCGAGCGCGGCGGCGGTGGCATGGCGATCGACCGGGAAGCCGGTGCCCGCGAGCGCGGCGGCGCCGAGCGGCGATTCGTTGAGCCGCGCGCGCGCGTCGGCAAAACGGCCCCGGTCGCGGCCGAACATCGCGACATAGGCGAGCAGATGGTGGCCGAGCGTCACCGGCTGCGCGACCTGCAAATGGGTGAAGCCGGGCATGATGCTGTCGGCATGCTCGTCGGCGCGGGCGAGCAGCGCGGCCTGAAGCGCCTTCAGTCCCGCGTCGATACGGTCGCAGGCGGTGCGGACCCACAGGCGGAAATCGGTCGCGACCTGATCGTTGCGCGAGCGCGCGGTGTGGAGGCGCCCTGCGGGCTCGCCGACCAGCTCCTTCAGCCGCGATTCGACGGTCATGTGGATATCCTCGAGCGCGAGGTCGACCGGCACGCCGCCCGCCGCGAATTCCCCGGCGATCTGCGCGAGCCCGGCGTCGATCGTCGCGGCGTCGGCGGCGGCGATGATCCCCTGCGCGCCGAGCATCGCGGCGTGCGCGCGGCTCGCGGCGATGTCTTCTTCCCACAAGCGTTTGTCGACGGGGATCGAAGCGTTTATCTCTTGCATGACCGCGGCGGGTCCGCCACCGAAGCGGCCACCCCACATGCTGCTCTTATCGGGAGAATCCGCCATTCGCCGCGTCCCAGATCCGAAAACCGTGCTGATCGCCCTGCTGCTCGCGGGGGCGGTCGCGGGCTGCGATAGGGAAAAGCCCGGCGCGGAGCAAGCGGCGACGCCGCAAGCAAATGTTTCGGCAGGCGAAGCGGCGGCGGACGCCGCGCATTTCGTGCATCAGGTCGATCGCGGCCAGGCGGGCAAGGCGGCGCCGACCGCGACCTTCCGCGGCCCCGACGACGCGCCGGTGACGCTGGCGGCGTTCCGCGGGCGTCCGCTGCTCGTCAACCTGTGGGCGACGTGGTGCGCGCCGTGCGTCGCCGAAATGCCGACGCTCGACGCGCTGGCCGCGGAGCGCGGCGACCGGCTGGCCGTGATCGCGGTCGCGCAGGACCTGCAAGGCGCAGAGATCGTCGATCCCTGGTTCCAGAAGGCGAAGCTGAAGGCGCTGCAACCCTATGTCGATCCGCAGAACGGCCTGCTCGACGCGGCGGGCAGTGCGCTGCCGACCTCGATCCTCTATGACGCGCAGGGGCGCGAGCTGTGGCGGGTGATCGGCGCGATCGACTGGCAGGGCGAGGAGGCGAAGGCGCTACTGGCCGAGGGCGGGGTTTAGAGAATCGCACGATAAAGTGCACCGTTCGCCCTGAACCCGTCAGCCCGGATGCGCCTCGTCGCCGACGGTCGATTTCAGCAGGCCGCGAAACACCTCCATCGCGGTCCGCCGGCCCTGCGTGACGTCGGACACGTCGCGCGCGATCGGCATGGCGATGCCGTAGCGGTCGGCGAGCGCCATGACGGTCGGCGCGCTCTTCACGCCTTCGGCGACCATGTGCATGTCGGCGATGATCGCGTCGATCGGCCGCCCCTTGCCCAGTTCGACGCCGACATGGCGATTGCGCGACAGCGGGCTGGTGCAGGTGGCGATCAGGTCGCCCATGCCGGTAAGGCCGGCGAAGGTTTCCGCGCGCCCGCCGATCGCGACGCCCAGCCGCGTGATCTCCGCCAGCCCGCGCGTCATCAGCCCGGCGCGGGTGTTGTCGCCCGCCCCCAGCCCGTCGCCCATGCCGACCGCGATCGCGACGATATTCTTGAGCACCCCGCCCAGTTCGCAGCCCAGCAGGTCGGTGTTGGTGTAGACGCGGAACAGACCCGAATGGAAAACGGGCTGGAGCGCGCGGACGACGATCTCGTCCGCCATCGACAGGACGCTCGCCGCCGCCTGCCCGCTCATGATCTCGCGCGCCAGATTGGGACCGGTGAGGACGCCGACCGGGTGACCGGGCAGCACCTCCTCGATCAGCTCGGTCATCCGCTTGCCCGACGCGAGTTCGAGCCCCTTGGTCAGGCTGATCACCGGCACCCACGGGCGCAAATGCCGGCGCGCCTCCTCCAGCACCGCGCGGAAGCTGTGCGAGGGAACGCCCATCACCAGCACGTCGGCGCCCGCCACCGCCTCGCCCAGATCGGCGGTGGCGCGGAGCGCCGGGGGCAGCTTGATGCCGGGAAGATATTTGCGATTCTCGCGATCGCGGTTGATGCCGTCGACCGTTTCGGCGTCGCGCGCCCACAGGGTGATCGGCGCGTTGCGCGACACCAGCGACGCGACCGTCGTCCCCCAGCTTCCCCCGCCGAGCAGCCCCACCTTCAGGCGCATGTGCCTCTCCCCTCCCCTGTTCTGGAAGAGAGTGGCGCGCGTTTCAGGGCTTGGCAAGAAACTCCCGCATCACCGCGGCGGTCGCCTTGGGATCCTCGACCATCGGGACGTGGCCGACATGCTCGAAGACATGGCTGCGGCTGCCCGCGATGCCGCGTTCGAGTTCGGCGACGCAGCTCACGTCGATCAGCCGGTCGTGGCGGCCCCAGATGATGAGCGTCGGCACCTTCACCTCGCCGAGGCGGTCGTTGAGCGGATGGTCGCGCATCTCGGTCGCGATCACCCAGAAGGCGGCGTCGAGCTGGTCGCGGTAGCGAAGCGCGTCGGCGTAGAGGACGGGCTTGAGCCGCTGGGGGATATGGGGCGGCTTGTGGACGACCATCGCCACCAGCCGGTCGGCGTCCTCCAGACTGGCGAGGACGAGCGGGTTGTAATCCTCGTTCGCGGCCTGTTTCTGAAGGTCGCTCTCGTTCGTGCCGTTGACTCCGGCATTGTCGAGCAGGATCAGGCTGGCGAGCGCGTCGGGATAGTCGAGCGCATAGCGCAGCGCGATCCACCCGCCCATGCTGTTGCCCGCGATATGCGGTCGCTGCAGGCCCAGCGCGGCGGCGAAGGCCTTCAACCGCGCGGTCTGCGCCGCGATGTCGTAGGCGAGCGCCGGGTTGCGCTCATTCTCTCCGAAGCCCGGCAGGTCGGGCGCGACGACATGATAGTCGCGCGTCAGATAGGGCGCGAGGAACGACCAATTGTCCTTGTCCCCCGAAAAGCCGTGGACAAGCAGCAGCGTCGGCTTCGCCGGGTCGCCCCCCTCCAGATAGGGCCAGGCACGGCCCTCGACGGTGACGCTTTTCTGCACCGTGCCGCCGCGGCGTCGCAGCAGCCAGCGCCCGAGCGCGACGAGGCGGCCGGGAAAGAGGAAATAGAGCAGCGCCAGCGCGATCAGCGGTGCGAAGACGAGGATGAGAAGGATTTTCATGGCGTCTCCTTGGCCCCTGTCTTTCGGGGGAAGGGCTTATCGAGCCCCCACATGCGCGTCGAACCAGCCGATCAGCTCGTCGAGCACCGCGTCGCGTTCGGGCTCGTTATAGATTTCGTGGAACAGGCCGGGATAGATTTTCAGCAGCTTGTCCGCCGACGACACATGATCGAACAGATAGCGCGAGCCGTCGGGCGCGGCGAGGCTGTCGGCGTCGCCGTGCTGGAACAGGATCGGCAGCGTGATCCGGGCGGCGCCCGCCTGCGCGGCCGCCATCGCGTCCATCAGTTCCTTGCCGAGCCGCGCGCCGATCTTGCCGGTGTAGACGAGCGGATCGGCGAGATAGGCGGCGACCACCGCCGGATCGCGGCTGACGCCGTTCGCGTCGAGCGCCAGCACGCCGAGGCGCGGAAAGAAACGCGACAGGAAGCGGCTGAGCGCGACCGTGACGCGCGACGGCGGCGCGGCGGGCATGATCGCGGGGCCGGAGAGCGCGGCGGCGGCGAACGCGTCCTGCCGCTCGATCAGGAACAGCGTCGCGATCAGCCCGCCCATGCTGTGGCCGAGGAGCAGGCGCGGCACACCCGGATGCTCTTCCTCGACGCGCGCGAGCAGTTCGGTCATGCCGTCGAGATAGGCCGAGAAGCGCGGCACGAAACCGCCCTCGCCGTCCGACCGGCCGTGGCCCCAGTGATCGACGGCCTCGACCGCATAGCCGGCGGCGTTCAGCCGCCGCGCGACATGCTCGTAACGCCCCGCATGCTCGGCATAGCCGTGGGCGAGCAGCACGACCGCCTTCGGCGGCGCCGCGGACGGCCAGTCGGTGACGTGCAGCCGGGCGCCCGCCGCCGCGGACCCCGCCGGCAGCGTCACCGCCGCCACGTCAGCGCACCGGCTGCTTGAGCGCCGAGGCGCGATGGCCGGGACCGTCGTCGCCGCCCTTATCGATCCGCGCGAGGATCGCATCGAGCGCGCGGCTGATCGCGGTCTGGGTGCGCACCATCTCGATCTTCGGCCAGGCGGCGCGCTGGCCGGTGTCGATCAGTTCGTCGATCTCTGCCTGGTCGAGGTCGCTCAATATCTTGGTCGGCGACCAGAATTTGGGCGGGCGGATGATGTTGATGTCGCCGGTATATTCCTGATTGATCACCGAACGCGCCATGTTGGCGAGGCTGTTGAGCGGCGGCAGCAGTTCGAGCGGCTTCTGGAAGATCACCATATTGGCGTTGAGCCACGCCTTGAAGGTCATCATCGACGCGTGCTGGATCGCCTCGATCGGCGCCATCTGCTTGCGCGTGTCGGTCGCGAAGGGCAGCGCGAGCGGGTTCGCCTGGCTGACGATATGATGATTGACGCCATAGAGGCGTTCGAGCCGCTTGGTCGGAATATCGTGCGTCACCGACCCGTCGACCCAGCGCCGGTCGGGCTGATAGGGCACGCGCTCGCCCCGGTCGTCGCGCGCCATCAGCGTCACCGGCGGAAACACCCCCGGCACCGCGCACGAGGCGAGCACCGCCTCGCGGATCAGCACGTTGGGCGCGGTGATCGCGTTGAGCAGGCGGCCGTTCTGGTGCTTTTCGGCCGGCGCGACCGAGACGTTGAGGTGACGGCCGCTGATCTCGAACGCCTGCTGGAAGGTCAGGTCGGGGATCAGCGCGGCGAGCCGGTCGCGCACCTCGTCGGCGGCCAGCCGGCGCAGTTCGGGGTCGCGGTCGGGGTTGGCGAGGCTGTCGCCCTCCAGGAAGGCGCCGATCTCCGCATCCTTGCGCGTGCAGATGATCGCGGCGACGATCGAGCCGCCGCTCGACCCGGCGAGGATGTTCGGCAGCACGCCCTCCGACCACAGCGCGCGCACGACGCCGACATGGAAATAGAGGAAGGCGCCCGACCCCGACAGCAGCAGCGCCGAACGGCCGTAGCAATGCTGGGCGCGGCGGAAGAAATCGCGCTTTTCGTCGCGCGGGATCGCGCGCGAGGCGGCGATCCGGTCGAGCGCGGACACGACAGCGGCGATATAATCCTCGATCAGCCGCTTCGTGCCGAAGCGCGATTTCTGATAGAGGCGTTCGTGCCCCATGCCGTCGATGTTGCCGTGGATGCCCTCGTTGAGGACGAAGAGCAGCCCCTTGACGTCGTTCGCCGCCGACAGCGCCTGCAGCCTTTCGAGCCGGGCGCGGATCGCGCGATAGTCGAAATTGCCGCTTTCGTCGGCGTTGCGCCACGCCAGCGCCCCCGACTTGCGGTCATGCTCCTGCGCGGCCTGCGACCATTGGCGATAATCGGCGGCGGTCGCGAGGTCACGGTCGGCACTGAGCGTCGGGGTAAAGAGCATATCTGGTCCTGCGTCGGCTATTTCTTGCGAGTCTTGCCGGTCGCGTTGCCTTTGGCAACCGATTTCGCCCGGCCTTTCGCGGGGGCCTTGGCCTTTGCCCTGGGCCGCGCCGGCGCCTTCGGCCTTGCCGTAACGGCCTTCGGCTTCTCCGCCGCGGGCTCCGCCGCCATCAGTTCGGCAAAGCTGTCGTCGATGCATTGGCGGAAGAAGGCGATGTCGGGCAGGATCGCGCGTTCGGAGATGATCGAAAAGGCGATGCGGCCGTTGTAGCTCGGCGTCGCGATGAACAGCCCCATGTTGTTGGCGAGCGGCGCGAGGCCGTGCTGCTGCACGAGCTGCGCCCCGGCGAGATAGAGCGGCACCTGCGCGCCGGGGACGTTCGAGATGAACAGGTTGGTGCCGCGCACCGCAAAGCGCTCGCTGGTCACGATGCGCGCGACCGCCGCCATCGTCGCGCCGGGGATATGCTGCGACAGGTCAGTCATGATCCGCGCGCTGACCCCGGCCTTCGCCTCCTTCGCCTCGACCGTATAGTCGCGGATCGCGGCGAGCCGTTCGAGCGGATCGGCGATGTCGGTTCGCACCGGAACGCTCATCGCCGAAACCTGGTTGCCCGGGGTCGATGCCTTTCCCGCCGCCTTCTCCTTGCCGCGCAGGTTGATCGGCGCGACCGCGACGAGGCTTTCCTTCGGCAGCTCGCCGTGCCGGTCCAGATATTTGCGAAGCGCGCCGCCGACGGTCGCGATGACGACGTCATTGACCGTCGCGCCGGGCACCTTGCGGCGCACCGCCCCGACATCGGCGAGCGCGACGGTGGTGCCGTCGAACATCTTGTGCGGGCCGACCGCGACGTTGAAGCGCGTTTCGGGGACGCCCGCGGCCATCCCGCCCTCGCTGATCGACTTGCGCGCCGAGGCCATGATCGCCGGTGACATCTTCATCAGCGCGTTCATGAACTTGACCGGCGATTGCAGCGATGCCGCCCACGCGCGCGCCGCCGCCTCCGCCCCCGACGGCGCCTGGCCGAGGTCCTCGACCGGCGGCGGCTCGGCGATCGCGGGGGTGCCCTTCGCGTCGATGTCGCTCATCGCGATGAAGGCGTGGGCGCCCGATGCGCCGTCGACCGCGGCATGATGGACGCGGTGCAGCATCGCGAAGCTGCCCTTCGGGATGCCGGGGATGCGGTCGAGCCCCTCGATCACGTAGATGTCCCAGAGCGGCCGGTTCATGTCCATCGGCTTCGAATGATAGCGCGCGACCGCGATGCAGAACTGGCGCCAGTCGCCGGGCTCGGGCAGGCGTGCGTGGCTGATGTGCGCTTCTATGTCGAAATGCTCATCCTCGACCCAATAGGGATGGTCGAGGTCGAAGGGCAGCCGGTGCAGCCGGCGCTTGAACAGCGGCGAGGTGTCGACGCGGGATTCGACGTGGCGGATGATGTCCTTGAATCGCACGAAGCCGCCCGGCGCGGTCGAGGGGTCGTAGATATAGACCCCCATGATATGCGTCAGATTGTTCGCGGTCTGCGTGTAGAGGAACTGGGCGTCCTGCGCGCTGAGTTGCTTGAGCATCACTTCCTCCTAAACCATCGTCATTGCGAGGAGCCGAAGGCGACGCGGCAATCCAGAGCCCGCGTAAACCGCTCTGGATGGCTTCGCTCCGCTCGCAATGACGAAGTTGAATAACCCACCGTCATTCTCCCGCAGCCGGCAGCCGGTCCGCGAGCGCCAGCGTCGCGAGGCGCATCGATTCCATGACGTTGGCGAGACCGCGCAGTTCCGCGAGCAGCGCGCGGCGCGCGCCGAGGCTGTCGGGGGTGGCAGGGCCCGCCAGTCCCATGTGGCGCATCAGCGCGAGGCCGTTGGCGAAAAGCAGCTTGCCGATCGCCGCCTGGCTGCTGATCCGGCGCAGCAGCCAGGCCTGCCGGCCTTCGGCGAGGGCGGTATCGATCAGCGCCTTTTCATCGACCGTGTCGCCCGGACGGGCGCGGGCGAGAATGTCGGAGACGACCGAATAGGCTTCGGCGAAAGGCAGCAGGATCGCGTGGCCGACCAGTGGCTGGCAGCGCCGGATGAGCTGCGCGACGCCGCGGTCGCCGTTCGCCAGCCGCTTCGCCCAGGCGGGGTCGATGCGCGCGAGTTCGGCCTCGATCGCGGCGCGATGCTCGTCGCGCGGCGGATAGAAGAATTCGAACTTGAACAGATCGCGCAGCCGGTCGACCCGGGCCCAGAAAGCCTCGGTCGAATCGCGGCTGTCGGCATCGCGAAGCTGGAACAGCGCCAGTTCGATCATCGCACGGTCGAGGAAGTGGTGCGCGATGATGTTGCGGTAATAGCTCGCCATCGGATGCCGGGCGGGGTCGATCGAATAGACATTCTCGCTCCCCGCCTCGTAGCGGGCAAGGAGGCCGCTGGCGACGAGCGTGTCGACGGTGGCCGAAAGCGCCGCCTCGTCGCCGGTTTCAAGCTCCTTGCTGAGGCGGATGCCGCGCGCCCGCGCCCAGGCGGTGACGGCGGCGATGCCCGCCAGCACCTCTCCGGCGGTCGCGCCGCGCGGTGCGGCGCCCAGCAGCATCAGGCACATCACCGATGTCACGGTCAGCGGCGTCACCCGGTTCGCCTCGACCGCGACCGCGAAGGCGATGGTCTCGAGCGCGCGCTTGTCCTCCGGCCCGGGCGCCGCGTCGATCACGATTGGATCGCCAAGGTCGATCCGGATGCGGCCAGACGGCTGTTTCAGGCTTTTCAGATAGCCGAGGAACCAGCTCAGCGATTCGGGCTTCTTGACGCGCCCGGCCTGTTCGGCGGCATATTCCTCGACATCGCGGATCAGGTCGAAGCTGGTGACGAAGGGGACGAAATGGACGCCGCGCGTCCCCGTCGCATGCGCCGCGTCGAGGACATATTTCATCAGCCCATATTTGGGCGGCATCAGCTTGCCGAGCCGCGACCGCGTCCCCTCGAACGCCCAGGACAGCGGGAAGCGCTTGGCGAGAAGCCACGCGATATAGTGGCGCAGGACGAGCTTGTAGACCGGCTGGTCCTGAAAACTGCGACGGATGAAGATGATCCCCGAGCGGCGGAAGAAGGTGCCCATCACCGCGAAGTCGAGGTTGGCGCCGCCGAAACTGTGGAGCATCGGCATGTCGTTTTCATAGGTCAGGCGGCTGGGCGTCGCGCCGTCGATATAGGTCTTGTGCGTGAACAGGATGCAGGTGGGATGTTCGCGCAGCACCGAGCGCAGCTTCGCCAGTTCGGCCGCGTCGACCTCCATTTCGGGCGCGTAGCCGCCGAACATCATGCGATCGAGCCGCGCGCGCAGATCGAGGAACAGCGCGCCGGGGGTGGCGATCACCTCCTTCATCAGCGGCCGTGCCTCGCGATAGAGGTCGGCGACGGGACGGCCGAGCTGCTGCGCGAGGTCGGCGAGCGCGGCGCGGAATTGCGGGCTGGTGCGCAGGCTGTCGGCGACGAAGCGCGGCACCTTGTAGCGGCTGCCGCGGATGCCGCGTTCGGCGACGTCGAGCGCGAGTCCCGCCTGCCGCGCGACGAAGCCCGCGAACTCGGCGCCGCCCGATTCGCATCCGTCGCCGCCGCCGGTCTGCGACAGGAAACGCGCCTGGAGCGCGCCCTGCGTCGCCGCTTCGCCGACCAGTATCTGCGCGCGGCGCCGGTCGCGCCACAGGATGAAGCGCGCACGCAGCGGCCCCGGCTGGCGCGGGTCGCCGAAGATCAGGTGGCGGAATTTGAGCGCGCGGTCGCGGTCGAAGCCGGGGATGCGCCACGCGACGCGCAGCGGCACCACCTCGCGCGCCGGACCGCCCGCCAGCCCGGCGCGAAGGGGATCGAGGTCGAGCGCCTCGTCGCCGTCGGCGATCGCCAGACTGACCCAGCGCGGCGCGCCTTCGCCCCCCAGATCGCCGGCGGTCGCGTGGACCCAGTCGAGCAGGATGCGACGCTCCACCCGGTTGCGGGCATCGATGATATAGAGGCGGTCGGCCGCCGAGGCCTGCGAAGCGACGGGCGCGCGGGGCGTTCCGTCGGCCACGGCCTCACCCCTCTCCCATCAGTGCGAGAAGCGTGGCGCCGAAACAATCTCCGGTTCGCAAAGACGGTCCAGGTCCGACGGCTGGAGATGGCTTCGCGACGCTCGCAATGACGCGGTGATCCATGCCCTAGGCTGTCCTTCCCTTTCGAGGGGAGAGTTTCTTCGTCGCCGGCTTTTTCCCTGGCGCCGCCTTCTTCGCGGCTGCGACCTTACGCGCGGTCTTCTTCGGCGGCGTCGCCTCGGCCGCCTCGCCTTCTTCCTCCTCCTGCCCCAGCGTGCGCAGGAACAGGTTGCGGACGTCTCGGACATGCGCGTTCAGCGTCTTGACGCTCCACTTCGACGTATCGACCGGCGGCAGCACGGTGACGCGCACCGTCGCGGGGCGCATCACGAACTCGTTCTTGGGCGCGACGTCGGTGGCGTTGTGGATGACGATCGGGACGATCGGCACCCCCGCCTGCATCGCGAGGTGGAAGGCGCCCTTCTTGAACGCACCGAGCTTCGGGGTCAGCGTGCGCGTGCCCTCCGGCGCGATGCAGATCGACTTGCCCTCGACCCTTATCGCGTCGACCAGCGGCTCCATCGCCTTGATCGCGCTCTTGCCGTCGGCGCGGTCGACGAAGACGGTGCCGCCCCATTCCATCAGCTTCCCCAATATGGGGATATCCTTGATCTCCTTCTTTCCCACCCCGCCCATGTCGCGGCGGATGAGCTTGGCGAGGATCATCACGTCCGCCTTGCTCTGGTGGTTGAAGATGAAGACGCAGGGGCGCGCCGACCAGAGGTGTTTTTCGTCCTCCACCTCCAGCTCGACGCCGGTGATCGCGGTCGCGAAATCGCCGAACAGGCCGATCGAGAAATTCGCCGCCTCGCGCTGCGAACGGGTCAGCGCCCAGATCGGCAATCCCGCGGCGAAGGCGCCGACGAGCGAGCCGGTCGCATAGAGGGTGCGGGTATAATCGACCCACGACGGCGTGCCGCGGCTGGCGAAGCGCTGGACCGGCCAGCCGCGCTCCTCGGCAATCGCCTTGAGCTTGAGGTTCGGGTTGAGCGGACGCGGCTTGCCGACGCGTTCGAGCAGTTCGATGTCGTCGTCGCTGTCCGAATAGAAATAGCTCCGGTCGAGATCGAGGCCATATTCGGCGGCCAGTTCCTCGGCCGCCAGCACCTTGCCCTCGCCGAAGCACAGCGGGCGGATGATCTCGCCGGTGAAGACCCCGTCCTCGACCTCGTAGGACGAGCATTTGATGTCGGCGATGCCGAGGTCGCGCGCGGTCGGCGCGATCTGGTAGATGGTCGCCGACGAGACGATCGCGACGCGGTGCCCCTTCGCCTGATGCGCCTCGATGATCGCGCGGGTTTCGGGGTAGATCTTGCGCGCGATATGCTTCTTGTAGAGTTCTTCGCCGAATTCGACGAAGCTGTCCTCGTCGACCCCCTTCATGAACCTGGCGGCGGCCGACATCACGCCCGAAAAGCCGATGTTGCCGAGGCTGTGCTGCGCGATGACGTTCGCGGTCTCGGCGATCTCCTCGACCGACATCTCGCGGCGCTGGAACTTCTCGCGCAGCATCGCGGTCGCCGAATAGCCGGCGATGATCGTTCCGTCGAAATCGAAGAGCGCGGCGATATGCGGTCCGGGTTCGGACGCGAGGACTTCTTCCAAATGCGGCTGCGGCCTCGGCACGCGCATCTCCCCCACCAGCGGCTGTCGCGCCGCCTTTCGTCGCACGATGACAGCAAAGACGGGGTTAATCAATGCGCCCGATTCGCCGCTCTGACGAAAGCCGGGACGAGGGTCAGGGACGGAGCGCCGCCGCTTCGCGCGCGAGCGCCTCGACCCGTGCGGGGTCGAGCGGGCCCGGCGGCACGACCCAGCTGCCGCCGACACACGGCACCGGGTCGAGCGCCAGCCATTCGGGCGCGCTCGCGGCGGTGATGCCGCCGGTCGGGCAGAAGCGCGCCATACCGAAGGGCGCGGCGAGCGCCTTCAGCGCCGGGATGCCGCCGCTGGTCGCGGCGGGGAAGAATTTGAAATGCGACAGGCCGAGGTCGAGCCCGCGCATGATATCGCCCGCACTCGCCACGCCGGGAAGGAAGGGAATGCCGCTCGCGACCGCCGCCCGGCCGAGCGGTTCGGTAAGACCGGGCGAGACGATGAATTCGGCCCCCGCGTCGACCGCGCCCGCCAGCATCGCGGGGTCGAGCACGGTGCCCGCGCCGACGACCGCGCCTGTCACCGCCTTCATCGCGGTCAGCGCGTCGAGCGCCGCGGGGGTGCGCAGCGTCACCTCCAGCACCGGCAGGCCGCCGGCGACGAGCGCCTCGGCCAGCGGCACGGCGTCCGCGACCCGGTCGATGACGATCACCGGGATGACCGGCGCCAGAGCCATGATCTGCGCGATGCTGCGATCGGTCATTTCAATCTCCGTTCGCCCTGAGCTTGTCGAAGGGCCGTTCTTTCTGAACCCGTTAAAGAAAAGAGCGGTCCTTCGACAAGCTCAGGACAAACGGGGTTTCGGGATTTAGACGACGGTCTCCATCGCCGCCAGGATCGCCGAGCCACCCCTTTCGGCTTCGTCGGCATGGAGGCGGAACAGCGCGAACAGTTCGCGCCCGACGCCGAGGCCGGGCGGCGGCGGCGGCGCGGCGGGCGGGCGCGCCGCCCATTCGGCGGCGTCGACCAGCGCCGCGACCTCGCCCGTCTGCGCACAGATGCGGACGATGTCGCCGTCCTTCAGACGGGCGAGCGGGCCGCTGACCCCGTCGAAGCCGGGCAGCGCCTCCGGCGACAAATGGATCGCGGCGGGCACCTTGCCGCTCGCCCCCGACATGCGGCCGTCGGTGAGCAGCGCGACGCGATGGCCCTGATCCTGCAGGACGCCGAGCGCCGGGGTCAGCTTGTGCAGTTCGGGCATGCCGTTGGCGCGCGGCCCCTGGAAGCGCACGACGACGACGACGTCGCGGTCGAGTTCGCCCGCCTTGAACGCGGCGAGCACCCGGTCCTGATCGTCGAAGATGCGGCACGGCGCCTCGATCGTCCAGCGATCCTCCGCCACCGCGCTGGTCTTGATGATCGCGCGGCCGAGGTTGCCCGCGAGCAGGCGCATGCCCCCGTCGGGCGAGAAGGGCGCCGCGACCGGGCGCAGCATCGCGTCGTCGCGGCTCTCGGCCGGGGCGGCCTGCCAGTGCAGTTCCTCGTCCGCCAGCACGGGCTCCGACGCATAATCGGCGAGCGTGCCGCCGACGGTCAGCACGTCGTCGTGCAGCAGGCCCGCGCCCAGCAGTTCGCGGACGACGAAGCCGGTCCCGCCCGCGTCGTGGAAATGGTTCACGTCGCCCGCGCCGTTCGGATAGACGCGCGCGAGCAGCGGCACCACATGGCTGAGCTCGTCGAAATCCTGCCAGTCGATGACGATCCCGGCGGCGCGCGCGATCGCGGGCAGGTGGATCGCATGGTTGGTCGAACCGCCGGTCGCGAGCAGGCCGACGATCGCGTTGACGATCGCCTTTTCGTCGACGCAGCGCGCCAGCGGACGATAATCGTCGCCGTTCCAGCCGATCCGCGTCAGCCGGTGGGTCGCGGCGCGCGTCAGCGCCTGTCGCAGCTTCGTGCCCGGATGGACGAAGGCGGCGGCGGGGACGTGGAGCCCCATCATCTCCATCATCATCTGGTTGCTGTTCGCGGTGCCGTAGAAGGTGCAGGTGCCCGGCGCGTGATAGGATGCGGCCTCCGCCTCCAGCAGCGCGTCGCGGCTCGCCTTGCCCTCGGCATAGAGCTGGCGCACACGCTGCTTTTCCCGGTTCGCGAGCCCCGAGGGCATCGGTCCCGCGGGGACGAGGATCACCGGCAGATGGCCGAAGCGCAGCGCGCCGATCAGCAGGCCGGGGACGATCTTGTCGCAGATGCCGAGCAGCAGCGCACCCTCGAACATCGCGTGGCTGAGCGCGACCGCGGTGCCCTGCGCGATGACGTCGCGGCTGAACAGCGACAGCTCCATCCCCGCCTGCCCCTGCGTCACCCCGTCGCACATCGCGGGAACGCCGCCCGCGACCTGCGCGGTCGCGCCGGCCTCACGCGCGAACACCTTGATCTGTTCGGGATAGCGGCCATAGGGCTGATGCGCCGACAGCATGTCGTTATAGGCGCTGACGATGCCGATGTTCATCGCCGCGCCGCCACGGATCGCCGACTTGTCCTGCTCCGCCGCGGCGAAGCCGTGCGCAAGGTTGCTGCACGACAGCGCACCGCGATTCGTCCCCGCGTCGCGCTGGCGCTGCATCAGCGCGAGATAGGCGGCGCGGCGCGGGGCGCTGCGACGGACGATGCGGTCGGTGACGGCGGCGACGGCGGGATGGAGGTCGGTCATGAGCATTCCAATCCCCTCTCCCCTTGGGGGAGAGGGATGCGCAGACTTGGCAGCTTGCTGCCTAGTCGAAGCTGGGTGAGGGTGTGAACGGCAGCGACAAAAGCAACGGCGGAGACCCTCATCCAACTCCGCCCAGTCGCTGCGCGACAAGACTTCGTATCCTTCTCCCCCAAGGGGAGAAGGGAAGGATGCGACTCAATCATGCCAGCTTGCCCCGTCGCGTTCGATCAGCGCGATCGCGCTCGACGGTCCCCAGCTTCCGGCGGTGTAGGCCTGCGGCGTGAGATCCACGGCGTCCCATGCGTCGCGGATCGCGTCGATCCATTCCCACTGCGCCTCGACCTCGTCGCGGCGGACGAACAGCGTCTGGTCGCCCTCGATGAAGTCGAGCAGCAGCCGTTCATAGGCGATGCGCCGTCGTTCGCCGGCGAAGCTGTGCGAAAGCGACACGTCGAGCGTCACCTCCTTCAGCTTCACCCCGTCGCGGTCGAGGCCGGGCTGCTTCGCCATCACCGTCACGCGGATATTCTCCTCGGGCTGCAGGTTGATGATCATCATGTTCGCGTCGAGATCGCCGCCCCTTCCGGCCGCACCGACCCGCGCGAAGATATTGTGCGGCACCGGCTTGAACTGGATCAGCACCTCCGACTGGCGCTTCGGCATCCGCTTGCCGGTGCGCAGATAGAAGGGCACCCCCTTCCACCGCCAATTGTCGATGAACGCTTTCAGCGCCACGAAGGTTTCGGTGTTCGACGCATGGCCGAGCTCGTCGGCATAGCCCTTGACCGCGACGCCGTCGACCGCGCCGCTCGCATATTGTCCCTTGACGCTGTGCGCCTTGACGTCGGCGGCGCTCATCCGGCGCAGCGAGCGGAGCAGCTTGACCTTCTCGTCGCGCACCGCGGTCGCCGACACGCTCGCGGGCGGCTCCATCGCGATGATCGCGAGAAGCTGGAGCATGTGGTTCTGCACCATGTCGCGCAGCGCGCCGACGCCGTCGTAATAGGAAACGCGGCCTTCGAGCCCGACCGTCTCCGCGACGGTGATCTGGACATGGTCGATCGCCTGCGCGTTCCACAGCGGCTCGAACAGCATGTTGGCAAAGCGCAGCGCGAGCAGGTTCTGCACCGTTTCCTTGCCCAGATAATGGTCGATGCGAAAGACATGATCCTCGGCAAAGGCGCTGGCGACCTGTTCGTTGACCGCGCGCGACGAGGCGAGGTCATGGCCGATCGGCTTTTCCATCGCGATCCGGCATTCGGCGCAGGCGATGCCCGCGGCGGCGAGCCCCTGCGCGATGGCGCCGAACATCGACGGCGGAGTCGACAGATAGACGCCGATCGGCCGCGCCATCCGCTCGCCGAGCAACGCGGCGAGATCGTCGTAGCCGCTGCCCGCGCCGGCATCGACCGCGCAATAGTCGATGCGCGCGAGAAAGCCGTCGAGGGCCGCGGCGTCGAGGCGATCCCCGGGCAGGTGATCGGCCAGCGCCTCGCGCACCTGGGTGTGGAAGGCGGCACGGTCCAGCCGGGTGCGCCCCGACCCGACGATCGTCAGCGTATCGGCGAGCAGCCCGTCCTCATGGAGGTTGTAGAGCGAGGGAAAAAGCATCCGGTGGGCAAGATCGCCGGTCGCGCCGAACAGCACCAATGTCTCGACCTTGACGTTCACGCGCTATCCCCTTGATCCTGTGCCCCCACGCAAATGGCGGATGCGTCCGGGGAATGCAACGCAGCATAGGTCGGCCGACCCTTGGAGTCCGTCCTGTTGGGCGAGGGGTTTGATGCACGCTAACGGGACAGACTCTAAGGCATTGATCCTGTTTGGATAACCACGCCGTGTCCCCGCGCAGGCGGGAACCCAGAGCGATGTGGCGCCGACCTTGGCTCTCCCCGCTCTGGGCTCCCGCCTGCGCGGGAGCACGCGGCTTTGCAAGCGAGCCGATCATGTTCCAAGCCCACCTCTGAAGA
>NZ_BCUA01000077.1 GCF_001591045.1 Sphingopyxis granuli NBRC 100800 | reverse complement strand
ATTTGATCCAATAGCTGGGGGCTGGGGGTGTTGAGGCGATTCGCCGGGACGAGGGAGGTTTTCGGCGGAACAGCGGTGGATTCAGGGATTTTTCGGCATGGCAAGATATAAGCAACGGCACCTTCTGTTGCCGTAAGCCATTGTCTGCACATCGTTTTTAGGAGGAAGAAAACAGTGCCGCCCTGCTGGCGACAGTGCCGGTGCGCCGAAAGACGGCGGTTTTCCGCTATATTTTGCGGTGCCGGTTTCGATCAGGAGGCGTAGGTTCGATACAAGCCCCGCCATGCCTCCGGGCGGGCCGCTCATCTCTTCATTTTCTGCCCTGCCCCCGCCAGCCGCACGATCTTGCTCCCTTTGTCACCAATCACGAAACCGGCCCAAGCGTCCATCAACGCGCGGCGCTTATCGAAAAAATCCGTGCGCCGGTAGGCTGCCTCCACCTCATTGGGCACGGCGTGGGCCAGCGCAGCCTCCGGCACCTCGCGCGGAAAATCAGTTTCATCGGCCGCCCAATCGCGGAACGCGGAACGGAAGCCATGCACGGTGGAGGTGGCACCCATATCGCGCATCGCCTTGGTCAGCGTCATATCCGATAGTGGCTTGCCGCCCCGCGAAGGGAATACAAGATCGCTGTTCTTGCCTTTGAACGGCGCCGCATCCCTCAGGAGCGCAACGGCGGCGGGCGACAGCGGAACGCGATGGCCCTTGCGCGCCTTCATCCTTGCGGCGGGGATGCGCCATTCAGCGGCTTCCAAATCCATTTCGGCCCATGTCGCGCCCCGCGCTTCGCCGCTGCGAACGGCGGTAAGGATTACCAGGCGCAAGGCCAGCGCTCCCATGCCGCCCTTTTCGCCCAGCCGGGTCCAGAATGCAGGCACGTCGCGATAAGGCATCGCCTGAAAATTGCCGCGCTCCGGCTGCTTGGGCAGACGGTCGCTGACAGCGGGGGCCAGCGTCCCGGCGAACAAGGCTCCATCAGGACGAGCGAAACGCAGGATACGGATTATCAGGGTGCGGACCTTTTTCGCCGTCACCGGCTTGCCCAGCCAGATGGGTTTCAGGCAGTTCGCGATTCTGTCGGCGTCGATACTCTGCACCTGCAACCGGCCCAGCGCCGGAAAGGCATAGGTCCGCAGATGCGCGAGTTGCTGGCGCTGGCTGGCGTCGGCGAGTTTGGCGTTATCCGCCCGCATTTCGAGGAAGGCCATCGCGGCTTCGCGGAACGTGCGAGTCAGTTCCGTGGGCGCATTGATCGCGAGGATCGGATCGTGGCCCGCCACCATCGCGGCCTTGACCATCTGAGCCTTGCCCCTTGCCTCCGCAAGCGACACTGCACGCAAGCTGCCAAGACCAATATCGCGGCGCTTTCCCTTCTGCTGAACACGGGCGATCCAACTCGCTTGCCCCGAATCGCGCACGGAAAGGAACAATCCGTTGCCGTCATGGTGGCGCCCCGGCTTCGAGAGCGCGGACTTGATGTGCGCCTGCGTGAGTCTGCCCATTCCCCTACTCCAGTTCGAGAATGTATATTCACCACTTTATTACCCACACATTAGCATGGATAGAGGTGGATGGCAACAAACGCCCTCGGACGAGAAGAGCCTTATTTATCAGATATTTCAGGGATTTTTTGGACGACGGCGGACGCCCACGAACATGGTATTGGATGCCCCGCGAGGATTCGAACCTCGATAGACGGAATCAGAATCCGTAGTCTTACCATTAGACGACGGGGCAAGAGCCGGGGCCAATAAGCGGCGGATTAGCGCGGGTCAAGGGTGTCTGATTGTGACGTTGTGACGATTTTCGCATCACGATTGTAAAGACTCATCAGACAGGCCAGCTAAAAGCTCACGAGCCACGATAACCGCCCGACTCCCTTTTACCGCCGAGCGACCTGACAGAGAGGTATCGGCGGCGGCAGAAAAGCAAGGAGACGTCGCTAAACCGCAGCATCGATTATGCCATCGTGGCAACGACTGCACGTCGTAGGGCGGCTGAACGAGTCGACCTGACACTCAGCACGGATTATCGCATATGCTCCACGCGACGCCGGAATAGGGTTAACAATTTGAAGGCGGCGGTCAAAAGCAATGTCAACGCCATGAAGTCAAATCGACATCATCATGGCGCAGTCGACGCGCTCGCCAAGTATGACACTGATGCAGGCGGTCGCCTTCGGTGCAGGCGGGAAAGGTCGGGACCGGAACTGATTCCGGCAGGATTGAGAAATTTGGTGACTTCTTGGAATATCGAGACGGAAATCTGAAGCGTCGGGACATGCTGGCAGGCGCAGGCGTCTGGGCCGTCTGGGATTCGTTGGGACAACTCATCGGCGTTCGCGGTCCGTTCTCTGTCAGGGCGCTCGGAATCGATGGCGAAAACGTCCAAGCCCATACTAACGCCTTTGTAGAACGCTTCGGTACATCGACTGCACCCTTAGCCGAATTTGGCCCCGGCGTGGGCCTTGGCAATGGCACAGCCGACACAGATGCTTTCATCGCCGCAGCTGCCGCTTTGACGAACGGTGATATTACCGAACTGAGCCTGCCACCAGCGATCCTCTATCTCGAAGATTCTTTCGATATCGCCGCGCCCCCCGACAGGATTTCGATCCTTGGTGCAGGACGGGACAAGACCCGCATTATCACGTCCGTGACCAGCGGGCAGCCCGCGCGGCAATACCCGTGGGTTATTCGCAACACGGCTCACGGAACGCTGGTACAGGGCTTCGCAATCGAGGTCGACAGTCCAGATCCGCTCTATTATCAGAACGCTTTCACCTTCTGCAACGTGTCCAATCTGACCCTGCAGGACTTCCTTTCCGAAGGCAGCGATCAATATGGTGTCGGCGTCTTTGACGACGTGATCGCTCTCCCTAGAGCGCGCACGGCCCGAGCCTGCCACAACATCGTCATTCGCAACGGGATCATATCGAACGCCAGCCAATATGGCATCCAGCATTTTCCAAAGGTGCTGTCCGATGGGCTGCTGGTCGATAGCATCGAACTCCGCAACTGTGGCCGGAATGTCCAGAACTGGTTGGTGCCGAACCAGCTCGAGCCTGCGGCCATCAAGTGCGGCCAGTCCACCCGGCGCACCCGGCTCAATAATATCGACATTGTGTGTGCGGCAGATGCCGGGGGGATCGCCATCGCCAATCACGAAGATTATGTCGGCCGCGACATCCGCATTCGTAACGCGCCATGGCAGGCGATCAGTATTTCCGCCAGCACACACCCGGCGCTGATTTCTCGCTACCCGGAAAATATTGGTGATCCTGCGCCGCCACCCTATCTGCCGACGCATGGCAAGATCGATATCGAAGCGACCATAGAGCATCGGGTCAGCGAAGCAGGAAAGCGCCTCGCCGCTGTGATTTCCGGTCAATTCGGCGGCACCGCCAAGATCGCGTGCAAGGCCGGCGCAACCGAGAACATCGCGATATCGGGGGAGAAGAGAGTGGGCGGTGTGGCCTGCATCGCAGGCGATCGGGTGTTACTGACCGGACAGACGCTCGCTAGCCAAAACGGCATATGGATCGCGGCATCGGGCGCGTGGACGAGAGCCGCAGACTTCAACACGACCAGCGAGGTCGTCAATGGCTCGGTCGTGAACGTCGCATATGGATCTGCGCGCGGGGGATGGATACTCATCTCCACCGATCCGCACACGGTTGGAACGGCTGAACAAATATGGTCCCGGTTCAATCCAGCCGGCCCCCGTATCCGCGCAGCGATCAGCGGCGAGATAATCGAGGCGGGAAGCTACAACAGTTTCGAAGGCGCAGTGCAGTTCCAGGGTGGTGTCGATGTGCCCGGCGTCGACCTCGACATCATTTATGTCGCGGGAGACACCGCCGGGATTGCCGGCAATCCAGCGCTCCCGCCCGCCGTGGTCTATCTCAACGGGGATGTTGGCGGCCGGGCGATAGAACCGAAGATCAATATCTCCGTTTCCAATCCGTATCGTGTCAAGCAAGCGACTTTCATGGCGCTATGGCTCAAAGGCCTTCTTGGTGCGGATGTCGCTATCAAGGCCCGGAACATGGGCAATTATGTGTTCCGCGGAAACGACAACACGGGACTGATCAAATTCTCCAAGTTCGACGTCACCGACTATAACCTGACGGGCGATATCGCTCAGGCACTCGTTATTATCGGCGGCAGCACCGGCGAATATCACTTCGACAATCCGGTCTATGCGCAGAACCGCGGAGTGGGCAGTGGTTCCTATTGGGTTCTGGGAGGCGGGAAGGCACCTGTCTATCTCAACAATCCGCGCGCTCTGAACGTCGACATGGCGGTCACCGTCAACCCGCTTGTCGTCGTGCTCAACGAGCGGCGCGGGACTGCCGTACTGTCCGGCGGCACAGTGAACGTCAGATTCGGCCACGATATGCAGAATACCAACTACCACGTCACGCTCTCCGGCAATGCAGGCGAGGTCTTCTCTTGGTCATCGAAGACGGCGGCCGGGTTTACGATCAGCTCGGATAATCCAGCGTCCACGGCTGCGGTCGACTGGGTTGTCACACCGTGATGAAGCTCGACCTCTTCGTGCCCGCCTGACCGGCGTCGCGCCGGTCGTCCTGACGCCTCCATACGTTCGATTTTTCTTACGGCAATCTAGCGGCGCGGCGGGACCTTTCCATTGTTACGATAAACGATGCGCAGCGTGGCTAAAGACACAAACCGAACCGATCAGCGGCAAGTCTTGTAAGCCAAGCAATTACTTACTATTGGACGACGCGGCAATAGGGCGGGCGCAATGTGGTTGCGCCCGCCTTATCACCCGCCCCACACAAGTCCGCTTGCCCTCGCGCGAATCGCCGCTAGCATCGCGTCGATAACAATGGGGCCGCTCCCCGGGTGCAGGCCCCGCCGATGGAGGTGGACTGATGCGTCATGTCGCGATCGTCGGGTCGGGCCCGGCGGGCTATTATACCGCCGAAACCTTGCAGAAAGCCGACGATATCGCGATCGACGTCATCGACCGCCTGCCCGTCCCCTATGGCCTGATCCGCACCGGAGTCGCCCCCGACCATCAGTCGATCAAGGCGGTGTCGCGGCGCTATGAAGGCGTCGCGCTGACCGACAATGTCCGCTTCGTCGGCCATGTCGCGGTCGGCAGCGATGTCGGCATCGACGAACTGACCGATCTTTACGACGCCGTCGTGCTCGCCACCGGCGCGCCGCACGACCGGCCGCTCGCGATTCCGGGGGCCGACCGCCCGGGCGTGATCGGCAGCGCGGCCTTCGTCGGCTGGTACAATGGCCACCCCGATTTCGCCGACCTGAATCCGCCGCTCGATGCCCCCGGCGTCGCGGTGATCGGCAACGGCAATGTCGCGCTCGACGTCGCGCGCATCCTCGCCAAGACGCCCGCCGAGTTCGCCGGCAGCGACATCGTCGCGCACGCGCGCGAAGCGCTGGCGGCGAGCGGCGTGCGGCATATCCACATCCTCGGTCGCCGCGGCCCGCACCAGATCGCGATGACGCCGAAGGAGCTTGGCGAACTCGGCCATCTCGAGCGCGCCAGCCCACGCGTCGACCCCACCGACCTGCCGCAGGAGGGCGACGATGCGATGCTCGAACCCGGGATGCGCAAGTCGGTGACGCACCTGCGCAGTTTCGCCGCCAATCCGGTCGCCAAGCCGGTGACGATCGATTTCGACTTCTTCGCCATGCCGGTCGCGATCGAGGGCACCGAGAGCGGGAACGGCCGCGTCCAGCGCGTCATCGTCGAGAAGACCGAACTCGACGCCGAACTGCGCAGCCACGGCACCGGCGAGCGCTACGCGATCGAGGCGGGGCTGGTGATCAGCTGCATCGGTTACCAGACGCCGCCGATCCCCGGCGTCCCCTATGAGCATGGCCGCGGCCGCTTCGCCAACGACGAGGGGCGCATCCTGCCGGGTCTCTATTGCGTCGGCTGGGCAAGGCGCGGGCCGAGCGGAACGATCGGCACCAACAAGCCCGACGGCATGCACATCGCCGAGATGGTGCTCGCGGACATCGGCCGCGGCGCCGGCAAGGCGGGGCGACCCGGCCTCGACGCGCTGCTCGCGAGCCGCGGCGTGACGCCCGTCACCTTCCGCGACTGGCGGCGGATCGAGGACGCCGAGGTCAAGGCCGCGCTCGACGGCAATCCGCGCGAGAAGTTCACCAGCGTCGACGCGATGCTCGCCGCGATCGGCCGCTGATGGAGCACGCCCGCGCGGCACTGCGCTGGCTGCTCGCGCTCGCTTATGCCTATGCGGGCTACCGACATCTGGCGACGCCTGCGCCCTTCCTCGCCATCACCCCGCCGTGGGTGCCGCAGCCCGCTTTCGTCGTCGCGGCGACCGGCATTGCGGAGATCGCAGGGGCAGCGGGGCTGCTTTTTCCCGCCATGCGCCGGACGGCCGGCTGGGCGCTCGCCCTCTATGCGCTGTGCGTCTGGCCCGCCAATGTGCATCATGCGGTTCATCATATCGCGATCGACGGCACGACGCTGGGCTGGGGATATCACGCGCCGCGCCTCGCTGCACAACCTCTGATCATCTGGTGGGCGCTATGGACGAGCGGCGCAATCGAATGGCCGTTCGGGCGACGGCACGCCCGCGAGCGCGCACGCCGACCATAGCACGCAGCGCTATTTCGCGACCGGGGTTTCGATCGGCGGCTGCCCCTTGCGGCTCGCGGCATAGGTCTCGACCGCCTTCAGCACGCGCAGCATGTTGCCGCTGGCGATCTTCTGAAGCTCGGCCTGCGTGTAGCCGCGCTTCGCCAACTCGACGAACAGCGCCGGATAGCCCGACACGTCCTCCATCCCGACCGGCGCCGAATCCATACCGTCATAGTCGCCGCCGAGCCCGATATGGTCGACCCCGATCGCCTTCTTCAGATAGTCGACATGGTCGGCCACCTTCGCGACGTCAGTCGTCGGCGCGGGGTTCGCCCTGTCCCAGTCGACCAGCACCCTTTTCGCCGTGGCGGGATCGCCCGGATACTGCGCCTTCAGCCGCGCCTGCTCGGCGGTGCGCGACAGGCCGTGCGCGCGGACGTCGGCATCGAGGAAGCCGGGCAGCAGCACGACCATGACAATACCCCCGTTCGCCTTGACGAGCGGCAGCACCGAATCGGGGACGTTGCGCGGATGATCGTTGATCCCGCGCACCCCCGAATGGCTGAACATCACCGGCGCGCGCGACGCTTCGAGCGCGTCCTTCATCGTCGCCTCGCTGGTGTGGCTGAGGTCGACGATCATGCCGAGGCGGTTCATCTCCTGCACCACCTGGCGCCCGAAATCGGTCAGCCCGTCGTGCACCGGCGCATCGGTGGCGCTGTCGCCCCACGGGGTCGCCCGGCCGTGCGTCAGCGTCATGTAGCGCGCGCCGAGCGCATACATGTCGCGCAGCACCGCCAGCGAGGAGGCGATCGACTGGCCGCCTTCCATCCCCAGCATGCCGGCGATCCGGCCCGCCTTCATCGCCTTTTCGAGCTCGGCCGAATTCGTCGCCAGAGCGAGGTCGTCGGGATAGCGCGCGATAAGCCGCTTCATCACGTCGATCTGTTCGAGCGTCTGCACGACCGCTTCGGATTCATCGTCGTTCGACGGGACGTAGACCGACCAGAATTGCGCGCCGACGCGTCCCTTGCGCAGCCGCGCAAGATCGGTGTGCATCGGCTGAACCGGCGGCGTCGCGCCGGGCTTCGCGGTGTGCTGCGTGTCGCGGAAGTCGAAATCGTTGATCATGTTGCCGACGCGCCCGCGCAACGCCCAGGGCACGTCGTTGTGGCCGTCGAACACCGGCGCGGCCTTGAGCGCGGCCTCGGCAACCGCCTCGGGCGAGGACTGCGCCGCGGCGGGAACGGAAACAAGGGCGAGGGCGGCGAGGCCGCCGAGGAGCATGGTTCTGGTCATGGGGCGCGACCTTAAGCGCCGCGACGCGGAAATCGAGCCCCAATTTTCGATCGGCGATGCCAGCCGCACCCCGCGGCGCGGCGGTCCGGCTTGACGCGCGAGTCCGCGCGGCGCAGCATTGCCGTTTCGCCGCGCATCTTTCGTCTGGAGACGTATCAACATGACCGACATGGCCCAAGGCTGGCCCACCGAAGCCGAGACGCTTCTCGACGACCTCGTCACCCTGCGCCGCGCGATCCACCGCGAACCCGAACTGGGCCTGCAGAATCCGAAGACGCTCGCGAAGATCAAGGATGCACTCGCCGGACTGCCGCTCGAACTGCGCGAGGGGCCGTCGACCACCGGCCTTGTCGCCATCCTCCGCGGCCCCGCCAACGGCCGCACCGTACTGCTGCGCGGCGACATGGACGCGCTGCCGCTGGTCGAGGACACCGGACTCGATTTCACGTCCGAAACCAGCGGCGCGATGCACGCCTGCGGGCACGACACCCATGTCGCGATGCTCGTCGGCGCGGCAAAGCTGCTGTGCGCGGCGCGCGAGCGGTTGGCCGGCACGGTGATGTTCATGTTCCAGCCGGGCGAGGAGGGGCATCACGGCGCGCGCTTCATGCTGGAGGACGGCCTGCTCGATCCGCTACCCGATGCCGCCTTCGCGCTCCACATCATGCCCAACGCGCCGCACGGCGTCTTCGCCGGGCGCGCCGGGCCGCTGCTCGCCTCGTCCGACGTGCTCCGGATCACCGTCACGGGCGCAGGCGGCCATGCCTCGATGCCGCAGGACGCGGTCGACCCGATTCCCGTGGCCTGCGAGATCGTCACCGCGATCCAGACGATGGTGACGCGCCGCGTCTCGGTCTTCGACCCCGCGGTCGTCACCGTCGCGAAGATCGCGGCGGGTACGACGTACAACATCATCCCAGAAACGGCCGAGATGCTCGGCACGATCCGCACCCTGTCGCCGCACTGCCGCGCGATGGTCGCGAAGGAACTGAAGCGCCTCGCCCCCGCGATCGCCGAAGCGCACGGCTGCACCGCCGAGGTGGATATCGAGGAAGGCTTCCCCGTCACCATCTGCGACAGCCGCGCCGTCGCCTTCGGCCAGTCGGTGGTCGAATCGACGTTCGGCGAGGCGGCGTGGCTGACGATGGACAATCCGGTGATGGGCGCGGAGGATTTCTCCTACGTCCTCGAAAAGGTGCCCGGCGCGATGTTCTGGCTGGGCGCGAGCGAGGCGGGCAGCGACTGGCGGTCGTGCTGCGGCCTGCATTCGAACCGCATGATGCTCGACGAAAAGGTCATGGCCCGCGGCGCGGCGCTCCACGCGGCGCTGGCGGAGCGGTTTCTGAGCGAGGGGTTCGGATAGGGAGAATCTCACACAAAGACACAAAGATGGCGGCTTTACCGCGTCAGGTCTCCGTTTGCGATCCGGCGAACGCCTTCCTTGAACGTGGCTCCGCCAAAGTTGATCAATAAGCCGAGCGGCAAGTCGAGAAGACGCAAGTAAGTCAGGACCTGCTTGCTGTGGAGCGGCAATAGCCGCTCCACCGATTTCAATTCGATCAGCAGCCTGCCTTCGAGCATCAGATCGGCCCGAAAGCCTTCGGCCAGTTCGAGGCCGTCGTATCGGATAGGAATCGGCTTCTGCCGTTCGACATGCAGACCGCGGCGCACCAACTGATCTGACAAAATCGCTTCATAGGCCGATTCCAGCAACCCTGGTCCCAAGTTTTGATGCAGGTGATACCCGCAGTCGACCACGATACGAGCGATCTCCTCGACGTCCGGCCGCATGCCCCACCCTCTTTGTGTCTTTGTGTGAGATTATTACGGCACCAGCACCGTGTCGACCGCCTCGGGCACCATGTCGGGATAGTCGAGCGTATAGTGCAGCCCGCGGCTTTCCTTGCGGTGGAGTGCGCTGCGGACGATCAGCTCGGCGCATTGCAGCAGGTTGCGCAGTTCGATCAGGTCGGTCGTCACGCGGAAATGGCCGTAATAATCCTCGATCTCGTGCGTCAGCATGTTGATGCGGTGCTGCGCGCGCTCGAGCCGCTTGGTCGTGCGGACGATGCCGACATAGTTCCACATGAAGCGGCGAATCTCGGTCCAGTTCTGCTTGATGACCACCTCTTCATCCGAATCGGTGACGCGGCTTTCGTCCCACGGGCGGATCGCGGGGGGGGCGTCGAGTTCGTCCCAGCGCGCGACGATGTCGCGTGCCGCCGCCTCGCCGAACACGAAGCATTCGAGCAGGCTGTTCGACGCGAGGCGATTCGCGCCGTGCAGCCCGCTTTCGGTGCATTCGCCCGCGGCGTAGAGGCCGGGCAGGTCGGTGCGCCCGGCGAGGTCGATCAATACTCCGCCGCATGTATAATGCTGCGCCGGTACCACCGGGATCGGCCCCGTCGTCATGTCGATGCCGAGCGTCAGCAGCTTTTCGTGGATGTTCGGGAAATGCCCCGCGACGAAAGCGGGATCGCGGTCGCTGATGTCGAGGTGGACATAGTCGAGGCCGTAGCGCTTGATCTGGTCGTCGTTCGCGCGCGCGACGACGTCGCGCGGCGCCAGTTCGGCGCGCGGGTCGTAATCGGGCATGTAGCGGTGGCCGGTCACCGGATGCTTCAATATCCCACCTTCGCCGCGCACCGCCTCGGTGATCAGGAAATTCTTGACCTCCAGATTGTAGAGGCAGGTCGGGTGGAACTGCATCATCTCCATGTTGGAGACGCGGGCGCCCGCGCGCCACGCCATCGCGATGCCGTCGCCGGTCGCGCCGCGCGGCGCGGTCGAGAATTGATAGACGCGCCCCGCCCCGCCGCTGGCGAGAATCGTCGCGCGGCCGACATGCGCGTGGACCTGTCCGGTCGCCTCGTCGAGCGCATAGACGCCCCAGACGCGGCCCGACCCCGAATAGCGTTCCTCGTGCCGGCCGGTGATCAGGTCGATGCACGCCTGCCCCGGCAGCAGCGTGATGTTCGGGTGCTCCTCCGCCGTCTTGAGCAGCGCCGCCTGCACCGCCCAGCCGGTCGCGTCGTCGACATGGACGATGCGGCGGTGCGAATGCCCGCCCTCGCGCGTCAAGTGCAGCGCGCCTTTTTCCATGTTGAAGGGGACGCCCATCTGGATCAGCCGTTCGATGGCATGCGGCGCATTCTCGACGACGCACTCGACCGTCTCGCGCCGGTTGAGCCCCGCGCCCGCGACCATCGTGTCCTCGATATGATTTTCGAACGTGTCGCCGGCGTCGAGCACCGCCGCGATCCCGCCCTGCGCCCAGGCGGTCGACCCGCCGGTCAGATTGCCCTTGGCGAGGACGAGCACCCGGCAATGGTCGGCAAGGCTGATCGCCACGGTCAGCCCCGCGGCGCCGGAGCCGATGATGATGACGTCGTGATCGCTATTCGACAGAGCCACAGCGCATCCTTACCTTCCGTTCGTCCTGAGCTTGTCGAAGGACCGTACTTCTTTGGCGCTAAAGGAAGGACGGGGCTTCGACAAGCTCAGCCCGAAAGGCAACGGGGATAGCCCTTCATCCATTCGCCGCCCGCGTCAGGTTCAGGAACACGTCCTCCAGATCGGCTTCGCGCGTCGAGACGTCGACGATGCCGTGGCCCATCGCATTCACCGCCGCGAGCACCTCGCCCGCGTTCATCCGGTCCTTGTTGTAGGCGATGGCGAGCCCGCGCTCGCCCTCCCGTTCGACCCGGTCGAAGGCGGGGTGCGACGGCAGCACGGTGATGTCGCGGTCGAGCGTGACGACCACCACCTTCTCGCGCGCCATGTCGACCATCTCGCGCGTCGGCTTGTTGGCGATCAGCCGGCCGTGGTTGATGATCGCGATGCGATCGCACAACTCCTCGGCCTCTTCCAGATAATGGGTGGTCAGCACCACGGTGACGCCGCGGTCGTTGAGGCGCTGGACATAGTCCCAGAGCTGCTGGCGAAGCTCGATGTCGACCCCGGCGGTCGGTTCGTCGAGGACGATGATCGGCGGCGAGTGGACCATCGCCTTGGCGACGAGCAGGCGGCGCTTCATCCCGCCCGACAGGGTGCGGGCGTAGGCGTCGCGCTTGTCGGCGAGGTGTACCGCGGCGAGCAGTTCGTCCGAAATGCGCTGCGCCTTCGGCACGCCATAGAGCCCGGCCTGGATCTCGAGCGTCTCATAGGGGGTGAAAAAGGGGTCGAAGACGATTTCCTGCGGCACGATGCCGATCGAATATTTGGCGTTGCGCGGGTCGGCGTCGATGTCGAAGCCCCAGATGCTGGCGCGGCCGCTCGTCTTGTTGACCAGCCCGGCGAGGATGTTGATCAGCGTCGACTTGCCCGCGCCATTGGGGCCGAGCAGGCCGAATATCTGCCCGCGCGGCACCTCGAAGCTGACATGGTCGAGCGCCTGCTTGCCGCCGGCATAGATTTTGGAGACGGCGTCGATGCGGATCGCGGCTTCACTCATCGCGCCTCCATAGCCTTCGCCCCGCGCGGACGAAAGGGGCTGGACAGCAAGCATTTCTTTACCACGATGGACAACGCTATTTTCCGACATCGCCGCTAGAAGAAAGCGGGTGAGGACCAGACACACCCTATCCCCGCAGCCCCTGCTGCGCGGCATCGCCGCCTGCGCGCTCGCCATGGCCCCGGCCATCGGCGCGCCGGCCTTCGCCCAGGCCAGCGCCCAGGGCGAAGCGGACGCCATCGTGCTGCGGCCGCTGTCCTTCTTCAAGGTGAGCGACCTCGATTTCGGCGACATCGTCGCGTCGAACGGCGCCGGAACGGTGCGCGTCGCCCCCGACGGCGCGCGCACGCGCACCGGCGGCGTCACGCTGGCCGGCGGCGGCGGCGAACCGGCACGCTTCGCCGGTCTCGGCAGCTATAACCGGCAGGTCAACATCTCGCTCGGCGCCAACAGCATCTGGATCACCGGGCCCGGCCAGCGGATGCGCGTGCGCGATTTCGAGATCGGCAGTACGCCGACCGCGATGCTGTCGACCGCGCCGACGCGCTTTCGCATCACCTCCACGCTCGGCAATTTCAACTTTCCGGTCGGCGCGACGCTCGATGTCAACGCGAATCAGGCACCGGGCGATTACAGCGGCAGCTTCACCATCACGCTCGACTATCTCTGACCGTCCGCAGCCGATTGCCGAGGCCCGCCGCGCTTGCTATGGGCGCCGGCGATGACCAACGCTGCCCCCGCCCCCGAAACGCTTCGCGTCTCGAAAACCCGCATCGCCTGCGACGGCACAGGCGACGGCCTCACTCATGCCGCGCTCGGCCACCCGCGCGTGTGGCTGGAGATCGATCCCGACGACGGCTTCATCGACTGCGGCTATTGCGATCGCCGCTTCGTGCTGATCGGCGGCGTCGCCGATCACGACTGAGGTCGGCAGCCAAATTCGGATCGCGCCCTTTCGCGGGCGCGCCGACCCGCCTATATCGGGGCGATGACAAGCCCGACCGACCCCCGCCGCTTCCTCTATCGCGCCGACGCGCTCGATCCCGATCTCGCACAGCGCCTTGCGCGCGAAGCGCTCGCCCAGGCCGACGACGGCGAACTCTACCTGCAATATCGCGCGACCGAGAGCTTCGGCTTCGACGACGGGCGGCTCAAGACCGCCGACTATTCGACCGACGCCGGTTTCGGCCTGCGCGCTGTGTCGGGCGAGATGACGGGCTTCGCGCATGCGAGCGACATCAGCGCCGGCGCGATCCGCCGCGCCGCCGAGACGCTGGCGCTGCTCGACCCCGCAAGGCAGGCGCACGCCGCGCTGCCGCCGCGCACCAACCGCCACCTCTATGACGAGGCGAACCCGCTCGACCTCATTCCCTTCGCGAAGAAGGTCGATCTCTGTCAGAAGGTCGACGCCGCCGCGCGCGCGCGCGACCCACGCGTCGTGCAGGTGTCGGTCGCGCTTGCGGGAAGCTGGTCGGTGGTCGAGATCGTCCGCGCCGACGGCTTCCTCGCCACCGACATCCGGCCGCTCGTCCGCCTGAACGTCAGCATCGTCGTCGAAGAGAACGGCCGGCGCGAAAGCGGCTATTTCGGGCTCGGCGGCCGCTACATGTACGACCATCTGTTCGAGGAGGCGCAGTGGAACCGCGCGATCGACGCGGCGCTCGACCAGGCGCTCGTCAACCTGCGCGCGGTCGATGCCCCGGCGGGCGAGTTCACCGTGCTGCTCGGCCCCGGCTGGCCCGGCGTGCTGCTGCACGAGGCGGTCGGCCACGGGCTGGAGGGCGATTTCAACCGCAAGGGCACCAGCGCCTTTTCGGGCCGCATCGGCGAGCGCGTCGCCGCCCCCGGCGTCACCGTGGTCGACGACGGCAGCCTCGAAAGCCCGGTCGGCGGCGGCCGCCGCGGCTCGCTGTCGATCGACGACGAGGGGACACCGACCGGCGAGACGGTGCTGATCGAGGACGGTATCCTCAAGGGCTATATGCAGGACCGCCTCAACGCGCGGCTGATGGGCGCCAAGCCGACGGGCAACGGCCGCCGCGAAAGCTTTGCCCACGCGCCGATGCCGCGGATGACCAACACTTTCATGCGCGGCGGCAGCGACGATCCCGCCGAACTGCTGAGCCGCGTCAAGACCGGCATCTTCGCCAAGAGCTTCGGCGGCGGGCAGGTCGACATCGTGTCGGGCAAGTTCGTCTTTTCCTGCACCGAGGCCTACAGGATCGAGAACGGCCGGATCGGCGATTCGATCAAGGGCGCGACGCTGATCGGCGACGGCCCGAGCGTGCTGACCAAGGTCGTCGGCATTGGCAACGACATGGCGATCGACGAGGGCATCGGCATCTGCGGCAAGGGCGGCCAGAGCGTCCCCGCCGGCGTCGGCCAGCCGACGCTGCTGGTCAGCGGCCTGACGGTGGGCGGGACGGCCTGACGGCCCAGCCCGTCCCATTCCTCTGAATGATGCGCCCTGTGATGTGCGTCATTGGCTTGGCGCTTTGGGCCGGGCAACCTATAAGCCCATAAAGCACAAGAATATTCGGGCCGCGCCATCCGCCGGGATTGATCCCGATGACAGGGGAGGATTGACATGCGTTCGAGTCTGCATTTCGTTTCCGTGGCGGCGGTCGCCGCGATGCTCGCCGCCGTTCCGGGATCGGCGCAAAAGACGAGCGGCCCCAAGGAACGCTATGAGATGGACGTCGCGACAGCGTCGGGCTTCGCGGCGATGGCGGCCGGCGGCGGCGGCATGGGCAGCGCGCTCGGCATGATGTTGGGCGGCGGTCCCGACAGCAAGGTAGCGCATACGCTCGACCTCCGGCTCGGATCGAATCAGGCGCCGACCAGCCCGCCGGTACGCGCCGATCATTATTTCGAGCCGCAGGCGAAGCTCGGCAAGTCGGTGCCTCTGCTCGGCCCCGAGCCCGGCAAATGGGCGCCGCGCGAGGAAACCAGCGACGCGATGCCCGACGGGTTCGAGCGCCCGAAGGGCCGGATGCTGCTGTTCTGGGGCTGCGGCGCCAAGGCCGGGCCGGGACAGCCGGTGATCATCGACTTCGCGAAACTGGCGGCGGGACAGATGCCGCCGAACCTGTTCACCTCCACCGTCCCGCGCATTCGCGAGGTGACGACGGGCAACAGCAAATCCTATGCCGGATGGCCGAACAGCAAATCGTCGAAGCAGCCGCCGAAGGATTCGTCGCTGCTCGGCGCGCACCGCATCGCGGGCAATGTCGGCCCCGACATCAGCTTCACCCTCGCGCAGGATTATATGCCGGCGCTGAATGCCTCGACCGCGCAGCAGGCGGACGGGTCGATCCTGATCCGCTGGAACCAGCTTGCGCCCGCGACCGGCTATGTCGCCTGGGCCTTCGGGGGCATGGACCGCGGCGGCGCCGGCGGCGACATGGTGTGGTGGACGAGCAGCAGCGCGCGCGAATTCGGTGGCGGGCTGTGGGACTGGCTGCCGCCCTCGGTCGTCGCCAATCTGGTCACTAAGAAGATCGTGATGCCGCCGACGCAGACGAGCTGTCAGATCCCCGCCGAGGTCAAGAAGGCGTCGGGCGAGATGCTGATGGGCAACCTCAACGCCTTTGGGCCAGAGGCTAATTTCGCCTACCCGCCCAGGCCCGCGGGCAATGCGGTGTGGAACATCGACTGGACGGCGAAGGTGCGCTTCCGTTCGCACACCATGCTGATGATCGGCGCCGATTTCGGGGGCATGGGCGCGGCAGGCGGTGCCGGCGACGCGAGCGCGCCGGCCGAAAAGCCCAGGAAGAAGAAGTGCAAGGGGCCGCTCGGCATACCATTGCCCGACGGAGCGTGCTGACCGACGAGTCAGGCCCGGTTCACGCGGATGCGGCTAAAGCGGACCGAGGGTGAGGATAACAACCTAAGGAGTCGAGCCATGCGTTCGCTTGTTCCCGTCCTCATCGCCGCCACGGCGCTCGCCGCGACGCCAGCCGTCGCGAAAGAGAAGCTCGCGCCCGAGGCGCAGCTCGCCAAACTGCTCGAAGGCCGCACCGCCGGCGAGCCGCAGGATTGCATCACCCTGTCCTCGGTCAGCGATTCGCAGGTGATCGACAAGACCGCGATCGTCTATCGCATCGGCGGCACCTTGTGGGTTAACCGGCCCACCACCGGCGCCGAATCGCTGAACGACGACGTCGTGCTCGTGACGAAGCTGCCGACCGGGCGGCTGTGCAGCATCGACACGGTCGAACTGCACGACCGCACCAGCCATTTCTATCGCGGTTTCGTCGGCCTCGGCAAATTCGTTCCCTATCGCCGGGCCGCGTCCGACTGACGCCGCCCGCGCCCGCGACAGCGTTCCTTCGAGCATGGTGTCGTTCCCCAGCGGATGCCGGGGTCCGATACGCAGCGCTACCTGACCTGGACCCCGGCTTTAGTCGGGGAACAGGACGGCCGATATCCGGAAGGGATATGCGCCGGCTTGATCCGGAGGGCGCGGCAATCCAGAGTACGCCCGCGATCACGAGATCGTCACCCGAAAGGACCCCGCAATGACCGACGACGACGACAGGCCGCCGCCCGCGCCGCCCTCCGACTGGGCCCAGCAATTGCTGGGCTTCTGGTTCGACGCGCACGGCATGGCCGACTGGTATGGCGGTGGTCCGGATTTCGATGCAGCGGTGCGCGAACGCGCGGCCGACTGGCATGCCGCGCTGCGGTCGCAACCCGCCGCGGCCTTCCTGTCGGACCCCGACACCGCGCTCGCCGCGGCCATCCTGTTCGATCAGGTGCCGCGCAACATCTTTCGCGGCCATGCCGACGCCTTCGCCACCGACAGCCTTGCCCGCGCGATCGCGCGGCGCATCGTCGAGCGCGGCTGGGACAAGGCGTGGCCCGATACGCGGCGCCAGTTCGCCTATCTGCCGTTCGAACATAGCGAGGACATCGCCGACCAGCGCGAATCGTTGCGCCTGATGGGCGAACTCGCCGATCCGATCTTCCTCGACTATGCGCAGAAGCATTTCGCGATCATCGACCGTTTCGGCCGCTTTCCGCACCGCAACGCCGCGCTCGGCCGCGCGACGCGCCCCGAAGAGCAGGCCGCGATAGAAGAAGGCAGCAATTGGTGACGGAATCCGCCTCCGTCCCGCCGGAGCATCCGATATGGCCGAATTTTTCGACGCGCTGACCGATCGGCACATCGCCTTCATCGCGAAGCAGCGGGTCTTTTTCACCGCGACGGCGGCGCGCGACGGGCGGATCAACCTGTCGCCCAAAGGCTATGCCGACAGCTTCCGGGTGCTGTCGCCAGCGCGGGTCGCATGGCTCGACCTCGGCGGGTCGGGCAACGAGACGCACGCCCACCTCGCCGCCGACGGGCGCATCACCCTGATGTTCTGCGCCTTCGACCGCAGCGCGCTGATCCTGCGCATCTATGGCCGGGGCCGCGCCGTGCTGCCGCAGGATGCCGGATGGGACGATCTGGCACGCCATTTCACCCTGCTCCCCGGAACGCGGCAGATTTTCGACATCGCCGTCGACAGCGTACAGACGAGTTGTGGCTGGGGCGTGCCGCGGATGGCATTGGAGCAGGAGCGCGACACGCTGCAGAAATATCACCGCCAGGCCGATGCCGGCGAATGGGTCGAGAAACATCAGGGCCGCACGCGCAGCATCGACGGCCTGCCGACCCGGCCGACCGACCGCTATATCGAGGGAGCCGCCTGATGCCGCTGGTCGAACTGATCCGCCTGCCGAACGGAGCCGAGGCCGAGCTGCTGCGCGGGCGGCTCGAAAGCGCGGGGGTGCACGCGGTGTGCTTCGACGCCGGAATGAACATCGCCGAAAGCGTCGGACTGATGATCCCGGTGCGGGTGATGGTCCTCGACGAGGAACTCGCCGAGGCACGTGCGCTGCTCAGGGAATTTGACGTCGGCTAAATGCAACCCCATCTCACTCCCGTTCGTGTTGATGACAGCCCCATGAAAGACAGACGCTTCCGCCGATGATCAAGGTCGCCAGTTACAATATGCGCAAGGGCATCGGGCTCGACCGCCGCCGCGATCCCGGCCGCGTGCTGTCGGTGCTCGGCGAACTCGACGCCGACATCGTCGCGCTGCAGGAGGCCGACCGCCGCTTCGGCGCCCGCGCCAGCGCGATTCCGCCGCACATGTTCAAGGATCATAGCGATTATGTTCCGGTCGCGCTCGACGGCCGGCCGCTCAGCCTCGGCTGGCACGGCAATGCGCTGCTCGTGCGGCGCGGCGTGGAGATCGAAGAAAGCCATTCGCTGCACCTGCCGACGCTCGAACCGCGCGGCGCGGTCGCGGCGACGGTGCGCATCGGCGACACGCGGCTGCGCGTCGTCGGCATGCACCTCGACATATCGGGCCTGCGCCGCCGCCAGCAGGCGCGCGCGATCCTGAGCCATGTCGCCGAGGGCGAGCCTTTGCCGACGATCCTGATGGGCGATTGTAACGAATGGCGCGCGACGGGCGGCTGCCTTGCCGACTTCGGCGCGCAGCACCGGCCGGTCGACACCGGCCACAGCTTCCACAGCCGCCGCCCGGTCGCCCGGCTCGACCGCATCTTCGCCTCGCCTGAACTGGAAGCCGTCGACGCCGGCGTCCACCAGAGCCCGCTCGCCGCGCGCGCCTCCGACCATCTGCCGATCTGGGCGCGATTCAAGGCCGGCGACTGAGCGCGCTCCCGTCGAAACCGGCGGATCGCGCGGGACACCCGCTATATCATTGCAAGGCTCCCTCAGGAGCCGCGGCAATCCCAGCCACCGTCGTTCCGCCTCGAACGAGATGACAGCGAATGGACT
>NZ_BCUA01000076.1 GCF_001591045.1 Sphingopyxis granuli NBRC 100800 | reverse complement strand
AGCGCCGGCGGCCCCGCGAGCAGCAGCGACAGGTGCCGCGCTCGCGCGATGCGCGCGAGGCGCCGGAACAGGCGCCAGCGCGCACCGGGCGCCAGCCCGTCGTGCCGCACGACGATACCGCTGCCCGGCGGCAGCAGCGCCGCCAGCCGCGCGAGCGGCGTCGCGGCGCGTTCGTCGGTGAACAACCAGACACCGGAAAGGCGGGCACCGCGCGGCGGGGGGTGGCGTCGAGGCATCGCTCTTCCTATAGGCGCGTCGGGGCAGCGCGCAACGCGCACGCCACCCGGAGGCGAACGGAATGGACCAAGCGGCGGAGCGGCTGGCGGAGGTGCGAGGCAACATCGCGGCAGCGGCGAAGCGTGCCGGCCGCGAGGCCGACGCCGTCTGCCTGATCGCGGTGTCGAAGACGCACGACGCCGACGCCATCCGCCCGCTGATTGCCGCCGGCCAGCGTCATTTCGGCGAGAATCGCGTGCAGGAGGCCGCGGCCAAATGGCCCGCGCTGCGCGCCGAAGCATCCGGCATCACGTTGCACCTGATCGGCCGGCTCCAGTCGAACAAGGCCGAGGATGCGGTGACGCTGTTCGACGCGATCCACTCGGTCGACCGCCCGTCGCTGGTGCAGGCGCTGGCGAAGGCGTGTGACCGGCTGGACCGGCGCCCGCACCTCTTCATCCAGGTCAATGTCGGCGACGAGGCGCAGAAGGGCGGCTGTGCGGTCGCCGACCTGCCCGCATTGCTCGCCAAGGCGGCGGAGGCCGGATTGCGCATCGAGGGGCTGATGGCGATCCCCCCCGCGGACCGCGAACCCGCGCCCTATTTCGCGCTGCTCGACGAACTCGCCGAACGGCACGCGCTGCCGCTGCGCTCGATGGGGATGAGCGGCGATTATCCGACCGCGGTGATGCTGGGCGCGACGCACGTGCGCGTCGGCACCGCCCTGTTCGGGGCGCGGGACTAAGGAAGACAACAGCGCCGGGGAGGAAAGCGAGATGGACCATGAACAGACAGCCGACCTTCCCTATCTGAAGAAGGTGGTCGGCGCGTCGATGGCCGGCACCGTCGTCGAATGGTATGAATTCTTCCTCTACGGCACCGCCGCGACGCTGGTGTTCGGCAAGCTCTTCTTCCCCGACACCGGCAACGAGCTCGACGGCATCATCGCGGCCTTCGCCACCTATGCCGTCGGTTTCCTCGCCCGACCGCTGGGCGGGGTGGTGTTTGGCCATGTCGGCGACCGCATCGGCCGCAAGGCGCTGCTCCAGCTCAGCCTCGTGCTGATCGGCGTGTCGACCTTTCTGATGGGCTGCCTGCCGGGCTTCGACAGCATCGGCTATTGGGCGCCGGCGCTGCTGGTGCTGCTGCGCTTCGTGCAGGGTTTCGCGCTCGGCGGCGAGTGGGGCGGGGCGGTGCTGCTCGTCACCGAGCACAGCCCGAACCGCAGCCGCGCCTTCTGGGGCAGCTTCCCGCAGGCGGGGGTGCCGCTCGGCAACCTGCTCGCGACCGCGGTGCTGCTGATCCTCGCGGCGACGCTGTCCGACGCGGATTTCCTCGCCTGGGGCTGGCGCGTCGGCTTCTGGCTGTCGGCGGTGATCGTCGTCATCGGCTATTATATCCGCACCCAGGTCAGCGACTCGCCGATCTTCGAGGAGGCGCGGGCGCACGCCGAGGCCTCGGCCGGAGGGGGCTATGGTCTTACCGAGGTGTTTCGCCACTATCCGCGCGGCGTGTTCACGGCGATGGGTCTGCGCTTCGGCGAGAATATCGTCTATTATATGGTGGTTACCTTCTCGATCACCTATCTCCACCATCGCGAGATCGACACGACGCGCATCCTCGCGCTGCTGTTTGCCGCGCATATTGTCCATGTTGTCGTCATTCCGCTGGTCGGCGCGCTCGCCGACCGCATCGGGCGACGGCCCGTCTATATCGCCGGGGCCGCGCTCACCATGGTCTGGCCGTTCCTCGCCTTCCCGATGTTCGACACCGGCGCCACCGCGACGATCCTTGCCGCGATCATGCTCGGCCTCGCGATCCACGCACTGATGTATGCGCCGCAGCCCGCGATCATGGCGGAGATGTTCCCGACGCGCATGCGCTATTCGGGCGTGTCGCTCGGCTATCAGGTGACGGCGATCGTCGCGGGGTCGTGGGCGCCGCTGATCGGCACCGCGCTGCTGCGCGAATATGACAGCTGGACCCCGATCGCCGCCTATATCGCCATCGCCGCCGCGGTCAGCCTGCTGTCGGCGCTGGCGATGCGCGAGACCAAGGGGACGTCGCTGCTTGCGCTCGACGCAGCCGACCGCAACCGCCCGGCGGCGGCGGCGCGCTGATCGGCCCTTTGCCCGAAGACGCGCCCTAATCGTTCGAGAAGCGGCCCTCGGTCACTTCGCGGACGATGCCCGCGCGGATGGTGAAATCGCCGAAATGCTCGCCCGGCTGCCGCTCGGCGGCATAGCGGCCCAGCGTCTCGTCGAGCGTCTCGAGGATCGCCGCCTCGCCGATATTCTCGCGATAGAGGCGCCCGAGGCGCTGGCCATGGAAACCGCCGCCCAGATAGAGATTATATTTGCCCGGCGCGCGGCCGGTCAGCCCGATCTCGGCGATATAGGGGCGGGCGCAGCCGTTGGGGCATCCCGTCATGCGCAGCGTGATCGGTTCCTTCTCCAGCCCGTGGCGCGACAGGATCGCCTCGATGCGGGTGATCAGACTGGGCAGATAGCGTTCGCTGTCCGCCATCGCGAGGCCGCAGGTCGGCAGCGCGACGCACGCCATCGCATTGAGCCGCAGCGTGCTGCGCGCGTTGAGCGCGGCGAGCCCGGTCTCGGCGAGCAGCGCTTCGATCGCCGGCTGGTCGGCGGCGGCGACCCCGGCGATCATCAGATTCTGGTTGGGGGTCAGGCGGAAATGCCCCTTGTGGACGCGCGCGATCGGTTCGATCCGGTCGAGCAGATCGCGGTCGAGCCGGCCGTTCTCGACGAACAGCGTATAATGGTGGGCGCCGTCGTCCGATTCGGTCCAGCCATAGCGGTCGGCGTTCGAGGTGAAGGCATAGGGGCGCGCGGGGTCGAGCGGCCCGGCGCGATCCTCGATCGCCGCCTTGATCCAGTCGAGCCCTTTGTCGTCGATCGTATATTTGAAGCGCGCCCGCGCGCGGTCGGCGCGATTGCCATAGTCGCGCTGGACGCCCATCACCGCCTCGGTCACCGGATAGAGCCGGTCGGGGGTGATGAAGCCGATCACCGACGCGGTGCGCGGATAGGTGTGCGGCGCCTTGTCGGTGCGCCCCATGCCGCCGCCGATCGCGACGTTGAAGCCGGCGATCCGCCCGTCCTCGCCGACGATGGCGATATAGCCGAGGTCCTGGGCATAGATGTCGATGTCGTTGTTCGGCGGGATGACGAAGCCGATCTTGAACTTGCGGGGCATGTAGGTGCGCCCGTAGAAAGGCTCCTCGGGCCCGGAGGTCGCAACCCGTTCCTCGCCGTACCAGATTTCGTGATAGGCGCCGGTCCTGGGGATCACATGGTCGCTGACCGCCTTCGCCAGATCGGCGAGTTCGGCCTGGAGCGCGGGGAATTCGGGATAGACGGTCGCCATCACGCCGCGCGAATCGTCGCCGCACGCCGCCACCGTGTCGAGCAGCACCTCGTGCAGCCCGCGGATCAGCGGGACGAGGTCCTGCTTGAGCACCCAGTGGAACTGAAAGGTCTGGCGCGTCGTCATGCGCAGCGTCTCGCCGCCGTGCGCGCAGGCCAGTTCGGCGATCTTCAGCCAGCGTTCGGTCGTGCAGATGCCGCCGGGCAAGCGGACGCGGATCATGAACTGAAAGGCGGGCTCCAGCTTCTGCCGGCGGCGCTCGTCGCGGACGTCGCGGTCGTCCTGCTGATAGATGCCGTGGAACTTCATCAGCTTGATGTCGTTGCCGGGCACGGCGGAGGTGATGCGGTCGAGCAGCCCGAGCGCGATCGTCCCGCGCAGCTGGTCGCTTTCGGCCTTCAACGTCTCGTCGGGGCTCAGCCGGTCGAGCGGCTGCGACACGTCCTGGCTGCGGTCGGTGGGGGGAAGCAGGTCCATCGGGCGGTTCCTCAATAAATGTCGCGCTGGTAGCGGCCGTCGCGCTGCAGATCGCGCAGATATTCCTCGGCATCCTCGGTCTGGACGCTCGCCTGTTCGGCGATCAGCGCGACCAGCGCGGCGTGGACGTCGGGCGCGAGCCGCGCCGCGTCGCCGCAGACATAGAGGTGTGCGCCCTCCTCCAGCCAGGCATGGACGTCGCGCGCCTGCTCGCGGAGGCGGTGCTGGACGTAGAGCTTCCGGGCGCCGTCGCGCGAGAAGGCGACGTCCATCCGTGTCAGCGTGCCGTCGGCCAGCCATTGCTGCCATTCGGTCTGGTAGAGGAAGTCGCTGCGGAAATGGCGCTCGCCGAAGAACAGCCACGCCCGGCCGCCGCCGCGCGCCTCGCGCTCCTGCAGGAAGGCGCGATAGGGGGCAACGCCGGTGCCGGCGCCGATCATGATGATCGGCCGCCCCTCGGGCGGCAGGCGGAAATGCGGATTGGCCTGGATATAGACGGGAACCACCGAGTCGATTTCCACGCGGTCGGCGATCTGGCCGGAGGCAACCCCCGACCGCGGCTGGTCGTGCAGCGCATAGCGCACCGGCGCGACGGTGATATGCGCCTCGTCGGGGCAGGCGGCGAGGCTGGACGCGATCGAATAGAGCCGCGGCTGGAGCGGCCGCAGCCCCTCGGCGAAGCGCTGCGGATCGACGCCCTTCAGCGGAAAGGCGCGGACGATGTCGACGATGTGGTTGGCGTGGAGGAAGGCCGCGCGCTCGCCGCTGTCCATCGCCGCGAACACGTCGCCCGTTCCGGTCAGCGCGCCCCAATGGTCGAGGAAACGCAGCGTCGCGGTCGTCACCTCGAGCGACGTCGCCAGCGCCTCTTCCAGCGTCGTCGCCTTCCCCTTGAGGGTCAGCGGCGCGCTGCCCGGCAGGTCGAGCGCGGTCAGCAGCGCCTCGACCGCCGCCGGGTCGTTGCGCGCGACGAACCCCAGCGCGTCGCCGGGCTGATAGCTGAGCCCCGATCCCGCGAGCGACAGCTCGACATGCTGGGTCTCCTTGCTCGACCCGCGCCCCGACAGGCGGATCTTCTCGATCACCGTCGCCGGAAAGGGATTGCGCTTGTCGTAACCGGTCCCGGCGTCGGACCCGGCGGACGCGGGCACTACAGCGGCCGCCGGCGTCGCGGGCGCCGCTTCGGCCTGTTCGGCGGCGAGCAGCGCCAATATGTCGACGCTCCATTCGGCCGCGGGCTCGTCGAAATCGACGTCGCAGTCGACGCGCGGGCGCAGCCGCTGCGCCCCCAGCGCTTCCAGCCGCGCGTCGATCCGCTTGCCGGCACCGCAGAACTGCTCATAGCTCATGTCGCCGAGCGCGAGGACGGCATAGCGCAGGTCGGGCAGCGGCGGCGCCTTGCGGCTCTCGACGAAATCGAAGAAATCGGCCGCGGGCTGCGGCGGGTCGCCCTCGCCATGGGTGGCGACGACGATCAGCAGGTCCTGCTCGTCCTTCAGCCGGCGCGGCTTGTAGTCGGCCATGTCCGTCAGCACCGGAGCGAGGCCCTGCGCGGTCGCCGCGGCGGCGAGGCTCTTCGCCAGTTCGGCGCCGTTGCCGGTCTCGCTGCCATAAAGGATGGCGAGCGTGCGCGCCGCCGGGCGCGGCGCGGCGGGGGCAGGCGACGCGAGCGCTCCCGCACCGCCGCCGCGCGCCAGTCCGAGCGCCAGCCCCGCGAAATAACCGCTCGCCCAGCGCGCCTGCTCGGCGGTCAGCGTCGCGCCCAGCGCCTCGACCAGCCCGGCCTGCTCGCCCGTCAGCAGGGCAGGGGCATGCTGCGGTGCCGTCATGATTTCAGCCGTCATCTCTCTCGACCCTTCGACGATAGGGAGGCGCTTCGCCTCCGGCTGCCCACTCGTATGCGGCGCGGCAGCGAGGCGAGCGCAATGGCGGCGCAGATCGCACGGCGGGCGGAAAACTGGCAAAGGAAATGTTAGGAATCCGCGGCGATAATAAGTTGGGATCGGCCAAAGGATTCTTTACTGCTTCAATAAGAAGCAAAAATTTTTATGATGATGTTCAATATATTTTCTGTTTAATGCTCCGATCCCGCAGTCATAACGGGATTCAATATTTGATTTGCGCTGCCCAACAATATCTAGGTTCGGTCGCCCGCTGCCTTCTGCGATGGTCGCCGCCATTGCCAAGGAGAGCTGACATGTCGATTTTGCTGGGACAGACCGCACCCGATTTTGAACAGGAAAGCACCGCGGGGACCATTCGCTTTCACGAATGGCTCGGCGACTCGTGGGGGCTGCTGTTCAGCCACCCCAAGGATTATACGCCGATCTGCACCACCGAACTGGGTGAGGTCGCGCGGCTGCGCGGCGAGTGGGACAAGCGCGGGGTCAAGACGATCGGCCTGTCGGTCGATCCGCTCGACTCGCACTTCGGCTGGGCGAAGGACATCGAGGAAACGCAGGGGCAGAAGCTCGACTATCCGCTGCTCGCCGATTTCGACGGCAAGGTCTCGGCGCTCTACGAGATGATCCATCCCGATTCGGACCCGACCTATACGGTGCGCTCGGTGTTCGTCGTCGACCCGAACAAGAAGATCCGGCTGATCCTGACCTATCCGCCCAGCTCGGGCCGCAATTTCGCGGAGATTTTGCGGGCGATCGACAGCCTCCAGCTCACCGACGCGCAGCCGGTGGCGACCCCGGTCAACTGGAACCCCGGCGATGCGGTCATCATCTCGCCGAAGCTGTCCGACGCGGACGCGAAGCAGCGCTTCCCGCAGGGATTCAAGACGCTGAAGCCCTATCTCCGCTCGGTCGAACTCGAAGCCTCGGCCTGACGCGCGGCACGGCGGGTCCGTATCGGCCTGGGGTGCGGACCCGCTATTGATATTCGACCGTCACCGGGATGCGGCCGCGATAGTCGCCGTCGTCGAGTCCCGCGACCTGCAGGCGGCCGCCGAAGCGGAAGCGCAGCCGGCCGTCGGGGCCGAGCCGCGGCGCCGGCGGCAGGTCGGTGACGAGCCCGGTGACGCGCGCCGCGCGCCCGCTGCCGCTTTCGAGGTCGACCGCCGCCGGCAGCACGACGCGCACCGCCGCGCCCGGCTCGCCGCGCACCGACACCACCCCCGACAGCGCGAAACCCCCGAGATCGAAGAGCGCGCCGCGCAGCCGCCGCACGCCCGATACGGGGTCGACCTCGACCTCGCCGCCCGCGGCGCCGACCGCGACGCGGCCCATGTCGAGCTGCGTCTCGATCTCGACGCGCAGCGGCGTTTCCGCGGTGCGCCCGATTCGCGGCGCGGCCCCGGCTTCGGCGCCGGGCGCGCACAGCAGGCATTGCGCCGCCGCCGGCGCCGCCGCGGAAGCCAGGATCGGAACGAGGGCGACGGGCCATCTCACGCCCTCACCCTGCCACGATCATGGTTAAGTGCGCGTAAAGCCGCCGCGTCGCAAAGGGGACGGCAGCCCCCGCCCGCCCCCTTGCGACGCGGCCGCGGCGGGCCGATATATGCGAGCGGAAGGCCGCGCCGCCCCGCCGCGCGCACCCGCAAGGAGAGCCCCGATGACCGACAACCGAACCGCCCTCGACCCGATGGCGCATCATGTGCTGCGCGAAAGCGGCACCGAGCGCGCCTTCACCGGCAAATACAATGATTTCAAGGGCGACGGCATCTATCGCTGCGCCGGCTGCGGCGCGCCGCTGTTCGACAGCCGCACCAAATATGACAGCGGCTCGGGCTGGCCGAGCTACACCGCCCCCGCGAACGAGGGCGCGGTCAGCGAGCATCGCGATACGCGCCACGGCATGACGCGGATCGAGGTGCGCTGCGCCGCGTGCGAAGGCCATCTCGGCCATGTCTTTCCCGACGGCCCCGGCCCGGCGGGCCTGCGCTATTGCATCAACAGCGCGGCGCTTGACTTCGCCGAGCGCGGACGGGATGAGGCGGAGACCGGCGCGGGCTGACTACATCCCTCGCGTCCAAGGGGCCGACGTCAACGGGCTGTGACTGACAGGGCGCAGCGAGGGAAGGAACACGGACTTTGCGCCGCGAACGACAGCCGGCTTCGTCGGGAAAATCCTCGTCTTCGGGCAAGACGCCCCGCTCGGGCGCGGCGGCGGTGCCGCGCTGGCGGCTGTGGCTGCGCCGCGCCGTCCGCTGGGGGCTGGCGCTCGCCTTCGTCGGCGCGGTCGCGCTGGCGGTCGCGGTCGGGCTCGCGGTGCAGCGGATGCCCAGCTTCGAGGCGCTCAAGAAATCGCCCGCCGGCCAGACGGTGCGCATCCACGCCGCCGACGGCACCGTCTTCTTCTCGCTCGGGCCGAACTACGGGCGCTGGCTGACGCTACGCGAGGTGCCACAGGTGATGCAGGATGCGATGGTCGCGGTCGAGGACCGCCGCTTTCGCTATCACCCCGGCCTCGACCCGGTCGGGATGACCCGCGCGGCGGTGTTCGCGGTGCGCACCCATGGCACCGGGCGGCGCATGCAGGGCGCCTCGACGATCACCCAGCAACTGGCGCGCAACATCTTCCTGTCGAACAGCTACACCTGGACGCGCAAGGGGCGCGAGATGGTGCTCGCGCTCGCGCTCGAATGGAAATTCTCGAAGGACGAGCTGCTCGAACTCTATCTGAACAAGGTCTATTTCGGCGGCGGCAGCTATGGCGTCGACGCCGCGTCGCGCCGCTTCTTCGGGCATAGCGCGACCCAGATGTCGCTGTCGGAGGCGGCGGTGATCGCGGGACTGGTCAAGGCGCCGTCGCGCTATTCGCCGACCGCCGACGCGCAGGCGGCGCTGGGCCGCGCCGGCGTCGTGCTCGAAACGATGGTCGACGCGGGCTTCATCACCCGTTCGCAGGCCGCCGGCGCCGAGCCCGCCAACGTCCAGCTCGCGCAGGAGACGGGACAGAACAGCGCGCGCTATTTCACCGACTGGGCGCTGCCGCAGCTCGACATGCTGATCGACGAGGGCAACGAGCCGCTCGACGTCTACACGACGATCGACCTCGGCATGCAGCGCGCGGCGACCGCGGCGATCCAGGCCAACGCCCCCGGCGGCGTGCAGGGCGCGCTCGTCGCGCTCGACCGCGACGGCGCGGTGCGCGCGATGGTCGGCGGCACCGATTACGTCACCTCCAACTACAACCGCGCGACGCAGGCGGTGCGCCAGCCGGGGTCGGCGTGGAAGCTGTTCGTCTACATGGCCGCGCTCGAGGCGGGCTACAAGGTCGACGACCAGGTGGTCGACGAGCCGGTGACGATCAACGGCTGGAGCCCGCGCAACTCGTCGGGGCGCTTCGCCGGACCGATGAGCCTGCGCACCGCCTTCGCCTATTCGGTGAACACCGTCGCGGCGAAACTGGGCGACGAGATCGGCTTTTCGTCGGTCGCCAACATGGCGCGCCGGCTGGGCATCACCACCCCGATCAACACGCATCCGTCGATGGTGCTGGGCAGCGCGGAGGTGCGCGTGATCGACATGACTGCCGCCTTCGCCGCGGTCGCGCGCGGCGGCGTGTCGGTGCAGCCCTACGGCATCACGCGGGTGACCACCGCCGACGGCCGCCTGCTCTATCAGCGCCCCGCCGAGCGCGGGCAGGTGCTGGTCGATCACTGGGTCGCCGCCGGCATCACCGACCTGCTCCAGACCGCGGTCAACACCGGCACCGGCAAGGCGGCGCAGATCGGGCGCCCGGTCGCGGGCAAGACCGGCACGACGTCGAGCAACAAGGACGGCTGGTTCCTCGGCTTTTCGAGCGGCATCACCACCGGCGTGTGGATGGGCCGCGACGATGCGAAGCCGGTCGGCGGGCTGCAGGGCGGCCGCGCGCCGGCGCGCGCCTTCGCCGACTTCATGCGCGTCGCGGTCGCCAAGCGCCCGATCGAGCCCTTCGATACCGAGGTCAAGCTGCCCGAATGGCAGCTCGAAGAGGATGGCGAGGCCTATTTCGGCGCCCCCGAGGAGGACGGCGCGCTGGTCGACGAGAACGGCATGCCGATCGAACTGCCCGCGCTCGGCCCGCCGCCCGAAGAAGGCGCCGCCGCGCCGCCGCCCCCGCCCGCCGACGGCCCGGTGCTGAACCAGCAGTGGATCGAGGAGCAGACCGGCCGCCGCCCGCCCGCCGACCCCGGCGCGGCGCCCAGGGCCGTGCCGCAGATCAAGGCCCCGCCGGCCGCCGCCCCGAAGATCATCGTCCCCCTGCCCAAGACCCCGGCCCGCCCGCCGAACGGCGAGGGCGACCGGGCGGGCTGACGTCCGTTGAGGGCGGCTCGCGCCGGCGTTTCTTTTCGATTTCCGGAGACGCCCTGAATGTTCCCCGGCGAAAGCCGGGGTCCACGCGGGGCAGCGCCACGCCACATGGACCCCGGCTTTCGCCGGGGAAAGAGCCCTTGCGTGTCCAAAGCCCTATACCGAACCAGCCGCAGCCCGGCCGGTCAGCCGAAGCGATAGCGGTGCAGTCCGCGCCCTTCGCGGCGCAGCCAGGCGCGCGCGGCGGCGACGTCGCCGTCGTGCAGCGCCGCGACGAGCGCGTGGAACGCGGGGCCGTGGTCCATGTATGCGAGGTGCGCGACCTCGTGCGCGACGGTGGCGCGGCGGACATGGTCGGGCGCCAGGATCAGCCGCCAGCTATAGCGCAGGTCGCCCGCGGCGGTGCAGCTTCCCCAGCGGCTGCGCGGGTCGCCGACCCCGACGCGGCCGACGCGCAGCCCCGCCGCCGCCGCGATCGCGCGGCTTTCGCGTTCCATCAGCGCCAGCGCCTCGGCCCTCAGCCAGCGCTCGATCCGCCGCCCCACCCCGGCCGCCGGGCCGCCGACATGCAGGGCATCGTCCGCCAGCCGCACCGCGCGCGGCGCGGAGGCCGACCAGAGGATGCGCCGCTCGACCCCGAACAGGGGCAGCAGCGTGTCGGGTCCGACCGTCACCGGCGCCGCCGCCTTGCCGACCTGCTCGGCGAGCCAGTCCTGCTGCTCGCTCGCCCAGCGCAGCGCCTTGGCGCTGTTCCCCCGGCGCGGCAGCGTCAGCCGCAGTTCGGCGCGCGCGGCGTCGAGGACGAGGCGATAGCGCCGCGCGCGGGCATGGTGGACCAGCCGCACCGGCCAGACCTCGTCGCCGATCCGGATCTGCGGCGCCTCCGCCGCGCGATCAGACGACGCGTTCCACAAGATGGTTCTCCAGCGGCCCGGCGACATCCTCACCGACCGTCCAGCCGACGATCGATTCGCCCGCGCGGTGCACCGCGTCGCGGTCGCCGCACACCAGATAGTGCCAGTCTGGCAGCGGCCGCCCCTCGGCACGCAGCCGATAGGCGCAGCTTTGCGGCAGCCATTCGATATCGGCGACCCTGGCCTTGGTCAGCGTCAGGCAGTCGGGGACGTGGCGGCGGCGGTGCCGATAGTCGCCGCACCGCGCGATCTTCAGGTCGAGCAGGCGGCATGCGACATTGGTCGGATAGATGCGGCCCGTGTCCTCGTCCTCCAGCTTGTGGAGGCAGCATTTGCCGCAGCCGTCGCACAGCGCCTCCCACTCGCCGGCGTCGAGGCTGGCGAGCGGCGCCTCCCAGAAGCGGCGCGCGGGCGTTACTTCACCCATTTCGCCAGCTCGGCGGCGACCTCGGCCGGCGCGCCCTCGTCGCCATCGGTCGACGGGTCGTCGAGCGGCAGCATCGCGAGCGGCTTGTCGTCGGGGTCCATCAGAAAGGCGATCTGGCTGTGCGCCATCAGGTAGCGGTCGGGCGCCGATCCCGCGACCTTGTTGTAAACGACGGCATAATCCTTCGCGACCGCCGCGATCTGTTCGGGGGTGCCGGTGAGGCCGAGCAGGCGCGGGTGATAGCGCGCGACGAAGGGCTTCAGCGCCGCGGGCGTGTCGCGCGCCGGGTCGACGGTGACGAACAGCGGCTGCACCTTCGCGCCCCGCGCGGGCTCGGCCTTCTCGAACTGCGCCAGCCCGCGCATCAGCTTCTGCAAATCGACCGGGCAGATGTCGGGGCAATAGCTGTAGCCGAAATAGACGATGCGGTATTTCCCCGCGAAATCGCCGTCGCGCACCGTGCGGCCGTCCTGGTCGGTCAGCGTGAAGGGGCCGCCGATCCGCGCCCCGGCGAGCGGCGGCTGCGCCTCGGGCGCCTTGGCCGGGCCGCCGCACGCGGCGAGCGCAGTGCAAAAGACGAGCATCAGGCTTGCGCGGAGCAGGCTTCGGGCGATATTCAGGCCGTTCATCATCGGGCCAGCCTTGCGGGGCTAGACGCCGAAAATCAACCTTTGTCGTCGCTGGGGGGACGACGATCCTGTTCGGGGGTTCTTCGATCATGTCCAGGCGCGCGTCCTTTCGCTTCGCTTCCACCCTGCTGATCGCGGCGACGCTGGGGACGCTCGCCGTTCCGGGCGCGCAGGCGCAGTTCCGCGGCGGCTATGCCTTTCTGCAAGCGGTCGAGAATCGCGACGGCAACAAGGCGACCGACGCCCTGAAGGACGATTCGACGCTGATCAACGCGCGCAACCCCGACACGGGGGAGACCGCGCTGGCGATCGTCGTCAAGCGCCGCGACGCGACCTGGCTGCGCTTCCTGCTCGGCAAGGGCGCCGACCCGGCGATCGCCGACCGGCAGGGGGTGACGCCGCTGATGCACAGCGCGCTGATCGACTTCACCGACGGGGCCGAGGAACTGCTGAACCGGAACGCGCCGGTCGACCAGACCAACCGCCGCGGCGAAACCGCGCTGATCCTGGCGGTGCAGGCAAAGAACAGCGCGATGGTCCGTCTGCTCGTCCGGCGCGGCGCCAACCCCGACAAGGCCGACCATATCGCGGGCATGTCGGCGCGCGACTATGCGAAGCGCGACGACCGCAGCGGCCAACTCCTCGCGCTGCTCGACGCCAAGCCCGACGCGCCGCTGCGCGACATCGGGCCGGTCTTCGGGCCCAAGTGATCCGGCCGGCTGCGGGACTTTCCCTGCCTCGCACTTCTTTCAGCACGGTGTCGTTTCCCGGCGAAAGCCGGGGTCCACGCAGGGCAGCGCTACGCCATCTGGACCCCGGCTGTCGCCGGGGAGCTGGCCTGAGGGGCATGGCCCCGACTTGATCCGGGGTGAGGAGAAGCATTCGCACGCCCTCCAAAACCCGACAATCCAAAACCCGACAATGCCGTATCAATGTGATATCCACATTGACATTCACACCACAGTGTGAAAACTGCCCTCCATGTCCACGCAACTCATCGAGCGCATCCGCGCCATCGTCGATGACGGCAGCATGTCCCGCTCGGGGCTTGCGCGCGCCGCCGGTCTCCATGCCAACAGCCTGCGCGACCTCGAATCGCCCGGCTGGAATCCCACCGCCGAAACGCTGCGCAAGCTCGAAAGCTGGCTGACGCACGGCAGCGACCTGTCGCCGATGGCGACGCCGGAAGAGATCATCGCGGAGGCGCGCAACGGCCGCATGTTCATCCTCGTCGACGACGAGGACCGCGAGAATGAGGGCGACCTCGTCATCCCGGCGCAGATGGCGACCCCCGACGCGATCAACTTCATGGCCACCCACGGGCGCGGGCTCGTCTGCCTGACGCTGACCCGCGAGCGCGTCGAACAACTCGGCCTCGAACTGATGAGCCGCAACAACGGCACCCGCCACGAAACCGCCTTCACCACCTCGATCGAGGCGCGCGAGGGCGTCACCACCGGCATTTCGGCGGGCGACCGCGCGCGCACCGTCTCGGTCGCGATCGACGCGGGCAAGGGCCGCGACGACATCGTCACCCCGGGCCATGTCTTTCCGCTGATCGCGCGCGACGGCGGCGTGCTGGTGCGCGCCGGCCATACCGAGGCCGCGGTGGACATCAGCCGCCTCGCCGGGCTCAACCCCTCGGGCGTGATCTGCGAGATCATGAATGACGACGGCACGATGGCGCGGCTCGACGACCTGATCCCCTTCGCGCGACGCCACGGGCTCAAGATCGGGACGATCGCCGACCTGATCGCCTATCGCCACCGCAACGACCGGCTGGTCGAATGCGTGTCCGACGAGCCCTTCGAATCGGATTACGGCGGCGACTGGCGGCTCAAATCCTATCGCAACAAGATCGACGGGTCGGTGAACCTCGTGCTGCAGAAGGGCGTCGTCAATCCCGAGGCGGTCACGCTGGTGCGGATGCATCCGGTGTCGATCTTCGACGACATCATGGGCCGGCCGGGACCGCGCAAGCGCCGCCTGCAGCGCTCGATGGAGGCGATCGGCGCGGCCGGCGCCGGCGTCATCGTGATGCTGATGCGCCCGCTGCCCGGTTCGGCCGCCGCCGATGCCAGCCCGCCGCCCGCCGGCGGCATGGACCTGCGCACCTATGGCATCGGCGCGCAGATCCTCGCCGACCTCGGCGTCCATGCGATGGAGCTGCTCACCCCGTCGCACACCAATATCGTCGGGCTGGAAGGCTATGGCCTGTCGATCGTCGGCGAGCGCGCGATCCCGGGGGAGGCGGCCTGATGGCGCATGTCCTGATCGTCGAAGCGCGCTTCTATTCGCATCTCAACGACATGCTGCTCGACGGCGCGCGCCGCGCGATCGAGGCGGCGGGGCACAGCCACGAGACGGTGACGGTCCCCGGCGCGCTCGAGGTGCCCGCCGCCATCGCGCTGGGGGCTGAGACCGGGCGCTTCGACGCCTATGTCGCGCTCGGCGTCATCATCCGCGGCGAGACCTATCATTTCGAGGTGGTGTCGAACGAAAGCGCGCGCGGGCTGATGGCGCTGACCCTCGACGGGCTGGCGATCGGCAACGGCATCCTGACCGTCGAGGACGAGGCACAGGCGCTGGCGCGCGCCGACCGGACGCGCGGGGACAAGGGCGGCGGGGCGGCGAACGCCGCGCTGGCGATGCTCGACCTGAAGGAAAAATTCGGCATTGGCTGACCGGCCGCCCCCCAGCCGCTACGCGATCGTCGAGCGCGGCGGGCGGCTGGTGGTGCTCGACCGCGACACCGGCCGGACGCCGCCGACCGCCGCAGAGCGGATGGCCGAGCACGACCGGCGGATGGGCAACGAGCCGATCCGCCCCGCCGCGCGCGCCGTCCCCGAAATCCCGGCGCCTGCCAAAATCCCCGAAGCGCCCCCGCCGCCCGCACGACCCGCGGCCGATCGCGCGGTCGCAGCCAAGGCGAATCGCAAGCAGCCGTGGACGAATCGCGACACAAGGCCCGCTGCTCCGGCCGCTCCCGCCCGCGCGTCGCGGCCCGCCGCCGTTGCCGCGAGCGGCCGCAAGACGATCGTCACCGGCAAATGGTGGGACGCGAAGGGCCCGCGCACGATCGCGCTCGGCCCCAGGGGCCGGCAGACGCTGTCGAGCGGCTTCACGACGCTGGCCCTCGTCCTGCTGGTCGTCGCCATCGCCGCGCTGTTCATCGCGCCGCTGGTCGCCTTCGCCGGCGCCTTCCTGCTCTTCCGCTTCGGCGGGCAGATCCTGGGTCCGATCGGTGCCGGGATCGTCGACAGGGCGGTCGCAGCGCGCGATTGACCTCACGTCGCCCCTGCTTTCGCAGGAGCGACGCGCCTTTCCGGGTCAGGCCGCGACCAGCGCCGGATAGTCGATATAGCCCTCCGGTCCCGGCGAATACCAGGTCTGCATATTGTCGGGCGCCCATGCGGCGCCGGTGCGGATGCGCTCGACGAGGTCGGGGTTGGCGATGAAGGGGCGGCCGAAGCTGATCGCGTCGGCGACGCCGCTTTCCAGCGCCGCCTTCGCCTGGTCGACGTCATAGTCGCTGTTGAGGATCAGCGGCCCGGCAAAGACCTTGCGGATCGCGGGCGACTGCCTGGGCACGTCGGTGCGGCCGAAGGTGCCGTCGGGCCCCGGCTCGCGCAGTTCGAGGAAGGCGATGCCGAGCGCGTCGAGCGCCGCCGCCGCCGCCGGGAACAGCCGCTCGGGCGCGCTGTCGTCGACGCCCTGCGAATCGCCGTTGGGCGACAGGCGCACGCCGACGCGATCGGCGCCCCACACCCCGATCAGCGCCGCGGTGACCTCGCCGAGCAGGCGGATGCGGTTCTCGACCGGGCCGCCATAGGCGTCGTCGCGCAAATTGGTGCCGTCGCGCAGGAACTGGTCGATCAGATAGCCGTTGGCGGCGTGGAGCTGGACCCCGTCGAACCCGGCTTTCCTCGCATTCTCCGCCGCCTTCGCATAATCGTCGATCAGCCGCGGAATCTCGTCGAGGCGCAGCGGCCGCGCCTCCTCATAGTCGCGCCGTCCGACCGGCGTGTGCGCCTTGCCCGGCGCGGTGGTGGCAGAGGCCGACACCGGCGGGCGGCCGTCGTTGAACACCGAATGGACGACGCGGCCCATGTGCCAGAGCTGCGCGACGATGCGCCCGCCCGCGGCATGCACCGCCTCGGTCACCGGCTTCCAGCCCTCGACCTGCGCGTCGGTCCACAGCCCCGGCGCCGACGGCCAGCCGAGCCCTTCCTGCGAGATTCCCGTCGCTTCGGAGATGATCAGCCCCGCCGAGGCGCGCTGGCGATAATATTCGACGGCCAGTTCGTTCGGCACGAAGCCGGGGCCGGCGCGGCCGCGCGTCAGCGGCGCCATGACGATGCGGTTCGGCGCCGCGATGGCGCCCAGCTTGATCGGATCGAACAGCGTTGCGGGCATGATTCCTCCACTATCCACTTTCTGCGCGACGGCCCCGATGGCCGCCGCTATGGGCAGCGAAGCTATGGACGCTCCGGTGCCGGCACAATGCTAGGTAGCAAAAGAAAATCTAAATGACAGCGAAGATGGACAGCGGCGACGGCAGCGGGCAGGCGAAGGCGCGGGCGAACCGCTGGGCCTTCGCCGCGCTGCTCGGCGGCAATATCGCGCTGTCGCTCGGCGCGATGCTGGTGCGGCTCGCCGACGACGTCGGCCCCACCGCCTCGGCCTTCTGGCGGATGACGCTCGCGCTGCCGCTGCTGCTGCTGTTCGCGTGGCGCGAGTCGGGCGGGCGCATCCCGCCCCGCCGCGCGGTCATGGTCGCCGCCGCGGCGGGCATCTTCTTCGCGCTCGACCTCGCCGCGTGGCATGTCGGCATCCTCAATACCAAGATCGCCAACGCGACGCTGTTCGGCAATTGCGCGAGCCTGCTGCTCGTCCTGTGGGGCATTTTCCTGACCCGCGAGCTGCCGCGCGGCTGGCAGGCGCTGGCGATCCTGCTCGCCTTCGCCGGCTCGGCGCTGCTGATGGGACAGAGCTACGAGCTGTCACCCGCCTATCTCGCCGGCGACCTGCTCAGCCTGCTCGCCGGGATGCTCTACACCGGCTACGTCATCCTGATGAAGCAGGTGCGCGGCACGCTGGAGCCGTGGACCGCGCTCACCATCGCGTCGGCGGTGTGCGTGCCTTTGCTCCTCGCGGTCGCGCTCGCGCTCGGCGAACCGGTGATGCCGGGCGACTGGACGCCGCTGATCCTGCTCGCGCTGACCAGCCAGATCGTCGGACAGGGCCTGATGATCTGGTCGCTGCCGCGCTTCACGCCGCTGGTGATCGGGCTGACCCTGCTCGTCCAGCCCGCGGTGGCGGCGCTCGCCGGCTGGCTGATGTTCGGCGAGCGGCTGGGGCCGATCGACCTGTTCGGCGGCATGCTCGTCGGCGCCGCGCTGGTGCTGATTCGGTTGCCGAGCCGCCGTATGGCGCCTATCTGATGGTCATGGTCCAGTCCCCGTCCGCCGCCCTGCCCGCCGACCCGACGCTTGACGAGATTCGCGCCGCGCTCGCCCCGCTGATCGCACGCAATGCCGCGTTCGACGGTTTTGGCGACGCCGCGCTCGCCGATGCCGCGGCGCGCGCGGGCGTCGATCCGGACGTGGCGCGGCTCGCCTTTCCCGGCGGCGGCCGCGACATGGTCGACGCCTGGTTCGCCACGATCGACGCCGCGATGGCCGAACGCTGCCCGCCCGAGGCGCTGGCGACGCTCAAGATCCGTCAGCGGATCACGACGCTCGTCGAAACGCGCCTCGCGCTGATCGCGCCGGATCGCGAATCGCTGCGCCGCGCGCTGGCGCTGCTCGCGCTGCCGACCAACGCGCGCTTCGCGGCCCGGCTCGGCTGGCGCGCCGCCGACCTGATGTGGCGGCTCGCGGGCGACACCGCGACCGATTTCAACCATTACAGCAAGCGCACGATCCTCGCGGGCGTCTATGCCGCGACGATGGCGGTGGCGCTGAACGACGAGAGCGAGGATTTCGCCGACACGCGCGCCTTCCTTGCGCGCCGTATCGATCAGGTGATGCGCTTCGAGGGCTGGAAGCACCGCCGCGCCGCACGCCGCACCGAACGCCCGAGCCTCGCCCGCTTCGTCGGCCGCCTGCGCTACCCGGGGCGCTGATCGCACCCAACAAAGGGCTGGCCTTCCCCCGGGGTTATTGATAATCGCTCGCAATGCTTGCGAAGCTCGATTCCTCTCCGCTCGGCACCGCTGTGCGCATCGCGCGCATCGACTGGACGTCGATGACGCACGACGAAGGACGCCGGCTGCGCGAATTCGGGCTGATGGAGGGCTGCGAAGTGGTGCCGATGCACCGCGGCAGCCTGTTCTCGCGCGAACCGCTCGCGCTGACTATCGGGCGGATGAAGGTCATCATCCGCGGCAAGCAGGCCGCGGCGATCGAGGTCGAACCGACGACGCCATGACCGGCCCGTTCCCCACCGTCGCGCTGGTCGGCAATCCCAACGCCGGCAAGTCGAGCCTGTTCAACGCGCTGACCGGCGCGCGGCAGAAGATCGCCAACTATCCCGGCGTCACCGTCGAGCGCAAGGCGGGCCACGCCAGCTTCGCAGACGGCCGGCCGCTGGCACTGGTCGACCTGCCGGGCAGCTACAGCCTGACCCCGTCCAGCCCCGACGAGGCGGTGACGCGCGACGTCGTGCTCGGCCGCCAGGCGGGCGAGACGCGCCCCGACGCGCTGATCGTCGTCGTCGACGCCGCCAATCTCGACAATCATCTCTGCTTCGCGCTCGAACTGATCGCGCTCGGCCTGCCGACGGTGATCGCGCTCAACATGGTCGACCTTGCCGAGCGCGACGGGCTGACGCTCGATCCCGACCGGCTGGCGCGCGAGCTGGGCGTGCCGGTGGTGCCGACCGTCGCGGTGCGGCGGCGCGGGATCGCCGAGCTGCTCGCCGCGGTCGATGCCGCGGTGCAGGCGGGCCGCGCGCAGGACGAG
>NZ_BCUA01000075.1 GCF_001591045.1 Sphingopyxis granuli NBRC 100800 | reverse complement strand
AAGTGGGCAATCCAAAGTCATCAGAATCCGGAGGGGCATGTGTTTGATCCGCGACACCCCGTCATCGTTCGTTCTGAGCTTGTCGAAGCACCGTTCTTCCGTCGGCAGCGCCGAAAGAAATAACTGCCCTTCGACAAGCTCAGCACGAACGGATTGGGCACGATTCCGATTTATCGCACGCCGCTCTAAAGATCGAAGCAAGCATTTTCATTGACTGCCGGAAGGGCAGCGCCGTTTGCGGCGCGCTTGAACGGCCCCGGCATTTCCGAAACCGTCAGTCGTTCCGATCTCCTGCGCAAACGCTGTCGATTGTCGCCCGCCGCGCGGCGCGCGAGCGCGCCAAGGGGATGGCGGTCCGGGCTTCCCGCCGAGCCTCTTTCGCAATGGGTGCCAGCGCGAGCGTCGGGTCGCCTCCGGTCTCGACGATCTCGGCCAGAATGCGGCCCCACGGATCGACGGCCAGGCTGTGGCCATAGGTGGCGCGCCCGTCGGCGTGCGTGCCGCCCTGCGCCGCCGCGATGACGTGGCAGCCCGTTTCGATCGCGCGCGCGCGGAGCAGGACATGCCAATGCGCCGCGCCGGTCGGCACGGTGAAGGCGGCGGGAATCGCGATCACTTCGGCGCCGCGGTCGACCAGCGCGCGATAGAGTTCGGGAAAGCGCAGGTCGAAACAGATGCTCAGCCCCAGTCGGCCGAGCGGCGTATCGACCACGATCAGCGCGTCGCCGCCGGCATAGGCTGCCGATTCGGTCCAGTTCTCGCCCGACGGCAGCGTGACGTCGAACATGTGGATCTTGTCGTAGCGGGCCCGGATGCTGCCGTCGGCGGCGATGACATGGCTGCGATTGACGCGCCGGTCGCCCGTGTCGGCGAGCAGCGGCATCGAACCGCTGTGCAGCCAGATGCCATGGCGCAGCGCCATCGCCTGCAAAGCAGGCAGCCAAGCGCTGTCCGCTTCACGCCGGATATGCGGCGCCGACCGCTGACGATCGCGGTCGAGCAATAGCGACATTTCGGGCAGGAAGACCATCGAAGCCCCCTGCGCCGCGGCCGCCGCTATCGCGCGGTCGATCGTCGCCAGATTCGCATCGGGGTCGATGCCGCTCGTCATCTGGACGAGCGCGGCGAGCGGGGCGGCGGCTTGCTGTTCCATCCCGATTGGCTAGGCCGATGTCTTTCCGGGGACAAGAGGGCGACGGTTCAGTGGCCAGCAAGGTTTGAAGGCGATACACTGGCCCGATGTCAATTTCTCCCACGCGCGCCGTGTTGCGTCGCTTTTCCGTTCTGCTGGCTGCATGCGCGACCGCCGCGCTGCTGCTCGCGCCCGCGCATGCTCCGGCGCAGGAGGCGGCGACCTCTGCCCTTTCCTCCGTGCAGGCCGCTGGCGACGACTGGCTCTATGCCGGCAGCGACATTCCGCGCGACGCAGGGTGGCGCTTCGGCACGCTTGCCAACGGGCTGCGCTATGCGGTCCGCAATAACGGCGTCCCGCCGGGGCAAGTGTCGATCCGGGTGCGGATGGATGTCGGCTCGCTGTTCGAGACCGAGAAGGAGCGCGGTTTCGCCCACCTCCTCGAACATCTGACCTTCCGTGGATCGGTCCATATTCCCGATGGCGAGGCGAAGCGCATCTGGCAACGCTTCGGCGTCTCCTTCGGCAGCGACACCAACGCCCAGACGACGCCGACGCAGACGGTCTATCAACTCGATCTTCCCAGCGTGACGGCCGCCAATCTCGATGAAAGCATGAAGCTGCTGTCGGGCATGATCCGCGAGCCGCGCATCTCGGCCGCTGCGGTCGAGGCCGAGCGCGGCGTCGTGGTTTCCGAACTGCGCGAATCGGACGGACCGCAAAAGCGCATCGCCGATGCCACCAACGCCCATCTCTTCGCCGGCCAGCCGCTTGCCGACCGCTCGCCGATCGGCACGCAGGAAACGCTCGCCGGTGCGCGCGCCGACAGCGTCGCGGCATTTCACGATCGCTGGTATCGCCCCGACCGCGCGGTGATCGTCATTGTCGGCGATGCCGATCCGGCGGAATTCGAACGGCTGATTGCCCGATATTACGGTGACTGGAGCGCCGATGGATCGAATCCGACGCCGCCCGATTTCGGTATGCCCGACCCCAAGGCAGCGGTCGCGCGCGAGATCGTCGAGCCGGGCCAGCCCGCGGCATTGACGCTCGCGATGATCCGTCCGTGGAAGAAGCGGATCGACACGGTCGAGAATACGCGGCGCCTCTATCTGGAATATCTGGCGCAGGCGCTCGTCAACCGGCGGCTCGAAAACCGGGCGCGCAGCGGCGGCAGCTACCTCGTCGCCACGGTCGGGCAGGAATATGTCAGCCGCAGCGCCGACGTGACCATGGCGCAGATCGTGCCGCTCGGCGATTGGAAGGCCGCGCTTGCCGATGTGCGCGGCGTGATTGCCGACGCGGTCCAGACGCCGCCGTCGCAGGCCGACATCGACCGCGAGGCGAACGAGATCGAGGCGTTTCTCGCCAAGGAGCTCGAAAATGCGCGCAACGAACCCGGCGCCCGCCTGGCCGACGACATGGTGCGAGCGGTCGACATTGGCGAAACCGTGACCAGCCCGCAGGGGCAGGTCGACATGTTCAAGGCGATCCGTGCTTCGGCGACGCCGCAGGTGATGCTCGACATCAGCCGCGCGATCTTTGCGGCGCCGGTGACGCGCGTCGTGCTGACGACGCCGACGGCGGTCGAGGGCGGGGACAAGGCGTTGCTCGCCGCGCTCGCCGTCCCCGCACAGATTCGCGATGACCGGCTGGCGGTGGCGAAGGTGGACATCGGCGAGCTGCCCGCGATCGGCCAGCCCGGCACGATCGTGTCGGCGACGCAGATTCCCGGATTGCGGGCCGAACGGATCGAGTTCGCCAACGGCGTGACCGCGCTGGTGTCGAACAATGCGGTCGAGCCCGGCAAGGTGCGCGTCAACGTCCGCTTCGGTTCGGGCAATCGCAGCGTTGCCGCCGACGCGCCCAATCTGTTGTGGACGGGCGATTATGCGCTGGTCGCGAGCGGCATCGGGCCCTGGGGACAGAACGAGATCGACCAGATCACCAACGGGCGGCAGATTCAGCTCAATTTCGATATCGACGACGATGCCTTCGAGCTGGCGGCAGAAAGCAGGCCCGCCGATCTCGCCGACCAGATGAAGCTGATCGCCGGCAAGCTCGCCTTCCCACGCTGGGACGTGGCACCGGTCGAGCGACTGCGCGTCGGCTTTCTGACCGGCTACGATGTCAACGACGCGACGCCCAATGCGGTGCTCGACCGCAATCTGCGCGGCTGGCTGACCGCCGGGGACGCGCGCTGGGCGGCGCCCGACAAGGCGCAGATCGAGGCGCTGACGCCCGCGGCTTTCCGCAGCTTCTGGGAACCGCGGCTCGCGAGCGGGCCGATCGAGGTTCAGTTGTTCGGCGATCTTTCTTCGGTCGATTATCGTCAGATCCTCGCCGATACGCTGGGGGCGCTGCCGCCGCGCAGCCCGCTTGCACCGACCGAAGGGCAGGCGGTCGCCTTCGCGAAACACAGCAAAACGCCGATGATCGCCTATCACCGCGGCGAGCGTGGGCAGGCGGCGGCAATGACGGCGTGGCCGACGGGCGGCGGTCTCGCGGCGCCGCGCGACGCGCGCGCGCTCGACGTGCTGGCGGCGATCTTCAACGACCGGCTCTTCGATCGGCTGCGCGCCGAGCAGGGGGCCAGCTACGGGCCCGTCGTTGACAGCCACTGGCCGACCGCCTTCGACAGCGGCGGTTATCTGCTGGTCGGCAGTCTGCTGGCGCCGAAGGACATCGACCGTTTCTATGCGATCGCCCGCGACATCGCCGCCGACCTCGTCGCGCGGCCGGTGAGCGCGGACGAACTGGCGCGCAATGCGGGCCCGATCCGCGAGCAGGTCGCGCGCGCCTCGACGGGCAATCTCTACTGGATGTTCCTGCTCGAAGGCGCGACCCGCGACCCGCGCGTGGCGGCGGCGGCGCTGTCGATCGGGGAGGATATCTCCGCCGTCACCGCGGCCGACATCCAGCGTCTCGCGCGGCGCTATCTGAAACCCGACCGCCAGTGGTCGGGGGTCGTCCTGCCGCAGGGAATGTCGCTCGCCGACGCGTCGGCGCTTGGCCGCGCGGATGGACGGGCCGGCGGACAATAGCGGAAGGGGTTGTTCCCTAGCCGTCCTCGCCGGGCAACGGCCGCAGCCTCTGGATGCGCGGCTCGCGGTCGAGGTGGCCCTTGGTCATGATGTCGTGGCGCATCTTCGCGCGCACGTCGTGGATCGACGCGATCACCGGCCCCATCGCGACGCCGAGGTCGATCAGCACCGCTTCGGCGAGTTGAAGCGAGCTTTCCAGCGTTTCGGGAACGGCATCGGTGGCGCCGGCCTGATAGAGGGCGGCGGCATGGTCGGCGCCGCGCGCGCGAGAGATGATCGGCAGGTCGGGATATTTGCGCCGCAGCCGCCGCGTCATGCGAAGCTGCTGCACCGGGTCGTCCATGGTCAGGACGACCGCTTCGGCGGTATCGATGCCCAGCCGGTCGAGGCTGCCCGGCCGTCCGACGTCGGCAAAGCGCACCGCGAAGCCGTCGCGCCGCGCCGCGGCGACGGCGTCGATGTCGGCATCGACCGCGATATAGGGGCGCTCATGCTCTTTCAGCAATCCGGCGACGATGCGACCGACGCGGCCGAAGCCGACGACGACGGTGCGCCGTGGCGGCGGTCCGTCGTCGTCGGCTTCGGCTTCGGCGACCCGTATCTCGATGCGCCGGGCGATGTCGTGGCCGACGCGTGCGAGCAGCGGCGTTATGGTCAGGCCGATCGCGGTGACGAGCTGCCAGAATTCGGCGGTGGTGCGGCTGATGATCTGTGCCTGGAGCGCGGTCGCGAGCACGATCAGCGTGGTTTCCGAGGGGCTGGCCATCAACAGCCCGACCTCGGCCGCGGTGCCGCGCCGCGCCGCGCCCGAAAAACGCAGCAGCGCTGCGGTGACGACCGCCTTGATCAGCACCACGCCGACCACCGCGGCGATGAGCTGCGGCCACAGTCCGGCAATCGTCCGCAGATTGAGCCCCATGCCGACGCTGATCAGGAACACGCCGAGCGCAAGTCCCTTGAACGGCGCGGTGATCGCCTCGACCTCGGTATGATATTCGGTCTCGGCGATCATCAATCCGGCGAGCAGCGCGCCGACGATCGGCGACAGGCCGACCGCCGCGGTCGCCAGCGCGGCGACGATGACGACGAGCAGGCTGGCGGCCAGGAACAGTTCCGGATCCTTGGCGCGCGCCGCCTGCGCGAAGATGCGCGGCAGCAGGAACCAGCCGCCGATCGCCAGCGCCGCGACGACCAGCGCCCCCTGCCACAGCGTCGTCAGCAACAGTTCGGCGCTGTCTCCCGACGCCGCCGGCGACAGCGCCGCGAGGATGAAGATGATCGGGACGAGCGCCAGATCCTCGAACAGCAGCATCGAAAAGGAGGCGCGGCCGACCGCCGACTGGGTACCGGCGATGGGCAGGACGAGTGCCGTCGACGACAGCGCGAGCGCGATGCCGAGTCCATAGGCCGACGCCGTCGATTGATCGCTGACCAGCATCAGCGCCGTGCCGAGGATCGCTCCGCCCAGCAGCAGTTCGGCGGCGCCGATCCCGAACACCAGCTTGCGGAGTTGCCAGAGGCGACGGAACGAAAGTTCGAGGCCGATCGAAAAGAGCAGCAGGATGATGCCGAGCTCGCCGAACAGCGCGATATCGTCCGGCGACGAGATGGTGACGTGCCTCAGCCAGGGATAATCGGCGGTGAAGCTTCCCAGCCCCGACGGCCCGACGAGCAGCCCGACGAGAATGAAGCCGATGACCGGCGAGATGCGGAAGCGCGCGAAGGCGGGTATGACGACGCCCGCCGCGCCCAGCACGACGAGGGCGTTGCCGATGGCGGATGTTTCGGCTTCGGTGACCATTGGCCGACCTTATGCAGGTCGGCCGGCCGTATCTCAACTTTTTTGGTTGGTTAGCCGCCCATTTTTTTGTCGAGATTCTCGACGATCGCCTCGAAGAAGCCTTCGGTGGTCAGCCAGTTCTGGTCGGGACCGATCAGCAGCGCGAGGTCCTTGGTCATCTTGCCGCTTTCGACCGTGGCGACGCAGACCTTCTCGAGGTCGTCGGCGAACTGCGTCACCTCGGGCGTGCCGTCTAGCTTGCCGCGGTGCTTGAGCCCGCCCGTCCACGCGAAGATAGACGCGATCGGATTGGTCGAGGTCGCCTTGCCCTGCTGGTGCATGCGATAGTGGCGGGTGACGGTGCCGTGCGCGGCTTCCGATTCGACCGTCTTGCCGTCGGGGGTCATCAGCACGCTGGTCATCAGGCCGAGCGAGCCGAAGCCCTGTGCGACGGTGTCCGACTGGACGTCGCCGTCGTAATTCTTGCAGGCCCAGACGAACTTGCCCGACCATTTCAGCGCCGACGCGACCATGTCGTCGATCAGGCGATGCTCATAGGTAATGCCCAGTTCGTCGAACTTCGCCTTGAATTCGGTCTGATAGATTTCCTCGAAAAGGTCCTTGAAGCGGCCGTCATAGGCCTTGAGGATGGTGTTCTTGGTCGACAGATAGACCGGCCACTGGCGCGCGATGCCGTAGTTGAGGCTGGCGCGCGCGAAATCGCGGATCGAATCGTCCAGATTGTACATGCCCATCGCGACGCCCGACGACGGGAACTGGAACACTTCCTCGTCGATGACGGTGCCGTCCTCGCCCTCGAACACCATGCGCAGCTTGCCGGGGCCGGGAACGCGGAAATCGGTCGCGCGATACTGGTCGCCGAAGGCGTGGCGGCCGACGACGATCGGGTCGGTCCAGCCGGGAACCAGTCTGGGCACGTTCTTCATCACGATCGGCTCGCGGAAGACGACGCCGCCCAGGATATTGCGGATCGTGCCGTTCGGCGACTTCCACATCTTCTTCAGGCCGAATTCCTCGACGCGGGCCTCGTCGGGGGTGATCGTCGCGCACTTGACGCCGACGCCATGCTTCTTGATCGCGTTCGCCGCCTCGACGGTGATCTTGTCGTCGGTGCGGTCGCGCTCCTCGATGCCGAGGTCGTAATAGTGCAGGTCGATGTCGAGATAGGGCAGGATCAGCCGCTCGCGGATCCATTGCCAGATGATCCGGGTCATTTCGTCGCCGTCGAGTTCGACGACCGGGTTGGCTACCTTGATCTTGCCCATGTGCGTGCCTTTTCCTGTGGGGAGTCGAATTGCAGGGCGCCTTAGGCAATGCGGCCCGATTGTTCAACCGCCGTGGTGATGCGCCTGATCGGGCGAGGCGCGGAACGATTGCACAACTCGATTGTCTCTTTGGAACCGCCCCCCTAGAAAGACCGCTATGTCCTCCACCATTTCCTCGAACCGTCCCGGCGGCGGCATCAAGTGGCGCTGGCCGTCGATCCATCCGGAGGGGCGCAAGTTCCTGTTGATCGCGGGCGTCGTCACCCTCTGCTTCTGGCTGCTGGGCTGGGAGATCGCCGGCTGGCTGATGTTCGGCCTGACCATCTGGGTTGCCGCCTTCTTCCGCGATCCGGTGCGCGTGACCCCGACGGCGCGCGATCTTGTCATCGCGCCGGCCGACGGACTGGTCACCCAGATCGCCGAGGTCCCGCCGCCGATCGAGATTGCCGGACCCGACGGCCTCGGCGATGCGCCGATGCTGCGCGTGTCGATCTTCATGAGCGTCTTCGACGTCCATATCAACCGCACCCCGGTCGCGGGGACGCTGCGCAAGCTCGTCTATATCCCCGGCAAGTTCGTCAACGCCGACCTCGACAAGGCGAGCGAGGAGAATGAGCGCCAGCATTTTGTCGTCGAGCGCGCCGACGGGGTGCGGATCGGCTTCACCCAGATCGCGGGTCTCGTCGCGCGGCGGATCATGCCCTTCGTCAGCATGGGGAACGAGGTGACGACCGGGCAGCGCGTCGGGCTGATCCGTTTCGGCAGCCGCGTCGACGTCTATCTGCCCGCGGGCACGACGCCGCAGGTGCTGCTCGGCCAGCGCGCGCTGGCGGGCGAAACCGTCATCGCGCGGATCGGGCACGCCGAGACGATCGACGGCATCGGGCAATAGGGGCGGCGGCGATGGATGGTGCCGATCGACAGGCGGATGCAGCCGAACGCCGGATCGTCGGCCTGCCGCTGCGCGCCTTCGCGCCCAACGCGGTCACGGCGCTGGCGCTCTGCTTCGGGCTGACGGGGGTTCGCTTCGCGATCGGCGAGGAGTGGGAAAAGGCGCTCGCCGCGATCATCTTCGCGGGGGTGCTCGACGGGATGGACGGACGCATCGCGCGGCTGCTCCGCGCCCAGAGCCGCTTCGGCGCCGAGCTCGATTCGCTGTCCGACGTGATCGCCTTCGGCGTCGCGCCGGCGATGGTGATGTTCCTCTGGTCGCTGCAGGATGCGCCGAAATTCGGCTGGACCGCGGCGCTGGCGCTCGCGGTGTGCTGCGCGCTGCGCCTCGCACGCTTCAATTCGCGCATGGACGCCGATGTCCAGCCGCACAAGGCGGCGGGTTTTCTGACTGGCATTCCGGCGCCGGCCGGGGCCGGACTGGCCTTCGTCCCCGTCTATCTGTGGCTGGTGACCGGCGAGACGCTGTTCCGCGAATGGTATGTCGTGATGCCGTGGGTGCTCGCGATCGCGATGCTGATGATCTCCGCGATTCCCACCTATGGCTGGTCGTCGATCCGTCTGCGCCGGTCGTGGCGGCTCTTCGCGCTCGCCGGCGTCGGCCTGCTCGGTGCCGCGCTCGTCACCGCACCCTGGCACAGCCTGCTCGCGATCTGCGTCATCTACGTCGCATTGCTGCCGTTCGGCATCGCGAGCTATGCGCGGGTCAGGCTGCGCGGCTGAACAGCGGCTGCGCGGCCATCGCGCGCGAAACCGAACCGACGGGAAGACGGCGGGCGGGGCGCTGGCGCGTCGTCGCGGCGGCCGGAGCCGGGGAGGCCGGAACGCCGTCGGCCGGGAAAGCTCCGTCGCCCGCAAGCGCCGAAAGGATCGCATCGCCATTCGATGTCAGCATCGCCAGGATCACGGCGAGGCCAAGCCCCGCAGCAAGGGTGAAGAGGAGAGCGGCAGCGACCTGAAGCATCGACTTGTCCTTTCGGTTTCGGTCTGCGAAACCTCCCGCATCGGGATGACGGTTTCGCTATCCGCTTCGTTCCATGTTCATGATATGTTCTCAATCATCCTGCGGTGAAGCGGTGCTTATCGTCGATGAATCGTTTTTGCTGCGCCCGGCGTTCATTGGCGGGCGTGCACCCGGCAGTGGCTTTTTCCTTGATTCCCGGCGGCGATGCGGCTAACGGCCCGCGCATTCCACATGGAAGGCGCACATACCGGTGCCGGGTCCATCCCTTCGCGGATGTCTCGGTTCTTGCCTTCCAGAGGACTAACCGGAAGGAGAAAGACCATGGCGGCACCTGTCGTCACGATGCAGAATCTTATCGAAGCGGGCGCCCACTTCGGCCACCAGACCCACCGTTGGAACCCGCGCATGAAGCCGTATATCTTCGGCGCGCGCAACGGCATCCACATTCTCGATCTGTCGCAGACCGTGCCGCTCTTCGCGCGCGCGCTCGACTTCGTGTCCTCGACCGCGGCGGCGGGCGGCAAGGTGCTGTTCGTCGGCACCAAGCGCCAGGCGCAGGGGCCGATCGCCGACGCCGCGCGCGCATCGGGTCAGCATTTCGTCAACCACCGCTGGCTGGGCGGCATGCTCACCAACTGGAAGACGATCTCCAATTCGATCCGCCGCCTCAAGACGCTCGAGGAACAGCTTGCGGGCGACACCTCGGGCCTCACCAAGAAGGAAGTGCTCAACAGGACGCGCGAGCGCGACAAGCTCGAACTGAGCCTTGGCGGCATCCGCGACATGGGCGGCATTCCCGACGTGATGTTCGTGATCGACGCGAACAAGGAAGAGCTGGCGATCAAGGAAGCGAATGTCCTGGGCATCCCGGTCGTCGCGATCCTCGATTCGAACGTCTCGCCCGACGGCATCGCCTTCCCGGTTCCCGCGAACGATGACGCCGCGCGCGCCATCCGCCTTTACTGCGAAGCGGTCGCCCAGGCGGCGACCCGCGGCGGCCAGCAGGCGCGCGTCGATCGCGGCGAGGACCTCGGCGCGGCGGTCGAGCCGATCGCCGAGCCCGTGCTTGCCGAGACCCCGGCGACCGAGGACGAGCAGGTTCCGGCCGAAGCGGCCGCCGAAACCGAGCGTCAGAGCGACGCGTAAGCACGCTGCGTGACGGGCCGGCGCCGCGACAGGCGCCGTCCCTGTCATCCTCCTGTCTTGTCGCGCCGCCATGCGCGCGGCGCAGCGGCGGGCCGATCCGATGGCCCGCCCCCCTTTTGGAAAGGATCACCCCATGGCTGAGATCACGGCCGCCCTCGTCAAGGAACTGCGCGAACGCACCGGCGCGGGCATGATGGATTGCAAGAAGGCGCTCGCCGAGAATGACGGCGACATCGAAGCGTCGATCGACTGGCTGCGCACCAAGGGTCTTGCCGCCGCCGCCAAGAAGGCCGGCCGCGTCGCCGCCGAGGGGCTGGTCGGCGTCGTCACCGACGGCACCCGCGGCGCGATGGTCGAGGTCAACAGCGAAACCGACTTCGTTGCCAAGAACGAACAGTTCCAGGGCTTCGTCCGCGACGTGACCCAGGTCGCGCTGGCCGGCGACATCGCCGACATCGACGCGCTGGGCGCCGCCGCCTATCCCGCGGGCGGCTCCGTCGCCGAGGCGCTGGCGCAGAACATCGCCACGATCGGCGAGAATCAGTCGCTGCGCCGCGTCGCCATCCTCTCGGTCGGCTCGGGCGTCGTCACCGGCTATGTCCACAACGCCGCCGCGCCGGGTCTCGGCAAGATCGGCGTGCTCGTCGCGCTCGAATCGAGCGCCGGCGCCGATGTCCTTGAACCGCTCGGCAAGCAGCTGGCGATGCACGTCGCTGCCGCCAACCCGCTCGCGCTCAACGGCGACGAACTCGACGCCGAACTGATCGCCCGCGAACGCGCGATCGCTGAGGAAAAGGCCGCCCAGTCGGGCAAGCCCGCCGACATCGTCTCGCGCATGGTCGACGGCACGATCGCCAAGTTCCGCAAGGAAAACGCGCTGCTGTCGCAGCCGTTCGTGATCGACGGCAAGACCCCGGTCGCCGAAGTCGTCGCCGCTGCGGGCAAGGACGTCGGCGCGGACATCACCCTCAAGGGCTTCATGCGCTTCCAGCTCGGCGAAGGCATCGAGAAGGAAGAGAGCGACTTCGCCGCCGAAGTCGCCGCCGCTGCCGGCCGCTAATGATGATCCGCGGCTGCCGCCCGATCGGTGCGGCAGTCCGCTTGGCAATGGCGCGCACTCTGACTAGGGTGCGCGCCATTGGTTTTTCGACCCCTTGGTGAAGGTTCTCCTCGACATGGCATTGCCCGGCATGAAACGCATCCTGCTCAAGCTGTCGGGCGAGGCGTTGATGGGCACGACGCCGTTCGGGATCGACCCCGACACGGTCGCGAGCATGGCGGCCGAGGTCAAGGCGGCGAAGGATCGCGGCCTCGAAATCTGCCTCGTCATCGGCGGCGGCAACATCTTCCGCGGCATGGCGGGCGCGGCAAAGGGCATGGATCGCGCGCAGGCCGACTATATGGGGATGCTCGCGACGGTGATGAACGCGCTGGCGATGCAGAATGCGCTCGAACAGCTGGGCGTGGAGACGCGTGTCCAGTCGGCGATCGAAATGGACAAGGTGTGCGAGCCCGTCATTCGCCGCCGTGCCGAACGCCATATGGAAAAGGGGCGGGTGGTGATCTTCGCCGCCGGCGTCGGCGCGCCCTATTTTACCACCGACAGCGGCGCGGCGCTGCGCGCGGCGGAGATGAAGTGCGACGCACTGCTGAAGGGCACCAGCGTCGACGGCGTCTATAATGCCGATCCCAAGCAGGACCCGACGGCGGTGCGTTACGACCGGCTCGGCTACGACCGCGTGCTTGCCGACAATCTGAAGGTGATGGACGCGAGCGCGGTGGCGCTGTGCCGCGACAATCAGATTCCGATTGTCGTGTTCAACATCCGCGAACCCGGCAATCTGGCCCGCGTGCTGGCAGGCGATGGCGTATGCACCGTCGTCGGCGACGCGGCCTGACCGCATAGAAGAGGACAAGACAATGGCGAAATATGACAAGGCCGACCTCGACCGCCGCATGCACGGCGCGGTCGAATCGCTCAAGCACGACCTTGCGGGGCTGCGCACCGGCCGCGCGCATACGGCGCTGCTCGATCCGGTGACGGTCGAGGTCTATGGCTCGCACATGCCGCTCAACCAGCTTGCGTCGATCAGCGCGCCCGAACCGCGGATGCTGTCGGTGCAGGTGTGGGACAAGTCGAACGTCGGCCCGGTCGACAAGGCGATCCGCGCTGCCGGCCTGGGCCTGAACCCGATCGTCGACGGCCAGGTGCTGCGCCTGCCGATCCCCGAGATGACGCAGGAGCGCCGCAAGGAACTGTCGAAGCTTGCCGGCCAATATGCCGAAAAGGCGCGCGTCGCGGTGCGCAACGTCCGCCGCGACGGCATGGACGCGCTGAAGCAGGACGAGAACAAGAAGGAAATCAGCGAGGACGACCGCAAGCGGTCGGAGACCGAGGTGCAGAAGCTGACCGATTCGGTCATCGCCGAAATCGACGCCGCCGCGAGCGCGAAAGAAAAGGAAATCCTCGGCTAGTGCCCTCCCGTCCCCGCCTCTCTTTCGTTCGCATCGAGCGAAGTCGAGATGCCCATCCTCGTTGCGCGATGCTGACGGGTGTCTCGACTTCGCTCGACACGAACGGATTCTGAAGGCGCTCTCGTGACCACCCCCTCCCACGGCGCACGGCATGTCGCCATCATCATGGACGGCAATGGCCGTTGGGCGAAGAAGCGCTTTCTGCCGCGCGTCGCCGGCCACAAGGCCGGGGTCGAGGCGGTGCGCAACATCGTGCGCGCCGCGGCCGAGATGGAACTGGAGGCGATGACGCTCTACGCCTTCTCCTCGGAAAACTGGAAGCGGCCCGAGGAAGAGGTCAGCGACCTGATGGGGCTGATGAAGCGCTTCATCCTGAGCGATCTCGACGAATTTGCCGCCAACGACGTCCGGCTCAAGGTCATCGGCGACTGGCGCGCATTGGCACCCGACGTCGTCGCGCTGATCGAGGATGCGATCGCGCGCACCGCGGGGAACAGCCGCACGACGCTGGCCGTCGCGCTCAACTATGGCGCGCAGGATGAACTGGTGCGCGCCGCGCGCGCGGCCGCCGCGGAAGGCGGGATCAGCGCGCAGGCGATCGAGGCCCACCTCGACACGGCCGGCCTGCCGCCGCTCGACCTGCTCATCCGCACTTCGGGCGAGGTGCGGCTGTCGAATTTCCTGCTTTGGCAATCGGCCTATGCCGAACTCTATTTCACCGATACGCTCTGGCCCGATTTCAAGCCGGCCGACCTGCGGGCGGCGCTCGACCATTTTGCGCGGCGCGAACGCCGCTTCGGGGGATTGTGACGATGGCGGCAGCAAAATCGGATCTGGGCGTCCGCGTCGGCTCGGCGATCGTCCTCTTCGCGATCGCGGGCGCGGCACTGTGGTTCGGCGGCATCGCCTTCGGGCTGCTGCTCCTTGTCGGCGCGGCGCTTCTGCTCGTCGAATGGTTCGCGCTCGTCCGCGCCATGGCGCTCGGCGGCGGCGCGCGCGGGGCCTTGGCGCTGCTCGGTCCGCTGCTCGTGCTCGGCGCGGTGGGTGGTCTCTGGCATATCCGCGACCAACTGGGCGTCACCGCGGCGCTGTGGGTGTTCGGCATGGTCTGGGCGACCGACATCGGCGCCTATTTCGCCGGCCGCGCCTTCGGGGGCGCGCGGCTTGCTCCGGCGATCAGCCCATCGAAGACCTGGTCGGGGCTGTTCGGCGGCATGATCGCGGCACTGGTGGCCAGCGCGACGATCGGCGACCGCGCGGGGATCGTCGGCATTCCGCTGTGGATCGGCCTGTTCATGGGGCTGCTCGCGCAACTCGGCGACTTGGGCGAAAGCTGGATGAAGCGCCGCGCCGGCGTCAAGGATTCGGGCAGCCTGATCCCCGGTCATGGGGGCGTCTTCGACCGCGTCGACGGCTTGCTGCCGGTGGCGCTGGTGCTCGGCGCACTGGCTTTCGCGGGGCAGATCGCGGTGCGGGCGGCGGGCTGAGATGACGCGCCGCCTCTCGCTCTTCGGCGCCACGGGGTCGGTCGGCCAGTCGACCCTCGACCTCGTCCGCCGCGATGGAGAGTCATGGCGGGTGACGGTGCTGACCGCGAACCGCGATGTCGCCGAACTCGCAAAGCTGGCGCGCGAATTCCGGCCCGACGTCGCGGTGATCGCCGACGAGACGCGTTATCCGGCGCTGAGGGCTGCGCTGGCCGGAACGGGCATCGAGGCGGCGGCGGGCGCCGACGCGCTCGTCGAGGCGGCGCGGCGCCCGGCCGATCTCGTCATGGCGGCGATCGTCGGCACCGCCGGCCTCGCGCCGACGATGGCGGCGCTCGAAGCGGGCACCGACGTCGCGCTCGCCAACAAGGAAGCGCTGGTGTCCGCGGGTGCGCTGATGACCGCGACCGCCCGCGCGTCGGGTGCGACGATCCTGCCCGTCGATTCAGAGCATAATGCGATCTTCCAGTGCCTGGCGGGCGGACGTATCGAGCAGGTGCGCCGGATCATCCTGACCGCGAGCGGCGGTCCCTTCCGCACCATGACGGCGGAATCGATGGCACACGTCACCCCGGCGCAGGCGGTTGCGCATCCCAACTGGTCGATGGGCGCGAAGATCAGCGTCGATTCGGCGACGATGATGAACAAGGGGCTCGAACTGATCGAGGCACATCACCTCTTTCCGGTGGGCCTCGATCGGATCGAAATCCTCGTCCATCCGCAGTCGGTGATCCACAGCCTCGTCGAATATGTCGATTGTTCGACGCTCGCGCAGCTCGGCTCGCCCGACATGCGCATCCCGATTGCCTCTGCACTTGCGTGGCCGCAGCGCATGGTCACGCCGTGCGCGCCGCTCGACCTTCCCGCCATCGCGCGGCTCGATTTCGAGGCGCCCGACGAGGCGCGCTTTCCCGCGACCGCGCTCTGCCGCGCCGCTATTGCAGAAGGCGGCGCGCGGCCGGCGCAGCTCAATGCCGCGAACGAGACGGCCGTCGCCGCTTTCCTCGGCGGACGCATCGCCTTTCCCGCGATCGTCGATACGGTGAAGCGGGTGCTCGACGCCGATGCGCCGGCGGTGCCGACATCGCTTCAGGACATATTCAGCGTCGATGCCGCATCGCGCACGACCGCGCAGCATTTTGTGGACCAGCTCGAACATGCTTGACGTGCCGCCCTGGCTCTATCTGATCGTCCTCGGGCCGCTCGTGTTCGTGCACGAATATGGGCATTATATCGTCGGCCGCTGGTGCGGGGTGAAGGCCGACACCTTCTCGATCGGCTTCGGGCGCCGGATATTCGGCTGGACCGACAGGCGCGGCACCGAATGGAAGGTCGGCTGGCTGCCGCTCGGCGGCTATGTCCAGTTCGCCGGCGACCGCGATGCGGTGAGCCAGCCCGATGCCGAATGGCAATCGCTGCCCGAGGCTGAACGCGCGCACAGCTTTCCCGCGCAGCCGGTGTGGAAGCGCGCGCTGATCGTCCTCGCCGGGCCGCTGACCAATTTCCCGTTCGCCATCGCAATCTTCGCGGCCTTTGCCATGGTTTACGGCGTCGCGACGACCCCGCCGGTGATCGGCGCGATCGAAGCGGGCAGCGCGGCGGACAAGGCGCAACTCGAGGTCGGCGACCGCATTGCCCGGATCAACGGACGTGCGATCGAGGATTTTATGGACATCCCCATGGCCGTTGCCTTCGACCTCGGTCGGCCGGTGGAAATCGGGATCGAGCGCGGCGGCGAGCAGCGGACCCTCACGCTGCGCCCGCGGATCGTGACCGAGACCGATCGCTTCGGGAACAAGGCCGAGCGCGCGATCATCGGCATCCGCCCGGTGGCGCCGGTCTATACCACGGTTGGACCGGTCGAGGCGCTGACTGCCGGCACCGCGCAGACCTGGGGCCTTGTTCGGATGACCGGCAAGATTCTCGGCCAGTTCGTGACCGGCCAGCGCTCGGTCAAGGATATGGGCGGGCCGCTGCGGATCGCGAAGCAGTCGGGCGAGATGGCGACGCTCGGCGTGGCGTCGCTGATCTTCTTCATTGCCTTCGTGTCCATCAATCTGGGGTTCATAAACCTGTTGCCATTGCCGATGCTCGATGGCGGCCATCTTCTCTTCCATGCCTATGAAGCGGTCCGGCGGCGCCCGGCGCCGCTGCAGGCGCAGGAATGGGCCTTTCGATTTGGTTTTGCGGTGGTCGTGACCCTGATGCTGGTCGTGACTTTCAACGATTTGGGCTCATTCGGCCTGTGGGATCGGATCGCCCGCTTGATTGGATAGCCGGTCTGGGGCAGGAGAGCGCGCAGGTCCGCGTTCGGCGGGTTGATCGCTTCGAGTTATTTTTGCGGGATGAACAGCGTGGCTTCACACAAATCTATGGCGCGGGCGCAGGTGTCGGCTCTCCTTATGGCGGGGACGATGCTGGCATGGCCCGCCGCGCTGCTGGCGCAGGAAGTCGCGCCGCCGGTCGTTCCGGCCCCGACGGTTCCGATCCCCTCGCCGGAAGCGGTGCCCGCGGCCTCGACCGTGCAGTCGATCACGGTGACGGGCAACCAGCGGCTCGAGGCGCAGACGATCCTCTCCTATCTGCGGCTGCGCGTCGGACAGCCCTATGACCGCGCGACGCTCGACCAGGCGCTGAAGGATCTTGCGGCGACGGAGCTGTTCAAGGATTTCCAGATCACCGACAACAATGGGGCGCTGACCATCCAGGTCACCGAAAACCCGGTGATCAACCGCGTCATCCTGGAAGGCAACAAGCGCCTGAAGGAAGACAAGATCCGGCCCGAGATCAAGCTCGCGCCGCGCCAGATCTTCACGCGCTCGAAGGTCCGCGCCGACGTTGCGCGCATCATCGAACTCTACAAGCGCCAGGGTCGTTTCGCCGCGACCGTCGATCCCAAGATGGTCACGCTCGACCAGAACCGCGTCGACGTGGTGTTCGAGATCAACGAGGGACCGAAATCGAAGGTCCGCCAGATCAACATCATCGGCAACGAGAAATTCAGCGACGGTGAACTCAAGGGAGAGATGGCGACCAAGGAATCGGGGCTGCTCACCATCCTGTCGTCGAACACGACCTACGATCCCGACCGCCTCGCCTATGACCAGCAGAAGCTGCGACTGTTCTACCTGCAGAACGGCTATGCGGACTTCCGCGTCATTTCTGCTGTCGCCGAACTGACGAGCAACAAGCAGGATTTCATCATCACCTATGTCGTCGAGGAGGGCGAGCGGTACAAGTTCGGCGACATCGACGTGAAGAGCCAGATCCGCGATTTCCAGCCGGAGACGCTGAAGCGCCTGCTGCCGATGACTACCGGCGACTGGTATGACGCCAAGCAGGTCGAGGACACGGTCGAAAGCCTCAGCGAGACCGCGGGCCTGTTCGGCTATGCCTTTGCCGATATCAACCCTGAGTTCCGCCGCGATCCCGACAACCGGACGATGTCGATCACCTTCGACGTCGCCGAAAGCCCGCGCACCTATGTCGAGCGGATCGACGTCAACGGCAACACGTTGACCCACGACAAGGTGGTCCGCCGCGAATTCCGCTTGAACGAGGGCGACGCCTTCAACAGCTTCGGGATCAAGCGCACCCAGAACCGCATCAACAGCCTCGGCTATTTCCAGGAGAATCTGGAGATCGACCGCAAGGAAGGGAGCGAACCCGACCGCATCGTCCTCGAAACCAATGTTCAGGAAAAGCCGACCGGCGAACTGTCGCTCTCGGCCGGCTTCTCGTCGATCGAAAGCTTCCTGCTCCAGGCATCGATCCGCCAGCGCAACTTCCGCGGTCTCGGGCAGCAATTGTCGGCGTCGGTCAATTATTCGAGCTATTCCAAGTCGATCGAGCTCGGCTTTACCGAGCCCTATCTGTTCGACCGCAATATCTCGATCGGCGGCAGCATCTATCGCCGCGACCTCAATTCGTTCAACTTCATCGGCAATGATCGCCAGACGACCTTCGAGCAGACGACGACGGGCTTCCAGCTCAACGCCGGGGTGCCGCTGACCGAGTTCATGTCCTTCTTCGGACGTTACAGCCTCAATTACGACGATGTTTCGCTCGACGAGCGACTTTATTATTTCGGCGGCGAGTGCGATCCGTTGGTTGCGGGTCGCTATCTGTGCGATGCGATCGGCAAGCGCACGACCTCGCTCGTCGGCTTCACGCTCGCTTATGACGACCGCGACAATCGCCTGCGCCCGACGCGCGGCCAGTCGTTCAGCATCAGCCAGGATTTTGCGGGGCTGGGGGGCAGCGTCAAATATGTTCGCACCCGGGCCGCGGCGAGCAAGCACTTCAACCTCGGCAGCCGCTTCATCCTCAATGTGTCGGCAGAGGGCGGCTATATCTATCCGCTCGGCGGGCGCCCGACGCCGACCAGCGACAAGGTGCGTCTGACTGACCGCTTCTTCCTGGGCGAACCGCAGATGCGCGGCTTCGACATCCGCGGCGTCGGCCCGCGCGTCATCCGCTACGGCAATGTCGATTTGACCGACCCGGCGAATCCGATTCTCGACACCAGCCTGTCGAAACGCAACGGCCGGATCGACGACTCGCTGGGCGGCCGCGCTTATTATCAGGGTCGTCTGGAGGTCGACATTCCGCTCGGCACCGGCGCGAAGGAACTGGGGCTGCGTCCGTCGGTGTTCCTCGACGTCGGGTCGGTGTGGAGCGTTAAGCGCCCGACGCTGACGACGCTCGCCGATTTCCGGGAGACCGATCCGAACGCGCCGGGCTTTGGCCTGACCAAATATCTCTGTCGCAACGCGGCCACCGGGCAGCGGGTGTTCGCGACCGAAACGCCCAACGCCGACGGAACTCCTTCTGGTCAATATCAGACCTGCGATGCCGCGAACGGCTTCTCGGCCCTCGCACCGTTTGAGGAACGCTTCTATGGCGATACTTGGATGCCGCGCGTCGCGATCGGCGCCGGGGTCAACTGGAATTCGCCCTTCGGCCCGTTCCGTATCGACTTCGCCTACGCCCTCCGCAAAGAAGAGGGTGACGATACCAAACGCTTCTCATTCAACGTAGGAACCCAATTCTGATGAAGAAAATTTTTGTCGCTTCGGCGCTGGCGATCGCCAGCCTTTCGGTTTCGCCAATGTTCGCTGCGCCTGCCGCCGCGCAGGCGCGGTCCACGGCGGTAGCCGACGTACGGGTAGCCGCCGCCAAGTCGAACGCCTTCACCGCCGCGTCACAGCAGATCCAGACCACCTACAAGGCGCAGATCGACCAGCAGGAATCGCGCGGCCAGACGCTGCAGGCAGAGCTCAACGTGCTGGTCGCCAAGTATAACGAGGAAGCGAAGAAGACGCCGCAGAACCAGGCGGCGCTTCAGGCGGCGGCGAAGGCGGTGCAGGACAAGCGCCAGTCCGCCAGCGAGGAACTCGGCCGCATCGGCGCGCCGGTCGACCTCGCCATCGCCTATGTCGAGGATCAGATCAGCGTTCGCATGAACGAGGCGATCAAAGCCGCGATGACCGCAAAGAAGGTCGATCTGCTGCTCAATCCGGACGCGGTTCTGGCGCGCGAGACCAATGTCGACATCACCGATGCCGTCGTGACCGAACTCAACCGCATCCTGCCGAGCGTGACGATCACGCCGCCGGCCGGTTACCAGCCGGGCCAGCTGGTCCAGCAGCGCAACCAGCAGCTGGTGGACGCCGCGCGTGCGCAGCAGGGCGCGGCCGCTCCGGCGGCGCCGGCGAACGGTAGCCAGCCGACGACGCGCTAAGCCGATGAGCGACGGCGAACAGGCTGCGGAAACGCTGGGGCCGGTCGATATCCGGCGCATCCTCAGCCTGTTGCCGCATCGCTATCCGATGCTGCTCGTCGACCGAGTGGAATCGATGGTCAGGGACCAGTCGATCCACGCGGTCAAGGCGGTCACGATCAACGAGCCTTTCTTCCAAGGGCATTTCCCCGGCCGGCCGATCATGCCCGGCGTCCTTATCGTCGAAGCGCTCGCGCAGGCGGGCGGGGTGCTGGCGATCGAATCGCTCGGCCTCGCCGGAACCGGCAAGCTCGTCTATTTCATGGGCATCGACGGGGTGAAATTTCGCAAGCCGGTCGAGCCGGGCTGCCTGCTCGACCTGCACGTCACGATACTTCAGGCGAAACGGACCATCTGCAAGTTCGAGGGCAAGGCGATGCTCAACGGGCAGGTGGCGACCGAGTGCCAGTTCACCGCGATGATCGCCGATCCGCCGGGGGAATAGAGGCCGACCCTGCTGCATCGTCACCCCGGACTTGATTGGCAATTACCCCCTTCCGACAGGTAAGCGTTCCCCGGCGAAAGCC
>NZ_BCUA01000074.1 GCF_001591045.1 Sphingopyxis granuli NBRC 100800 | reverse complement strand
GGCTTTTGCCGGGGAACGGTTACCTGTCGACGCTGGCCATGGAAGCTGAAACGAGTTCAGCATGACGATTTTGGAACGGGCAGTTCCTTGTCCCGAACCGGACGTCAGCCCAGTCTTTCCAATATCCGTGTCGCCAGCCAGTCGCCATCCGCACCCGCAAAGCTGTGTGATGCGCTGTCGAGCCGTTCGACCGGCAGCGCGTCCGGCCTGCAATTCTCCGCAAATGCCTGTGCCGTCCGGTCGCCCGTGGCGAGCAGGATCGTGGCGGGGCAGGGAAGCGCCGCCATCGCCTTGTCGAGCCGCGCGGCAAGGCTGTCGGGAGCCGTTTCCGGCTTCCGCCTGCCGAGCGCCGACAGGCCGCGCGCCAGCTTGCGAAGATCGATCTCGCCCTTCACCAGCCTGAGCAGGCTTTTGGGGTCTTTCAGCCGCGACAGATAGCGCGCCCGGATCGCCGCCGCCGGCGGCAGCGCCGGTTCGGCGTCCGCTTCGTCGTCGGCTTCCGCATCATAGGTCCACGGGTTGGCAAGGATCAGCGCGTCGAGCGGCAGCGGCTGATGGAGCAGCAGCGCGCTCGCCGCGTCGCAATTGCCGAAGGCGACGATCCGCGCGACCTGCGGCGCCGCGGTGCGAAAGGCGGCGATGGCGGCGGCGATGTCGGGGGCGCTCGACTCGAAGCCGCCGTTATCGTCCTCGCTGTCGCCGATGCCGCGGCGGTCGAAGCGAAAGACCGGATGACCGGCGTCGGCAATCCGCCGCGCGAGTATCGCCATGCCGCGATGCGCGCCGCTGCGGATTTCGTTGCCGCCCGACACGATCAGCAGCCCGCTCGTTCCCGGCGCGTCGTCGAGCGTCGCAGCAAGCGCCGCACCCTCGCAGGCAAAACTCAGCTGATGCCGCATGCCGCCCCCCAGGCCGCGATGTCGGCGGCGATCGCGTGCGCCATCGCGGCATCCTCGCCCGGCTCGGCGCGCAGCCACAATGGCGTGCCCGGCAGCGCGCCATCGCCGCTGCCGAGTGTGAGGCTGCGCAACGGCGCGACCGCCTGGACCTCGGCGCCGCCAAGCTGGGCGATCATCGCGGGCGACAGCAGATTGCCTGCGAGCAGCAGCGGGGCATTGCGCGCTTCGGCTTGCAGGTTTTCGAGCGACGAGGATTTTCCAGCCTCGCGGTCGGCACTGACGCGCGCGCGCAGCAGCGTGCGGAGCAGTGACGCGCCGGCGACCGGGGCCAGCCGCCAATGGGCCGCGGCCTTGGCGCGATGATCGACCAGGCAGCCGCCGCGCAGCGACGCGACGATCAGCGGGCCGTCGATTCGCTCTGCGACCGCGGCCAGCGCTTCGATCCAGCGCGCCAGATCGACCTCGACGAGCGGGGTCAGGCTTTCATTCTGTCCGGGCAGGTCGGGCAGCAGCGCGGCGAATCCGTCGGCCGCCAGCGCGCGCATCGCCAGCACCAGCGTGCGGCGCGTGCGGTTCGCTTCCTCGAATAGCGGCGGGACGAACAGGACGGTCGCGCGCGGCGTTCCGGCGGGGTCTATGCGCAGCCGATGACCGTCCATGCGCCCCCGCCTATCCTATGAACCTCGAACCTTGCGCTCGGCAAAGGCGAGCAGGTGGCCATAGGTTTCGAATATCTCGCCGTCGATCTCGTCGTCGTCGATCAGGATGCCGAGGCGATCTTCCATCTCGGTGAGGACGGTCGCGACCGCCATCGAATCGAATTCGGGCAGTTCGCCGAACAGGCCGCTGTCGGCGGTTAGCGCGGCGGCGCGCTCTTCGCCCAGGCCGAGGATGTCGGCGAGCAGGGCGCGAAGTTGGGTATCGACGGGTTCGGTCACGATCCTGATCCTCATTCGCGCCCGAGGACCGAACGCGCAAAAGCCTTGAGTCCCGGTCCCCATGCCGCGATGCGCGCCGGATTGAAAGCCTCGATATGCCACAGCGGTTCGTGCCGGTTCATCCAGTCGCGCTTGTAGGCGTCGTTGCCGGTGCCGAAATCGACCCGGCACACGCGGTCGACTTCGATGACGTGGCGGAACAGCGCCGCCGACAGCAAGGTCCCCGGCGACGCTTTCAGGCTGTCCTCGACATGCGCGAGCTTGTGGATGAAGGCAGTGCCGTCCTCGACGGTCCAATATTGCGCGGCGACCGGCGCGCCCTCGATGCGCGCGAGCCCCATGCGAAAGGTACCGCGCGCGCTTTCGGCCTCGGCAAAGGCGCGCAGCAGCCCGGGGTCGCCTTCCTCCGGCTTCCAGCTCGCAGCGTAGATCGCTTCATAGGCCGCCCACGCGTCGGCGTCGAAGGCGGTGAACAGTTCGATGTCGACCACGCCCTTCTTCGCCTTGCGCCGGACGGTGCTGCGCAGCGCGCCGGGGCGGCTCTCCCACCAGCCGTCATGATCGAGGCCCGACAGGTCGAGCCAGTGCCGGTCGCCTTTCGGACTGGCCTTCACCCACCAGCCCGCCGAGCGCAACGCGGAGGCGACGGCCATCTGTTCGGTATCGGGAACGGGGTAGAGGGTCAGCCGCACGGCGCGCCGGCGCAGCGCCGCGAACAGGTCCGCGAGCGCCGCCGGGCGGTCGCCATCGCCGGTGTAGAGCGGCCGGATCGCGAAGCTGTACCAGTTGGTCAGCCCGGCATAATGGCCCGGTCGTTCGATGCGCAGGGGCAGGAGGGCGTGCGTCTGGCCGGCCGTGCCGCGCGCGTCATGGCGGCCGGCGCCGGCAAAACCATGCGCCGCGAGCAGATCGAACCACTCTTCGCGGTCGAAGGGCGAGGCGAAGCCAGCGCCCCGCGCCGGGGGGCGTTTCGCATCATTAGCGGGATGTTCACCGTTCCCTTGCATGGTCGCGCGCTCTATCACCCGTCTCCTAACAGCCGATGACCAAGATCGAAAATCCTCCGTCGCATCCGATCGACCATCTCGCGCTGCGCGGCGTTCCCGACGCGCCCGCGCTGCTGATCGGCGAGCGCGTTCTGTCCTTCGCCGACCTCGATGCCGGCGTCGGGCGGCTGGCCGCCTGGCTGCGTGAGCGCGCGGGCGGTCCGGGCGGGCGCGTCGCCAGCTGGGGCGCGAAGACGCGGGCGATCTGCCTGATGCCGCTCGCCGCGGCGCGCGCCGGGCTGATCCATGTGCCCGTCAACCCGCTGCTCAAGGGACCGCAGGTCGCGCATATACTGGCCGACAGCGGTGCGACACTGCTCGTCACCAACGCGCCGCGCGCCGACATGCTCGGCGATGGCCGGCCGGCGGATTGCGCGTTCGAGGATCTGAAGGCCGCCGAAACGGCGATCGATTCGGACGGGCCGGCGCTGCCGCCCTCGCGGGCCGGAACGGACGAACTGGCCGCGATCCTCTATACCAGCGGATCGACCGGGCGCCCCAAGGGCGTGATGCTGAGCCACGCCAACCTGTGGCTGGGGGCAGAGAGCGTCGCCTCCTATCTGAAGATCGCGCCCGACGACCGCGTGCTCGCGGTGCTGCCGCTCAGCTTCGACTATGGCCAGAACCAGCTTCTGTCGACCTGGTATGCGGGCGGGGCGGTCGCACCGCTCGACTATCTGACCCCGCGCGACGTGGTGAAGGCCGTGGCGCGATACCGGGCGACGACGCTGGCGGGGGTGCCGCCGCTGTGGGTGCAACTCGTCGAAAGCGACTGGCCCGCCGATACTGCCGCCCTGCTGCGCCGCCTGACCAACAGCGGCGGCGCGCTGACCCCGACGCTCATCGATGCGATGCGCGACACCTTTCCGAATGCCGCCATCTACCCGATGTACGGACTGACCGAGGCGTTCCGGTCGACCTGGCTCGACCCGGCGCTCGTGGCGTCGCATCCGACCTCGATGGGCCGCGCGATCCCCCATGCCGAAATCCTGGTGTGCCGCCCCGACGGCAGCGTGACCGACGACGACGAGCCGGGCGAACTGGTGCATTGCGGACCGCTCGTCGCGCAGGGTTACTGGCGCGACGCCGAACGCACCGCAGAGCGTTTTCGCCCCGCACCGCCGGCCTCGCGCCATGGCGGCATCGCGGTCTGGTCGGGCGACACCGTGCGCCGCGATGCCGAGGGCCTGCTGACCTTCGTTGGCCGCGACGATGCGATGATCAAGACTGCGGGCAATCGCGTCAGCCCCACCGAGGTCGAGGATGCGGCCGTCGCCTCCGGCCTTGTTTACGAGGCGGTCGCTTTCGGCATCCCCGATGCGCGGCTCGGCGCCGCGATCGTGCTGATCGTGCGCGGCAGGGGGGGCGATGCGGATCGTGACGGGCTGGCGGCGTGGCTGCGCCAGACGCTGCCCAACTTCATGCAGCCGCAGACGATCGAGTGGCGCGACACTCTGCCGCGCAATCCCAACGGCAAGCTCGACCGCGTCGCGATCGCTGCGGACTGGACGCGGCAGGTGGCGGCATGAAGCCGCACGGCCCGATCCCGCCCGGCTTCGCCGCCGACGCCGACGGCATGCTGCTGATCGGCGGGACGCGCGCGGACCGGCTTGCCGATGCCGCGGGCGACACGCCGCTGTTCGTCTATGTCGGCGCGCTGCTGGCGGCGCGGATCGCCGAATGGCGCGCCGCATTTCCCGAAACGGTGCAGCTTCACTATGCCATGAAGGCGAACCCCTATCCGCCATTGCTCGCCTTCATGGCGGAGCGGGTCGACGGGTTCGACGTCGCCTCGGGCGGCGAATTGCGGGCCGCGCTGGCGAGCGGCATGGCGGCCGAACACATCAGCTTTGCCGGACCCGGCAAGCGCGACCGCGAACTGGAAGCGGCGATCGCGGCGGGCGCGACGCTCAACCTCGAATCGATTGGCGAGGCGAACCGCGCGCTCGCCGTCGCCGCGCGGCTCGGCATCACGCCGCGGCTGGCGGTGCGGGTCAATCCCGACTTCGACCTCAAGGGATCGGGGATGAAGATGGGCGGCGGCGCCAAGCCGTTCGGCGTCGATGCGGCGGAGGTCCCGGCGCTGGTGCGGCGGCTGATCGACGCCGGTGCCGATTGGCGGGGTTTCCACATTTTCGCCGGATCGCAGGCGCTGGACGCCGCCGCCATCGCGGAGACGCAGGGGCAGACGGTGGCGCTCGCGGCGCGGCTGGCGAACGACGTCGGTGCGCCGCCGCCGCTCGTCAACATCGGCGGCGGTATGGGCGTGCCCTATTTTCCTGGCGATACCGCGGTGGATGCTGTGGCGGTCGGCGCCGCACTCGCCGATACGCTGGCGGCGCGCGATCCGGTGCTGGCGACCAGCCGCTTCGCGATGGAACTTGGCCGCTGGCTCGTCGCCGAAGCCGGCGTCTACCTGACGCGGATCGTCGATCGCAAGGTCAGCCACGGCGAAACCTTCCTCGTCACCGATGGCGGACTCCACCATCAACTGGCGGCAAGCGGCAATTTCGGCACCGTGATCCGGCGCAACTATCCGATCGCGCTTGCCAACCGCTTCGGCGGCGAGCCGGCCGAGACGGTGTCGGTAGTGGGCTGTCTGTGCACTCCGCTCGATCGGCTGGGGGATCAGGTTGCGCTACCCGCGGCGCAAGTCGGCGATCTTGTTGCGCTTTTTCAGGCGGGGGCCTATGGGGCCACGGCGAGCCCGGCAGCTTTTCTCGGCCAGGGATCGGCGCGCGAAATGCTCGTCTAGACGGCGATTTCTGTTCCGAACAGGGACAGTTTGCGACAAGCGCGGCGCGAACCTACCCCAATACTAACGGTATGTTCACCCTTTTCGAGCATGGCTGACCCTGACGCAATGGATGTCATTGCGGGTTCCGGCGCGTTTCCGGGCCCGCGAGGGCGCCCGGCTATGCGAAAGGTGATATGAACATGCGATCCTTCCCCTCGCTTCGCGCCGCCCGCGCCGCGCTGGTTTCCGGCATCGCCGCGACCGCGCTGACCGGCTGCATGAGCGCCGGAACCGCGCCGCAATTGCCGAGCGCCAATTTTGTCGCGAACCAGGAAGGGCCGGGCGAGGAATATATCATCGGGCCGCTCGACGAACTGCAGATTTTCGTGTGGCGCAATCCGGAACTCGGCGGCAAGGTCCAGGTGCGCCCCGACGGACGGATCACGACGCCGCTGATCACCGACATGCCTGCGGTCGGCAAGACGCCGACGATGCTTCAGCAGGACATCAAGCTGGCGCTCGGCCAATATATCACCGACCCGATCGTCAGCGTCATCGTCACCAGCTTCAACAGCACCTTCTCGCAGCAGGTGCGCATCGTCGGCGCGACGGAGAAGCCGGCGTCGATTCCCTATCGCGCCAACATGACCGTGCTCGACGCGATGATCGCCGTCGGCGGTCTCGGCGAATATGCCGCGGGCAACAAGGCGCGGCTCGTGCGCTACGACAAGGGAAGCGGCAAGCAGCACGAATATGCGCTGCGCCTCAACGATCTGATCAAGCGCGGCGACATCAAGGCCAATGTGAAGCTTCAGCCGGGCGACGTCATCATCATTCCCGAAAGCATGTTCTGACATGGACGGCCGACCCTGCCCCGCGATCCGAAGGACTGAACCCCGGCGATGAATGGTCTATATGACGAACTGCGGTTGGCGCTGCACAGCGTCTGGACACGCCGGTGGCTGGTGCTGGGCGTCGCCTGGGGTATCTGCATCCTCGGCTGGCTCGCGATCGCCTCGATCCCGAATCGCTACGATTCGCGGGCGCGCCTGCTCGTCGACATCAACCAGATCCTGCCCGACGATACGACCGCCGGTTTCGGCGGCCGTCAGCGGATCGATCAGATTCGCGAGACGCTGACCAGCGCGCGCAACCTCGAAAAGGTCGCGGTGACGACGGGCTTGCTGCCCGTCGGCGCGGGCGAGCGCGAGCGGGCCGGGGCGGTCGGCATGTTGCAGAAGAGCATCAAGATCGTTCCGCAACAGGATAATATCTTTGAGATCACGTCGAGCGTCGCCGTCGGCAGCCTGTCGGATGCCGACAATGCCAAGCTGGCTTCGGGGGTACTCGACAGCCTGATAACCGTTTTCCGTGATGACCAGTTGCGCGGCGGGCGCATGAACGCGCGCGAGGGGCTGAAATTCCTCGATTCGCAGATCGCCGACCGGGAAAAGGCGCTGCGCGAGGTCGAGGGTCGGCGCGCGGCCTTCGAGGCGCAGAACATCGGGCTGATTCCCGCCGGCGCCGGCTCGCCCGCGCAGCGCGTCGAAGCGGCGCGCGCCGAACTTGGTCAGATCGACACGCAGCTCGTTGCCGCGCAGGCTGCGCTTGCCGCGACCAACGGCCAGCTCGCCTCGACCCCGGCGACGATCAACGTGCCGGGTCTCGGTGCCACCGGCGGCGGCGTCGCGCGCCAGCAGTTGGCGGGCGCGCAGGCCGAACTGTCGGCGATGCGCGCGCGCGGGCTGACCGATGCGCACCCCGACGTCGTCGCGCTCAAGAGCCAGATCGCCTCGCTGAAGGCGCAGGCGGATCGCGAAGGCAGCGGCGGAAGCGCCGGCAACGCGCAGAACCCGGCTTATGGTTCGCTCGCCGCCATGCGTGCCGAGCGGCAGGCCACCGTCAGCGCGCTGAGCGCGCGCAAGGCGCAACTGACCGCCGATATCGCCAGGATCACGTCGCAGCAGATCCAGAATCCCGGCATCGCGGCGGAATATGACCGGATCAACGGCGAGTATACCGCGCTCAAGGCACAATATGACAAGCTGCTCGGGCAGCGCGAGCAGGTGCGCCTCCGCGGCGACGTGCAGACGGAAACCGACGCGATCCGCGTCGAGCTGCTCGATCCGCCGACCAAGCCGACCAGCCCCGCCGCGCCCAATCGCCCGCTGTTCCTGACCGGCGTCCTGCTCGCGGGTCTTGCCGGCGGCATCGGCGTGGCCTTTGGCCTCGCGCAGGTCCGCACCAGCTACGCGACGGCGGGCAAGCTCGAACGCGCAAGCGGACTGCCGGTGATCGGCTCGATCACCGAGGTGGTGACGCCCGAACGGCATGTCGAACGACGCAAGCGATTGATGTGGCTCGCGGGCGGGGCGGGCGCGCTCGTCGGCCTCTACGCCCTGCTGCTCGTCGCCGAGTTCGTCCAGCGCGGCATGGTCGCGTGAGCGGGGAGAAGGACATGAACGACCAACGCCCCGTCAAGCGCCCGCCGTCGCTGCTCGAACGCGCCGCCGACATGTTCGGCCTCGACCCCGCGGCGAACGCGCCGACGATCGACGTATCGAAGCTGCCGCCCGAGCCCGAGAAGAAGAAGGCGAAGGCCCGGCCGGCGCCCGCCGCCGAAACGCCGCAGGCGGAGGCATTGCCTCCCGAAGCCGTGGTCGAGGCCGCCCCCGCGATCGATCCCGCGCCGGCGAAACCTTCGCCGCGCAAGGAGGTCGCCAAGGCCGCGCCCGCCGTCGTGCCGACGCGCCAGGGGACGATTGACCGCGAGCGGCTTGCCGCGCGCGGCATGATCGTGCCCGGCGCGCCCGTCACCGGGATCGCCGAGGAATATCGTATCGTGAAGCGCGAGTTGATCCGCAACTTCGCGGGAACGGCGAACCGCCCGGTCGTGCCGCGCGGCCACCGCGTGCTGATCGCTTCGGCCAATCCGGGCGAGGGCAAGACCTTCTCCGCGGTCAATCTCGCGCTCAGCCTCGCGGTCGAGGCCGATCATGACGTGCTGCTCGTCGATGCCGACATCGCGAAGCCGAGCGTGCTCGAAACGCTGGGGCTGGAGGATGGGCCGGGCCTGATGGACGCGCTCGCCGATCCGCATCTGACGCTCGGCGATTGCCTGATCCAGACCGACATTCCGGGGCTGAAGGTCATGCCTGCCGGAACGCAGCATACGCACGATACCGAACTGCTCGCCTCCGCGCGCACAGAGGCGCTGATCGCCCAGCTCGAAGCGGGTGCGCCGGGGCGCATCATCATCTTCGATTCGCCGCCGGTGCTGGCGGCATCGCCGGCCGCGGTGCTCGCCGGCCATGTGGGGCAGCTCATCATGGTCGTGCGCGCCGACGAAACGCTCGAATCGGCACTGCGCGACGCGATCGGACTGATGGGCGCCTGCCCGCACGTCCAGTTGCTGCTCAACGGCGTCAAATATTCACCGGGCGGTCGCCGCTTCGGCACCTATTACGGACAGGGAGGCGCGTCATGATGCGCACAACCAGCTTGCGCCGCGTGGGCGCGATCGCAGCGCTGCTGCTCGCCGGCACCGCGACCGGCGCGCACGCGCAATTTTCGGGCGATGGCGGTCCGGGGGCGGACGAAGCCCCCGCTGCCCCTTCCGCAGCCGGCGCGGGTTCGCGGTCGCGCGGACAGAAGAAGGTCGACGTGTCGCCCTATCTCGAAATCGGGCAGGTGCTGACCGCCGAGCTCAAGGGCGGCGGCGACGTGCTGACCTACACGACCGTTGCGGCCGGGGTCGACGCCGCGATCGTCACCCGCCGCGCCGAACTGGCGGCAACGTTGCGCTACGAGCATCAGTTCGCCGAATCGCGCGGCTACAGCGATCAGGATATCATCAGCGGTCTGGCGCGCGGGCGGCTCGAACTCGTGCGCGGCCTCAACCTCGAAGGCGGGGCGCTCGCGACGCGAACGCGTGCCGACGGGCAGGGCGCCGACAACGGCATCTTCAACGGCCGCGCCACGAACGTCGCAAACCTCTATTCATTCTACGCCGGCCCGACACTGGTCCAGCGCGTCGGCGATCTCGACATCGGGGCGGGCTATCGCTTCGGTTACACCAAGGTCGACGTCGAAGCGCCCGCGCTGCTGCCTGGCGGCGTTGCGCGGCAGAATGTCTTCGACAGCTCGACGAACCATGCGGCGTGGGCCAGCATCGGCCAGCGGCCAGGCGATCTGCCCTTCGGCTGGCAGCTGTCGGGCGGCTACGAACGCGAGGATGCAAGCCAGCTCGACCAACGCTTCGAAGGCAAATATGCGCGCGCCGACATCACCGTCCCGATCAGCCCGACCGTCGCATTGCTTGGCGGTGTCGGCTATGAGGACATCGAGATCGGCCAGCGCGACCCCGTGCTCGACACGAACGGCATTCCGGTTCTCGACGCCAACGGCCGCTACGTCACCGACAAATCGAGCCCGCGCCAGCTTTCCTTCGACACCGACGGGCTGATCTGGGACGCAGGCGTCATGTGGCAGCCGAGCCGCCGCACCTCGCTGACCGCGCGCGTTGGCCGCCGTTATGGCGATACCATCTATACCGGCAGCTTCACCTATCGTCCCGATCACGCGACGCTGGTGCAGGTCGGCCTCTATGACGGCCTTTCCAGCTTCGGACGCGGCCTGTCGGGCGGGCTTGCCGCGCTCCCGACCCAGTTCGACCCGTCGCGCAACCCGGTCGGTGGCGACATCAATCCCTGTGTCTTCGGCCAGCAAAGCGCGGGATGCCTCAATCCGCAGCTCGGCAGCGCAACGGCGTTCCAGTTCCGCAGCCGCGGCGTTCAGGCGATGTACTCGTCGCGCTACGGACGTTGGACCTATGGCGTCGGTGTCGGCTATGACCAGCGACGCTTGCTGGCACCGGCGCTGTCGGCGATCGCCGATTTCGACGGCGTGAAGGATGAAAGCTATTATCTCTTCCTGTCGGCGGGCCGCGAACTCGGCACCGATGCAAGCCTCAGCCTTGCAGGTTACGTCAACTATTTCGACAATGGCGCGCCGGGGGCCGGCGATGTGCGGTCGGCGGGGGTTTCGGCGGCTTATTCGCGTAGATTCTGGCGTGGGTTGACCGGAACCGCGGCGGCGGCGCTGAATGCGTTCGACCAGGACGGCTTCAACAGCCAGCTTATCGGTTCGGCGCTCGTCGGCCTGCGCTATAACTTCTGATCCAGACTCCCGGGGATAGACGATGTACGATCAATTTTACGGCTTCAGCGGGCGCCCGTTCCAGCTTACGCCCGACCCGGCCTTCTATTTCGAGAGCGGGACGCACCGCAAGGCGATGTCGTACCTCGGCTATGGCCTGGCGCAGGGCGAGGGGTTCATCGTCATCACCGGCGATGTCGGCGCGGGCAAGACGACGCTGGTCGGCCACCTGATGAACACGATCGACGCCAACCGGCTGACCGCGGTCAAGCTGGTGTCGACGCAGGTCGAGGGCGACGATCTGCTGCGGCTGGTCGCCGAGCAGTTCGGCCTGGAGTGGGAAGGGCAGAGCAAGGCCGAACTGATCCGCGCGATGGAACAATATCTGCGCGAACAGGCGCGCGCGGGCCGCCGCACGCTGCTGATCGTCGACGAAGGTCAGAATCTCGCCATCTCCGCGCTCGAAGAGCTGCGGATGCTGTCGAACTTCCAGCTTGGCGGACATTCGCTGCTCCAGATTTTCCTGCTCGGCCAGCCCGAGTTCCGCCAGACCCTGTTCCATTCGCCGACGCTCGAACAGTTGCGCCAGCGCGTGATCGCGACGCACCACCTCGATCCGATGGAGCCCGAGGAAGTCGAGCCCTATATCCTGCACCGGCTGGGCAAGGTCGGCTGGACGGGCAACCCGAGCTTCAGCCCCGAGGCGTTCGAGCTGATCTTCGATTACAGCGGCGGCGTGCCGCGCAAGCTGAACGTGCTGGTCAGCCGCCTGCTGCTGTTCGGCGCGGTCGAGGAACTGAACCGGATTTCGGGGCATCATGTCCGCAGCGTGATCGCCGAGATCGAGGCCGACCGCGGCATCGACGAAGCGACGCTGGCGCCGGCGCCGGTCGAGGAGGTCGTGGAACTTGCCGCCGCGATGGCGCCCGTCGCCGCGCCCGCGGCGCCGACGGAATGGCCGCCGGCCGCGCCCGACGCGGCGCCCTTTGCCGCACCGACCCCCGCCGATCCGCCGGCGGTCGATCCCGAGCAGCTTGCCGCCCTGCGCGAGCAGATCGCGCGGCTCGAGGCACGCGTCTGCGAACAGGACGACGCGCTGCGTCGGGTGCTTGACCTGCTGATCGAATGGGTCGAGCGCGATCCCGAGAACGCGCCCAATCCGGCGCGGTCGCAGGTATGGGCGGCCTGACGCAGCCACGATTCCCGGCTATGGGTTTCATGAGGTGAAGAACGATGCGGAACGGCCTGTCGGTCGATGTCGAGGACTGGTTCCAGGTCGGCGCCTTTGAGCGCACGATCGACCGCGCCGACTGGCCGACGCTCGAATGCCGGGTCGAGGCGAATTGCGACGCGGTGCTGCAGATGTTCGCCGAAGCCGGCGTCCACGGCACCTTCTTCACGCTGGGCTGGGTCGCGGAGCGCTACCCGGCGCTGATCCGGCGGATCGTCGCGGCGGGACACGAACTGGCGAGCCACGGCTACGACCACAAGCGCGTCTTTCAGATGAGCGCAAACGACTTCGCCGCGGACCTGAAGACAGCGCGCGCGATCCTCGAGGACCTGGGCGGCGTCGCGGTGCGCGGCTATCGCGCGCCGAGCTTTTCGATCGACGCGCGCACGCCGTGGGCTCATCCGATCCTTGCCGAACAGGGCTATGCCTATTCGAGCAGCGTCGCGCCGGTCGTCCACGATCATTATGGCTGGCCGCAAAGTCCGCGCCACGCATGGCGGCCGGTCGCGGACAGCGAGCTTGTCGAATGGCCGGTGACGACGGCGCGCGCCTTTGGCCGCACGCTCGCGGCGGGCGGCGGCGGCTTCATGCGCCTGCTGCCCTATGGCTTCACGCGCTGGGCGATTCGGCGGATGAATGCCGAGGGGCATCCGGCCATCCTGTATTTTCACCCGTGGGAGATCGACCCCGGCCAGCCGCGCGTGACCGACGCGCCGCTGAAATCGAAGATACGACATTACAGCGGCTTGTCGGCCATGGCTGGCAAGCTGAAGCAACTGCTCGCCGATTTCGAATGGACGCGAGCCGATGCGCTGCTTCCCGCGCAGCAGGACCGCGCGCGGCCGTGGCGCGCCGCGGCATGAACGCCCCCACCCATCCAGCCGCAGCGCCGGGCGTTTCGGCCGCGCCGCTCAGCGAAGCGACGGCGTGGGACGCCTATGTCGCGGCGCATCCCGCCGCGACGCCTTTCCACAGCCGCATGTGGTGCGAGGCGGTGACCGCGGCGACGGGACATCGGTGCCACCTGGTCGCGGCGCGCGACGCGACAGGGGCGCTGACCGGCATCCTGCCGCTTCATCATGTCCGATCGGCGCTGTTCGGCCAAGCGCTCGTCGCGACCGGCTTTGCCGTCGATGGCGGGATATTGGCGGACGATGACGCCGTCGCGGCGACGCTGGCAGACGGGGCGGCCGATGTCGCGCGGTCGCTGGGCGTGGCTTCGGTCGAATTGCGCGGCGGCGTGCTGCCCATGGCGGAAGGATGGACGCGCGAGGATGGCGTCTACGCCGGTTTCGCGCGCGATCTGGCGGCCGACGATGCCGCAGAACTGCTCGCCATACCGCGCAAGCAGCGCGCCGAGGTGCGCAAGGCGCTCGAAAGCGGCCTGACGGTGACGACGGGCCGGGACGAAGCCGAACGGCGCGACCATTATCGCGTCTATGCGACGAGCGTGCGCAATCTGGGGACGCCGGTCTTTCCGAAGCAGCTGTTCGATGCGGCGCTCGATGCGTTCGGCGACGATGCCGACATATTGACCGTGCGCGAGGATGGCCGCGCAGTGGCGAGCGTGCTCAGCCTCTACTGGCGCGGCGCGGCGATGCCCTATTGGGGCGGCGGGCTGGCCGAGGCGCGGGCGCTGCGCGCGAACGAACTGATGTATTATGCGCTGATGCGGCATGCGCGCGCAAAGGGCTGCACGCGCTTCGATTTCGGCCGATCGAAAGTCGGCACCGGGCCGTTCGCCTACAAGAAGAACTGGGGGTTCGAGCCGCGACCGCTCGTCTATGCGCGCTGGCTGGCGCCGGGCGAGACGCCGCGCGATACCAATCCCACCAGCGCGAAATACCGGTTGCAGGTCGATCTGTGGAAGAAACTACCGCTGTGGGCCGCCAACCGCATCGGACCGCTGATCGCGCGGGGGTTGGGATAGGATGGCCGCGATCTACGGAATTTCGTCATTGCGAGCGAAGCAATCCAGAGCGGTGTACGCGACTCTGGATTGCTTCGCTTCGCTCGCAATGACGATGATCGTCGATGGCTGAGATCCTGTTCCTGGTGCATCGCGCGCCGTGGCCGCCCGATCGCGGCGACCGGATCAGAAGCTGGCACATGTTCGAGGCACTGGCGAAATGGGCGCCGGTGCATGTTGCCGCGCTTGCCGACGATGCGGCGGATGCAGCGGTGGCGCGTAAGAAAATGACACCGCTTTGCAAGAGTTTGGCAATCGAGGTTCGCAAGGTGTCGCGACCGGTGGCGCTGGCGCAGGCCGTGCTGCGCGGCGAGCCGGTGTCGAACCGGCTGTTCCGCAGCAGTGCGCTTGCCGCGCATGTGCGCGGGCTTCTGGCGAGCGGCCGGGTCACGCATATCGTCGGCTTTTCGGGCCAGATGGCGCAGTATCTGCCCGCACGGTTCGACGGTCCGGTGATCATGGATTTCGTCGATGTCGATTCGGCCAAATTCGCCACCTATGCACAGCAGGACGCGCGCCAGCCGCTCCACTGGGTTCATGCGCGCGAAGCGCGGGTGCTCGGCGCCTATGAAGCCAAGGTCGCGCGCAGCGCCGATGCCAGCCTGTTCGTCAGCGAGGCGGAGGCGGCGCTGTTCCGCCGGCAAAGCGAGGTCGATGCCGACAAGGTGCACGCGGTCGAGAACGGTATCGACACCGATCGCTTCGACCCCGCGCTGCCGCTGGCCGAAGTCGCGGCGGGAGAGAGGCCGCTTGCCGTGTTCACGGGCCAGATGGATTATCGCCCCAATGTCGATGCGGTAAGCTGGTTCGCGACCGATATCCTGCCGCTGATCCGGCGGCGGCATCCGCAGGCGCGTTTCGCGATCGTCGGCCGGGCGCCGACCGACGCGGTGCGCGCGCTCGAAGGCCAGCCCGGTGTCACCGTCACCGGTGAGGTGCCCGACGTGCGGCCGTGGCTGGCCGCCGCCGACGCCGTGGTCGCGCCGCTGCTGCTGGCGCGCGGGGTGCAGAACAAGCTGCTCGAGGCGATGGCGATGGCGCGGCCGGTCGTCGCCAGCGCCGCCGCCGCGACGGGGATCGACGCGGTCCCCGGCGATCACCTGCTCGTCGCCGACGATGCGGCGGCGATGGCCGGCGCGGTCGTCCGCCTGTTCGACGATCCGCAAGCGGCCGCGGCGATGGGCGCCGCCGCGCGAGCGCGGATGATCGCGCGCTATGGCTGGGACGCGCGGCTGGCCCCGCTCGGCGATCTGCTGGGACTGACGACGCGATGACGGTGTGGCGGAGACATCTGGCCGTGCTGGCATTACTGGCGGGGGCGATCCTCGCGCTTTTCGCGCGCGACCTGGCCGATCTGGTCGGCATCTGGTGGCATAGTTCCACCTTCACCCATTGCCTGCTGATGGTGCCGATGATCGGCTGGCTGGTGGCGCAGCGTTGGCCGCAACTGAAGACGCTGACGCCGGCCTTCTGGTGGCCGGCGGTCGGCTGGCTCGCGGGCGCGGCATGCGTCTGGCTGGTCGGCGAGGCGGCGGGGGTGGCGCTGCTGCGACAGTTCGGCCTTGTGCTGATGCTGCAGGGAGCGGTCGGCGCGACGCTCGGCGAAAAAGTGGTTCGCGCGCTGCTCTTTCCGCTCGGCTATGCGCTGCTCCTCGTGCCGTTCGGCGAGGAACTGGTGCCGCTGCTCCAGACGCTCACCGCGCATATCAGCGTCGCGCTGCTGCATCTGTCGGGGCTCGAAGCGCATATGGAGGGCGTGTTCATCACGACGCGCGCCGGTTTCTTCGAGGTGGCCGAAGCCTGTTCGGGGGTCAATTTCCTGATCGCGATGCTCGCCTATGCGGTGTTCGCGGCGCATCTTTGCTTCCAAAGCTGGCCGCGGCGCGTCCTGTTCGTCGCTATCGCGCTGGCCGCGACGGTTCTCGCCAACGCGCTGCGCGCCTGGGGCACGATGGTCGCCGCCGAAATCTGGGGAATCGAGCGCGCGGCGGGGATCGACCATATCTTCTATGGCTGGATCTTCTTCGGTCTGGTGATCCTGGCGGTGATGCTGGGCGCGCGCCGCTGGTTCGACCGCCCGGCCGGCGATGCGGCGGTCGACGTCTCGCGGCTCGGCGGGCCTGTGCGCTATCGCGGCGACGGCCGGGCCATCCTGCCGGTCGCGCTGGCGATCCCGTTGCTGTTCATCGGCTGGGCCGCGCTGGTCGGCGGGCGTTCGGCGCCGCTGCCGGCGACGATGCCGGTCGAAACGCCCGCCGGTTGGCATGCGGCGGCGGCGCAGGGCCTGCGCTGGGGGCCGCGTTTCGACGGCGCCGACCAGCGCCTGCTGCGCCATTTCGCCGATGCGAAGGGGCGGCGCGTTGCGATCGCGATCGGCGGTTACGAGCGGCAGGCCGAGGGGCGCGAGGTCGTCGCTTTCGGACAGGGGGCGGTCGATCCCGCCGGCAAATGGGCGTGGAGCGCGGCGCTGGCCCCGGTGGACGGCGGCCGGACCGAGCGGCTGCTCCACCCCGGCCCGGTGCTCCGCGACGCTGCGACCTGGTATGTCGTCGACGGGCGCGCGACCGGCAGCGCGCGCGCGGCGAAGCTGGCCGGGCTGCGGGCGCGGCTGCTCGGCGGCGACCCGCGCGCGCTGTCGCTGATCGTGTCGAGCGAGGCGGGGCAGGGCGGGCGCGATGCGATCGCCGATTTCCTTTCCGCGTCGGGCGGAGCGCAGGCGATGGCTGACCGCGCTCTCGAAAACCGCTAAGGCCCTGATCCATGTGTGGGATCGCGGGCATCTATCATCTCGAAACGGCGAAGCCCGTCGACCCGGCGCGCGTGCGCGCGATGCTGCACCCGATGGCGCATCGCGGCCCCGACGGATCGGGCGACTGGACCGCGCCGGGGGTCGGGCTCGGCCACCTGCGCCTGTCGATCATCGACATCGCGGGTAGCCCGCAGCCGATGGCGAGCGACGACGAGGCGGTGACGCTCACCTATAATGGCGAAATCTATAATTTCCGCGCGCTGCGCGCCGAACTGGAGGATCGCGGGCATCGGTTCCGCACCAGCGGCGATACCGAGGTCATCATCGCCGCGTGGCGGCAATGGGGCCCTGATTGCCTGTCGCGACTCAACGGCATGTTCGCCTTTGCGATCCACGACCATGCGCGCGGCTGCCTGTTCCTCGCGCGCGACCGGCTGGGCGTGAAGCCGCTGCATTATGCGCGCCTGTCCGACGGTTCGATCGCCTTTGCGTCCGAGCTCAAGGGGTTGCTCCGCCACCCGCTGCTGCGCTGCGAGGCGAAGCTGACGGCGGTCGAGGATTATCTCGCCTTCGGCTATGTTCCCGACGACAGTTGCATCGTCGCGGGGGTCGAGAAACTGCCCGCCGGCCATTATCTGATGCTCGAACGCGGCAAGGCCGTTCCCGCGCCGTCCTGCTGGTGGTCGCCCGATTTCTCGAACCGTATCCGCGCCAGCGAAGGCGAGGCGGCCGAGCATCTCGTCCACCTGATGCGCGCCGCCGTCACCGACCGGATGGTCGCCGACGTGCCGCTGGGCGCCTTCCTGTCGGGCGGGGTCGACAGCAGCGCGGTCGTCGCGCTGATGGCGGAGGCGAGCGCGCGGGCGGTCAGGACCTGCACCATCGGTTTCGACCAGGCGGTGCTCGACGAGACCGCCTATGCGCAGCAGATCGCCGAGCGGTTCGCCACCGACCATCGCACGCGTACCGTCGCGGCGGCCGACTTTGCGCTAGTCGACCGCATCGCCGACATGTTCGACGAACCCTTCGCCGATGCGAGCGCGCTGCCCACCTACCACGTGTGCGAACTGGCGCGCGAGGAGGTGACGGTCGCGCTGTCGGGCGACGGCGCGGACGAGGCGTTCGCGGGCTATCGCCGGCTGGTGTTCCAGCATCAGGAGGAACGGCTGCGCGCGATGATCCCGGCGGTGCTGCGGCGCAACCTGCTCGGCCCGCTCGCGCGCGTCTGGCCGCAGATGGACTGGGCGCCGCGCCCGCTGCGTGCCCGCGCGACGCTCGCCGGCCTGTCGAAAAACGGGGCGGAAGCCTATGCCGAGGCGGTCGGCGTCACCGGCCCCGACCAGCGCGCGCGCCTGTTCAACGACGCCGCGAAACGCGCGCTCGGCGATCATGTCGCCGAGGCGCGCTATTGGAAGGCGATGGTCGAGGCACCGGCGCGCGAGCGGCTCGACCGCGCGCAATATGCCGACCTGAAGATCTGGCTGCCCGGCGACATCCTGACCAAGACCGACCGGATGAGCATGGCGGTCGGGCTGGAGGCGCGCGAGCCGCTGCTCGACTATCGCCTCGTCGAATTCGCGGCGGCGCTGCCCGCCGCGATGCGCGTCAAGGGCGGAACGGGCAAGGCGATCCTCAAGCAGGCGATGGAGCGCTACCTGCCGCACGACATCCTCTATCGGCCGAAGATGGGGTTCGTGACGCCGGTGTCGCACTGGTTCCGCGGGGCGCTCGCCGATCAGGCGCGCGCGCTCGCGACCTCGTCGACGCTGGCGCGGTCGGGCTGGTTCGACATGGCGGAAATCGAGCGCATCGTCGCCGCGCACCAGGCGGGCCGCCGCGATCACGGCCGGCTGATCTGGCAGTTCTTCATGCTCGAAAAATCGCTGGCGAAGCTGTTCGGATTGTGACGGCTGACGGCCGGCCTAAGGAAAATCCGTCGCATGAATCGCCACGTCATCTTAACGACTTGCTGTCAGGCTCGCCGCCGATGACGGTCTATCCCGCCTTTCCGGCCCACGATGTGGCGACGCACGAGGACGCCGCGCCGCTGGCGGTGCGCGTCGTCGATCCGCTGTCGCTGTCGCCCGAACTGGCGGCGGCGTGGGACGCGCTGGCGGACGACGCGAGCGAGCCCAACCCCTTTGTCGAACGCTGGTGCCTGCAGCCCGCGCTCCATCTGCTCGACCCCGAACGGCGGGCGCGGCTGGTGATGGTGCGCGACGGCGACGGCGGGCCGGTGATCGGCGTGATGCCGCTCGCGCCGGCGGACCGGTACGGCCGCCTGCCGCTGCGCCATGCGACCGGCTGGGCGCACCCCAACCATTTCCTGGGCCTGCCGCTGGTCCGCGCGGGGTTCGAGCGGCTGTTCTGGTCGATCCTGCTCGGCTGGTGCGACGCCGCGCCCTGGGCGAGAACGCTGGTCCACCTGCCGCGCCTGACCGAGGACGGGCCGCTGCACCGCGCGCTCGCCGATGTGGCGCAGGGGCGCGGCCGTGCGGTCGAAATCGTTCACCGCGAGGAACGCGCGCTGCTCGACAGCCGCCTGTCGCCCGACGCCTATTGGCAGGCCGCCGTGCGCGCCAAGAAGCGCAAGGAATTGCGCCGACAGACGAAGCGTCTCGCAGATCAGGGCGAGCTTGCCTTTCGCCGCTGGCGGCCGGACGAGCCGCTCGACCCGTGGATCGACGCCTTCCTCGACCTCGAGATGCGCGGCTGGAAGGGGCGCGCCGGGTCGGCGCTCGCGAGCCATGGCGAGACCGAGGCCTGGTTTCGCGCGACGCTGGCGGGCGCTGTCGCCACCGACCGGCTCGCGATGAGCGCGCTCGATCTCGACGGCCGGCCGCTCGCGATGCTGATCCATTTCCTCTGCCCACCCGGCGGCTTCTCGTTCAAGACGGCGTTCGACGAGGCTTATGCGCGCTTCTCCCCCGGCGTCCTCCTCCAGCGCGAGAATCTCGACCTGCTCGCCGATCCGGCGATCGACTGGGTCGACAGTTGCGCGGTGCCGCATCATCCGATGATCGACAGCATCTGGCGCGAGCGCCGGCGGCTGGTCTGGGTCAATGTGCCGCTGTCCGCCGCGCCCGATCGCTGGCGCTTCGACGCGCTGACCCGGATCGAGGCGATCTGGCGGCGCTGGAAGCGCTCGCATTCCACCCCTTCCGACGCAATACAGGACCCGTCATGACCATGCATCAGGCGATCGCCACTCCGATCTTTCCCGCCGAGACGCTCGACCGCATGGCCGAACTCTATCCCTCGCAGGCCGGATTGCTCCACCATCGGCTCGACGAGCACCCGTTGCTGTCGCTGGGCGCGCTGGCCGCGCTCGGCGAGAGCCTGCCCACGGGACAGGTCGAATATAATCCCGGCGACCTGCCGGTCGGCATCCGGCCCGAGGACGTCCCGTCGAACGGCCTGTCGATCGGCGAGACGATCCGCACCATCGAGACCAACCGGAGCTGGGCGGTGCTCAAGAATATCGAGACGGAGGCCGGCTACCGCGCGCTGCTGATGGACCTGCTCGGCGAGCTCGAACCGGTCGTCGCACCGCGCACCGGCGCCATGCTGATGCCGCAGGGCTTTCTCTTCATCTCGTCGCCCGGGTCGATCACCCCCTATCATTTCGATCCCGAGCACAACATTCTGCTGCAACTGCGCGGTCGCAAGGTGATGCACGTCTGGCCCGCGGGGGACGAGCGCTTCGCCGACCGGCGCGAGCATGAGCGCTATCACACCGGCGGCCATCGCAACCTGCCGTGGCAGGACGCCTTTCGCGGCGGCGAGCAGCAGGTACCGCTCGGTCCCGGCGACGCGGTGCTGGTGCCGGTGATGGCCCCGCATTTCGTCGCCAACGGCGATGCGCCGTCGATCTCGCTGTCGATCACCTGGCGCAGCGAATGGAGCTATCGCGAGTCCGAGGCGCACGCCGCCAACGCGCTGCTGCGGCGTCTGGGGCTCGACCCCGCGATGCCGCCGCGCTGGCCGGACTATGCGCGGGCAAAGACGGTGGGCTGGCGGATCGCCCGGAAACTCAAGCTGGTGTCATGATGATTTGCCTCACGCAAAGGCGTAAATAAAGGCGACTATGTATTTTGCAAA
>NZ_BCUA01000073.1 GCF_001591045.1 Sphingopyxis granuli NBRC 100800 | reverse complement strand
CTCCATCCATGCCGACCTCCAAACAGCCAGCAGCTTGAATCACATTCCTACGCCAATGGAAATCCTGAATGTAAACGAAACCTAGAAAACATAGTTGAACCCGCGATTCAGACAGTCGGACTCAAGGTAATTCGCGCCGATCAAATCGACAAACCCGGCATGATAACGCGGCAGATCATGGAGTATCTTTTCAGGTCACGGCTGGTAGTAGCAGACCTCTCATTCTCAAATGCCAATGTCTTTTACGAACTTGCGCTTCGACACGCTGTTCGACTGCCTATCGTGCAGATCATCAGGCACGGCGATCCAATCCCGTTCGACATCAATCAAATGCGAACCGTCACGATCGATAATCGGGACATTTATACTCTGCTTCCCAATGTTGAGCTTTATAAATCCGAAATCGCAAGCCAAGCTCGTCGTGCCTTAGAAGCGGGCGTTGAGGTAGACACTCCCGTATCGATGTATTTTCCAGCCGCCCGCTTAGCAATCTAGCCGGAACCCGTGTCGATAGTAGCAACAAGCATGATAATCGGAGGACGGTCTGCAAACCCTTGCGCTGGATGACGGACGGTAGGCGCTGGACGGAGCCGACCGGCCGCTTCACGTCGCATTCCTAGTCCGACACGAGATTACGCAAGATGTTCAGGTAAGCAGCGAACGCCGGTTGCGAGACATACTCGCTAAAGCGACGGGTCAGGCGTGAAGGTCGCCAACGCCCGTCAGATGCAGAACGCCCTTGCTCGGCAACTCGACGCGAAGTTCCAGCTTGCCGCCTGCTGCCTCCACGAAGCGGCGCAGCGTCGAAAGGTAAAGGTCCGTCTGCCGCTCGATCTTGTGAACGGAAGGCTGCTTGACGCCCAAGGTTTCCGCGATCTGCTCCTGACTGCGCTCGGCAAGCTGGCGCAACGCTTTCAGTCCCTCGACCTCCGCAACCAATTCCTGTGCGCGCGCCTCGATCCGGCGGCGGCGATCTTCGGGCAGGGTGGCCATGATTTCACTGCGCGAACGTCCCATCGTCATTTCTCCTTCGCGGCCAGCGCCGCCAGATGCTCGTCAAATCGCTTGTCGGCCTTGCCGATCAACGTCTTGTAAAACCGCTTCTGCGCCACGCCCGCCTTGTCGCCAGCGACCGGCAGGATTGCTTGCCGTTCCGGGTCGAACGCAAAGGCCACGCGCCACACGCCGCCATCGGCATTGAAGCGCAATTCCTTCATGTTCGCATGACGCGATCCGCCAAGCGTATCGGCATGAGGGCGACCAAGCCGGGGGCCGTAAAGTTCCAATAGGCCGGTTGCCGCCAAAAGCTCATCCTGCACCGCATCGGGCATCGCATCATATTCGGCATCGAAGGCATCATGGTTGCGAACCGTCCACGGCATAAGGCTATATATCCTCTAGGCTATATTCTGTCCATAGCCTTGAAGCTATGGCTTGGAGAAAGCGGCAATCATCTTCCGATTTGCCCGCGCGGCGACCGAAAGGGACAAAATCGCAGCTTTTAGAACTATCTTCGCACTTGTCGGCACTGTCGTGCCTCCCCCTCTTGCGCGGCGGAATGAACTGATACAGCATGAGTTCGTGGCAATGGCGGGCCACCTGAAAGAAAGGCTCCGCCATGTCGTGCGAATCGGAATCACGCCAAGTTCATCGGGTCGCACCCCTTGCCAGCAAGTCGCATAATGGCGTGGCTTTATTGTCACGGTCGGCAAACAAACGTCAAAGTATAAGGTGGCGGATACCGACTATCTCTGCCGTTCACTGCCGTTCGCCGCCGTTACCTACACTTATACCGCCGTAAGCCACATCTTCGCCACATGTCGGTGGATAGGCTCTTGCGTTGCAAGTCGTTGCCACCAATTCTTCGTTTCAGGAGGTATCGTCAATCGTTATAGAATGAAAGTGCGTCCCGTGAGTAACAAGGAAAAGATTATCCGTCTCAAGACCGTGCTGACCCGCACCGGACTTTCCCGCTCCACGCTTTATAGAAAAATCGCGGAAGGCAGTTTTCCGAAGCAGGTGGCTATCAGCGTCCACGGCACCGGCTGGCATGAGTCCGCCGTGGATCGCTGGATCGCCAACCCCGCCGCCTTCCGCGAAGATCGCGCCGAATGACGCAAGGCCGGGTTACTCCCCGGCCTTCGCTTTCTTGAAGTCGCCCTTGATGACCTTCGCGCCGTCGCGGAGGAAATCGAGGTGATCCGACCAATGCTGCATCATGCGGACGCGCTCGTCCCAATACTCGCCCCGCGTGTAGGCGCGGCGGAAGGCGTTGTTGTCGCAATGGGCAAGCTGCCGCTCGATGGCGTCGGGGTGCCACAGGCCCATTTCGTTCAACAGGGTGGCGGCCATTGCCCGGAAGCCGTGGCCGGTCATTTCGTCCTGAGCGAAGCCCATGCGGCGCAAGGCCGCGTTGATGGTATTCTCCGACATGGGGCGATCCACCGAACGCAGCGACGGGAACAGGTAGCTGCTGTATCCCTCGTCATGCTCGATGGTTTCGAGAACGGCGAGCGCCTGCCGGGAAAGCGGGATGCTGTGAACGCGCCGCATCTTGGTCTTGTGTTGCGGGATCGTCCAAACGGCTTTGTCGAAATCGAAGTCATCCCATTCCGCATAGCGAAGCTCGCCGGGGCGCACAAAGACATGCGGCAAGAGCCATAGCGCCGCCTTGGTGTTGGGATGCCCTTCAAACGTCTCAATGGCGCGCAGCAAGCCGCCTGCCTCGTTGGCGCTGGTGATCGCGGCGCGGTGGATGGGTTGGGGCGCAATCAGCGCGCCGCGAAGATCGGCCGCAATGTCGCGCTCTGCGCTGGCCGTGGCGATGGCGTAGCGGAATATCTGGCTGCAAGTGCTGCGAAGCCGCTTCGCCGTCTCGTAGCGGCCTTTCCCCTCCATTTTGCGGAGCATGATAAGAAGCTCCTGCGCGGTGATGGAAGTGACGGGGCGCTTGCCTATGGACTCATTGATGAAGTCCAGCAGCCAGCGCAATTTCTTCATGGTGACGGCGGAGCGGCCTTCGCGCTCGACCTTCACAAGCCATTCGTCGGCAACCGCCTTGAAGCTGTTAGATGCCGCGACGGCCGCCGCGATCTTTTCCAGCTTGATCTGCTCGGCCGGATCGTTGCTGCGCGCTAACATCTTGCGCGCTGCGTCGCGCTGCTCGCGGGCTTCGGCAAGGCCGGTATCGGGATAGACACCGAACGCCAGTGTCTTTTGCTTACCGTGATAGCGGTAGTTCATGCGCTAGTAACGGCCCCCGTTAGGGGTCACATAGAGGAATAGCCCATCGCCATCGGTGAGCTTGTAGGGCTTTGCGCGGCCCTTGGCCTTGGTAATTGCAACAGCGGTAAGCGCCATGATGGTATCTCCTTTTGGGGGAGGGCCGCGCTACCATCAGATATACCATCAAAGTGCTGGCATCCGGTTGCACTCGGCCGCTCCGTATGGGATACCTATACCACGAAAAACCCTCAGAAATCAGCCGCTTGTGGCATTATCTGGAACCCTCCGCGAGAGGATTTTGGTGACCCCTACGGGAATCGAACCCGTGTTTCAGCCGTGAGAGGGCCGCGTCCTGACCGCTAGACGAAGGGGCCATGGCATGGCCGGGCGGGTCTCTACCCTGCTTCCGCGGCGCAGGCAAGAGTCGGTCGCTTTTCCGCCCGCTGACGCAGACAGCCTTGCCGTTGCGGCGATCAGCGGCGCGGGGCGGGCGAGGTCGTCGCGGGGATTTCGATTTCCATTCCGGCCTTGACCCGGTCGAGCGCGATCAGGCTGCGGAAGCTCTTCACCGATTCGTTCTGCGCGAACAGCCGGCGCGTCGAGGCTTCGTAGGCGGCCATGTCGGGCACGACGATCACCAGCACCAGGCTGATCCCGCCGGTCACATAATAGCATTGCTGCACTTCGGGTGCGGCGCGGAACAGCGCCTTGGCCCTGTCGACGGTCGGCAGCTTCTCGTCGGTCAGATGCACTTCGACGATCGCGGTGATCGCCATGCGGACCGCGGCGGGGTCGACGATCGCCACGTTCCGATCGATGATGCCCGCATCCTCCATCGCGGCGATGCGGCGCTGCACTGCCGCCGCCGACAGGCCGACCGCTTCGGCGATCAATCGCTGCGGCTTCTTCGCGTCGCGCTGTACGATGCGCAGGATGGCACGATCGAAATTGTCGAGTTCGCTGCGTCTGGTGGAGCGGGCCGGCATCATGAAGCGAGTTTTTGTTGCATTTCGCCCTCGAATCAAGGGCGCAATTCCCGCTTTGACGGTGATATTTCCCAGCAATCGTCACCAAGGACCGCGCCCATGACCTCAGATGCCACCGGACCGCATGCGTCGCGCCGCACCCTGCTGGGCATCGCGTGCGGAATGGGGGCGGGGGCGCTGTGGGGGCTGGTGTTCCTCGCGCCGGCGATTTCAGCCCGATCCAGCTCACGATCGGCCGCTATGTCTTCTACGGCCTCTTTTCCGCGGCGATCATGGCGCCGCGCTGGCGCCGCACCGTCGCGCAGGCGACGCGCAGCGACTGGCTGGCGCTCGGTTGGCTGGGGCTTTGCGGCAATATCCTCTATTATATCCTGCTGTCCGGCGCGGTGCAGCTCGGCGGGATCGCGATGACGTCGCTCGTCATCGGTTTCCTTCCGGTCGCGGTCACCCTGGTCGGAAGCCGCGATCATGGCGCGGTTCCGCTCGTCCGGTTGTGGCCGTCGCTGCTGCTGTCGGTCGCTGGCGTGCTGTGCATTGGCTGGCAGGCGGTCGCCGCGCCCGCGGCGGGTTCGACCGGCCGACAGCTCCTCGGGCTCGCGTGCGCCGGCGGCGCGCTGCTCAGCTGGGTCGTGTTCGCGGTGGGGAACAGCCGCGCGCTGAATCGCCTCGGCCATATCGGCGCACACGACTGGAACCTGCTGATGGGGATCGTCACCGGTTCGCTGTCGCTGCTGCTGATCCCCTGGTCGCTGGCGTTCGACGGCGAACCGCATGCGATGCTCGACTGGGCGCGGCTCGCTGGCGTGTCGATGGGCGTCGCGCTGCTTGCGTCGATCCTCGGCAACCTGCTGTGGAACCGGATGAGCCGGCTGCTGCCGCTGACCCTCGTCGGGCAGATGATCCTCTTCGAGACGCTGTTCGCTCTCCTATACGGTTTCCTGTGGGAAGCCCGCCTGCCGACCGGGCTCGAAGCGGCCGCTTTCGTGCTGGTCGTCGCCAGCGTGCTGTCGTGCATCGCCGCGCACAGGGAGCCGGCGGCGCCCGAAGCGATCCAGCCGGCCTGACCGGAGCGGGCGGGCGGGGGCTGCTCGTGCGCGCCGAGCCGCACCCTTGTCGAACGGGCCGGGCGATCCTAACCTTGCCGCCGAGCCGCCGATTCAACGGCGCGCAGGATGATGGAGAGATGTCTCGTGGCGAATGATCCGACCGGCGAACCCGTGGTACCCCTCGACCCCAGCTGGCCGAAGATGTCGCTGGCCGATGCGACCGCGGCGCTGACCGCGCGGGACGCTCCGTTCGAGATGGAAGTGGTGCCGATCCGCGGCATTGCGACGCGGGTGTGGAAGAATGCGCCGCACGATCTGGGCGAACTGCTCGACCTGTCGCGCGTGCACGGGGAGCGGCCGTTCACGATCCTCGACGACGAGCGGATCAGCTATGCGGCGAACTGGCGCGCGACCGCGGCCTTCGCGCGGGCGCTGCAGGCGATGGGCGTCGGCCCGGGCGACCGGGTCGCCTTCGCGATGCGCAACCTGCCCGAATGGCCGATGGTCTTTTTCGCCATCACCACGATCGGCGCGATCGCGGTGCCGCTCAACGCCTGGTGGACCGGCGCCGAACTGGCCTATGGCATTCGCGATTCGGGATCGAAGATCGTGATCGTCGATGGCGAGCGCTACGAGCGGCTGCGCGAGCATCGCGCGATGCTGCCCGACGTCGAACGATGGATCGTCGCGCGCGGCGCGGGGCCGATCGTCGATACGACGGCGCTGGAGGAGATCGTCGGCGCTCCGGCAAGCTGGGCCGCGCTGCCCGGCGACGATCGCCCGCGCGTCGCGATCGACAGCGACGATGCGGCGGCGATCTTCTATACCAGCGGCACGACGGGGCAGCCTAAGGGGGCGCTCGGCACGCATCGCAACATGATGACCAACATCCTCTCGGGCGGTTTTTCGGGAGCGCGCAGCTTCCTGCGCCGCGGAGAGCCGGTGCCGGAGCCCCAGCCGCGCACGATATTGACGGTGATCCCGATGTTCCACGTTACAGCCTGTTCGGCCATGCTGATGGGCACGATGGCGGCGGGCAACACGACCATCTTCATGCGCAAATGGGACGCGGTGCGCGCGATGGAGATCATCGAGCGCGAGCAGGTCAACGTCACCGGCGGCGTCCCGACGATCGCCTGGCAGCTCATCGAGCATCCCGACCGCGCGAATTACGATCTCTCGTCGCTCGAGGCGATCGCCTATGGCGGCGCGCCGTCGGCGCCCGAGCTGGTGCGGCGCATCTATGAGGAGTTCGGCGCGCTGCCCGGCAACGGCTGGGGAATGACCGAGACGATGGCGACGGTGACCTCGCATTCGTCGGAGGATTATCTGAACCGCCCGACGAGTGCGGGGCCGCCGGTCGCGGTCGCCGACCTCGAAATCCGCGCCGAAGACGGCGTCACGGTGCTGCCGGTTGGCACGGTCGGCGAGCTGTGGGCGCGCGGGCCGATGATCGTGATGGGGTATTGGAACAAGCCCGAGGCAACCGCCGAGACCTTCGTCGACGGCTGGGTGCGCACCGGCGACCTCGCGCGGCTCGACGAGGAAGGCTTCCTCTATATCGTCGACCGCGCGAAGGACATGGTGCTGCGCGGCGGCGAGAATATCTATTCGTCGGAGGTCGAGAATGTGCTGTACGACCATCCGGCGGTGACCGACTGCGCGGTGATCGGCATTCCGCACCGTACGCTGGGCGAGGAGCCCGCGGCGATCGTGCATCTTGCGCCCGGCACGACGGCGACCGAGGCCGAACTGCAGGATTGGGTGCGCGCCCGGCTCGCGGCGTTCAAGGTGCCGGTCGCGATCCGCTTCGCCGCCGACACGCTGCCGCGCAACGCCAACGGCAAGATATTGAAGAAGGATCTGAAAGCGCTGTTCGCCGACCGCGAGAGCGCCGCCGCCTGAGCGGCCGTCGGTCCGGCGCTTCAGAACAATCCGGGCAGCTCGCGCTGTGCCGTGGTCGGCCGGGCTGGGGCGAGCATCTCGGTCGGTTCGCGCACCGCGGCGATGCTGCGCGTCGTCGATGCGCTGATGAGCCCGGCGATCGGCGCGCCGCAGCTTCGCCCGGCCAGGAAATCGATCGCTGCGCGAACCGACGCCTCGCGCGGGTCGCCGAGCGGCAGGTCGAGATCGTCCGCGGCCGCGCAGCTGTTCGCGATCCGGGGCGCCAGCCCGCCGAAATAATCGCCGGCCCCCGCCGCATTACCGGTCGCGAAGGCGATCACGCGCAAGCGGTCGTCGCACTCGGGGCGGTCGAGCGCGATCTGCCCGACCGGCTTGCCATAGGTGTTGCCGCCGACCAGCGTCATGTTGGTGCCGAGCCACGGCAGCATGCCGTTGATGACGAGTTCGCTCGCCGAGGCGGTCGACCCGGTGCCGATGAAGGCGATGCGCGTCGGCGCGATTGCCTGGGCCTGTGCGGTGAAGAAATGCCGTTCGTCTTTCGATGCCTTTTCCGGCCGGAACCGCGTCTGCGAGAAAATCTCGCTCGCGTTGCGGTTGCGGCCCAGCAGGTCGCCGAACAGTTCGGCGGTCGAAACCAGCCCGCCGCCGTTGTAGCGCAGGTCGACGACGATGTCGGTCACGCCCCGGTCGCGGAAGGTCTGGAACGCGTCGCGAAGCTGCTGGTCGGCCGAGCGGATGAAGGTGCGCAGATTGACGTAGCCATAGCTGCGCCCGCCCTCGCTGATGACCTTGGCGCCATAGCGGTCGGACACCGGGTCGATGTCATATTCGGCCTTGGTCACGCGCACGTCGCGCGTGCCGGAGGCGTCGGTGACGCGCAGCACGCGCGTCACGCCGGCTTCGTCGGGACCGAGCGCGGCGATGATCGCGTCGGTGCCGCCCGCGGCGGCGAGCGACGACAGCGTGCGCATCGAATCGGCGCTGGTGCCGACCGCCGATATGCGCGCGCCCCGGTCGATTCCTGCCGCCAGCGCCGGCGCGCCTTCATAGGCTTCGGCGATGACGATGCGCTGCGCGTAGGGATCATAGGCGAGCCGCAGCCCGAATCCCGCGCTCGCGCCGCGTGCGTAGAAGGCCGTCTCCTCGGCGATCGAGGTAATGTAGGTGAAATAGCGATCCTTGCCGAGCGCGCGCGCCGGCGCGGTGAGCGCGTCGATATAGGATTGGACGTCGGCGTACCGCGCCGGATCGGCGTTGCGCGCCATGTCGCCGGGGAACAGATACCATTCGTCGAGCACCGCCTTCGCGAAACCCTGGCGCGCCGAAAGGGTGCAGCCCGCGGTTGGCGCCGGGGTGGGCGATGGTGTCGGCGTCACCGTGACCGGCGGCGCGCCGGTTCCGCCGCCACCTCCGCCGCCGCACGCGGCCAGCATCAGCGCCGCCAGCACGACCGAAGCCCCCGATGCCCCTGTCCGCTTCATGCCGTCCCCCCGCCTTCGTTCAAGGCATCTCGTCTTCGCTTGCCCCGTCGCCTTCCCGGCCCTTGAAGCCCTGTGCGACGACATAGAGTTCGGGCGATCCCTTGCGGCTGGCCGGCGGCTTGGCGTGCTTCACCGTGGCGAAATTCCGCTTGAGGATGGTCAGCAGCTCGCGGTCGGCGCCGCCCGCGAACACTTTCGCGACGAAGGCGCCGCCGGGCTGCAGCGTCTGCACCGCGAAATCGGCGGCGGTTTCGGCGAGCGCGATGGTACGCAGATGATCGGTCTGGGGATGGCCGACGGTGTTCGCCGCCATGTCGGAGATGACGAGATCGGGGGCACTGCCCAGCGCCTCGATCAGTGCGTCAGGGGCGGTGTCGTCCATGAAATCCATCTCGAGGATCGCGACCCCCTCGATGGGCTCGCAGGCGAGCAGGTCGATCCCGACAACGCGTGCGCGCGGGTTGGTCTTGCGCACGACCTGCGACCAGCCGCCCGGCGTGATGCCGAGGTCGACGACCGCGCGCGCCTTTTTCAGGAAGCCGAATTTCTCGTCGAGCTCGATCAGCTTGTAGGCGGCGCGCGAGCGATAACCCTCCGCCTGCGCACGGCGGACATAGGGATCGTTGAGCTGGCGCTGCAGCCAGCGCGTCGACGATGCGGTGCGCCGCCGCGCGGTCTTCACCCGTTCGTGCAGGCCGCCGCGTCCGCTGCCGCCCCCGGCGCTCCCGCCTTTGCGATGCGGGCCGCTCACCGGCGATGCTCGCGGCGCGTCACCGGCACGTCGCGGCCCTGCACCGCCAGCGTGCGCAATATCCCCTCGCGGATGCCGCGGTCGGCGACGCCGACACGCGCGGCGGGCCACAGGTCGATGATGCTTTCGAGGATCGCGCAGCCCGCCACGACCAGGTCGGCGCGCTCGCGCCCGATGCAGGCGATCTCCGCCCGGTCGGCAAGGCTCGCTTCGGCGAGGCGGTGGCTGATGTCGCGCATCGATTTGGTGGGGACGATCAGCCCGTCGACTGCACGCCGGTCATAGCGCGGCAGGTCGAGGAAGATGCTGGCGAGCGTCGTCACGGTGCCGCTGGTACCGAGAAGACGCAGCGGCTGGCCCGCGAATCGCTGCGCGCGATCGGCGAAGGCGGCGAAGGCGGCGCGCGTTACCTCGCGCATTTGCGCATAGCTTGCGCGCCGCGCCGACAGCTCGTCGGTCGTCGTCGCGGCATGCTCGGTCAGCGACACGACGCCCCACGGCACGCTCACCCAGTCGTGGATCGCGACGTCGTGACCGTTCACCTCGACCTGCATCAACTCGGTCGATCCGCCGCCGATGTCGAAGATCAATGCCGGTCCGTCGCCGGGCTCCATCAGATTGTGGCAGCCGAGCACCGCGAGCCGCGCCTCTTCGGCGGCCGAGATCACGTCGAGCACGATGCCCGTCTCGCGCCGCACTCGGTCGACCAGTTCGTCGCAATTGGATGCGCGACGGCAGGCTTCGGTCGCGACGGCGCGCGACAGCGCGACATGGCGGCGGCGCAGCTTGTCGGCGCAGACGGCGAGCGCCGCGACCGCGCGGTCGATCGCCGCCGCGCTGATCCGTCCGCTGCCGTGCAGGCCCTCGCCCAGCCGCACGATCCGTGAAAAGGCATCGATGACCACAAGTTCGCCGTCCTGCGGCCGTGCGATCAGCAGGCGGCAGTTGTTGGTGCCGAGGTCGATGGCGCCATAGCTTTTCGGTCGCGTGAATGCGAAGGGGCGGGGTAGGGAACCGCCCTTTCGTCTGTCCGTCGCCACCGCTGCTCCGGGCCGCGGCGGCTGCCCTGTTGGCGCTGCCATTTGCCGCATGGCTATGATTACCTGTCTCAATTCACGCGCCCGCAGGACCGCGGACGTGCACTTGGCGTCGAGACTAGGCGCGCCCTGCGGCGATGGCAAGCCGCATCGCCCCGCTTCCCCATCCCCATTCGGCGCAAGCAAAACCCCGCCCGGCGCAAACCGGACGGGGCAGGAGGGAAGAGCATTTTCGTTGGGGGTCGGGTCTGCCTTCTTAACGGCAGCCGTCATTCCCCTTGTCGATCGCGCGGCCCGCGATGGCCCCGACGGCGCCGCCGATGATCGCGCCGACGGTGCGGTCGCCGCGGCCGGCGATCTCGTGGCCGGCGAGGCCGCCGGCGATGGCGCCGATCACCGTGCCGCCGGTGCCGTTGTCGCACTGGCGATAATTGCGGCGGTCATAGCGCTGGTTGTAATAGCGCCGGTCGTTCCGGTAATCGCGGCGGTCCGAGCGATCGTAGCGCCGGTCGTAGCGGCGGTTGTCGCGATGGCCCGCATAATAGGTCGAATAGCCGTCGCGGTCGTAATAGCCGTTCTGCGCCGCGGCCGGAGTCGCCAAGCCCAGGGTCGCAGTGGACATCAGGGCGGCGAGGGAGAGCGTCATCATCTTTTTCATCTCTTGTCTCCTTCTTTCGTCTTGGGCCCTTGCCGGGCGGTGGGTCGATGATGCGGTTTTGCCCGATTCGGTTTGAGCCAAGCCTGAACATGGCTGTCGGCTGGCGTTCAGCTTCGATGCGCGGCTTTCCTTTCCCGCGTCGCGGCCTTACGCCCGGCGGCGATGCGCCGCCGCCTGCTCTTCGCCCCGCTGATCTTCCTTGCCGTCGGCCCCGTTCCGGGGACGGCCTTTCGCTTTCCGGTCGATAACTTCACCCAAAGCATCGTCGCGCGCCCGCTCGACGGCGCGCCGGGTCGGACCGGGGCGCTCCGCTTCGTGCGCGGCTGGCATCTGGTCAGCCCGAACAGCCGCTTCGGCGGCTTCTCCGCGCTCGCCCGGGTGGGGCCGGGCCGCTTCCAGCTCGTCAGCGACGCCGGCGGCTGGACACGCCTGACGCTGCACCCCGACGGCCGCGTGACCAATGTGCGCATCGGTCTGTTGCCGACGCTGGAGGGCGGATCGGGGCGCAAGTCGCTGGTCGATGCCGAGGCGATGGCGATCGATCCGGCAAGCGGCGCGAGTTGGATCGCATTCGAGGGCGTCAACGAGATCCGGCGATACGATCCGGCGCTGTCGCGGATCGAATCGCGCCGGACGCTGCCGCAGCCCGCCTGGCCGGGCAATGGCGGGCCGGAAGCGATGGCACGGCTGGCCGACGGGCGCACCATCGTCTTTTCGGAAGATGCCGACGATGATCCGCGCGGCCGCGAGGCGCTGCTCTACGCCACCGATCCGGCGGCGCCGGGCCCGCCGCCGCTGCGTTTCTTCTACGATGCACAGGCCAAGGGATCGGTCAGCGACGCGGCGCCGCTTCCCGACGGGCGCGTCCTGCTCGTCCATCGCAGGCTCGGCCTGTTGCCGGTCTTCACGACGATCCTCGCCGTGGTCGATCCCGCCGACATCGGCCCCGATACGGTCGTCCGGTCGCGCACCATCGGCCGCGTGCCGCGCGCGATCGCCGACAATTTCGAAGGCGCGGCGGTTTCGGTCGAGCGCGGGCGCACCTATGTCTGGCTGGTGTCCGACGACAATTTCACCAGCTGGCAGCGCAGTCTGTTGCTGCAATTCGAACTCGTCGAGCTGCCGTCGCGCACTGCGGACAGCAAAAAGGCGGCGCCGTAACCGGGCCGCCTGATTGCGTTGGCGATGGAAAGGCGGTCAGGCGGCCGTTTCGGCCAGCTTCTTCGCCACTTCCTTCTTCACCTTGCGGGCGTTGGCCGAAAGCTGGTCGTCGCCGGTCTTCATCAGCCAGTTGTCGAGGCCGCCATTGTGCTCGACCGAGCGCAGGCCGTGCGTCGAGACGCGCAGCTTGACGCCGCGACCCAGCGCTTCCGACAACAGCGTCACATTCTGCAGATTGGGCAGGAAGGTACGCTTGGTCTTGTTGTTGGCGTGGCTGACATTGTGGCCCACCTGGCGGCCCTTGCCGGTCAGTTCGCAAATGCGCGACATCGTCTTCGTCCTCACAAAATCTGGGCGGCGCGCCGGTTGGCGCGACAAGCGCCAAGGAAACCGGATCGGCCGGGAAAGGCGCGCGCTTATCCGCTTGCCGGAGATTCGTCAAGCGATTAGCGGGAAAGCCATGGCCCGTTTCCCGCTTCCCGACCCGATGCGCCGCGCGCTCGATCTGGCGCGAATCGCCGCCGAATGGGGCGAGGTGCCGGTCGGCGCCGTCATCGTCAAGGGCGGCGCGATCATCGCCGAAGGACACAACCGTCCGCGCGAATCGCACGATCCCACCGCGCACGCCGAAATCGTCGCGATTCGCGCCGCGGCGGCCAAGCTCGGCAACGAGCGGCTCGACGGCTGCGACCTCTATGTGACGCTGGAGCCCTGCGCGATGTGCGCCGGCGCGATCGCCCACGCGCGGATCGCGCGGCTCTATTATGGCGCCGACGATGCGAAGGGCGGCGCGGTCGCGCACGGCGCGCGCGTCTTTTCGCAGCAGACGGTCCATCATCGCCCCGAAATCTACGACGGCATCGGCGCGGGCGAGGCGGCGGCGCTGCTCCGCGATTTCTTCGCCGCGCGCCGCTGAAAGGCGCGCGGAGGCTCCGGCTCAGACCCCCAGCATCCGGTCGACCCATGTCGGCACCAGCCGCGTCGCCGGACCGTGCCGCGCCTCGGCGAACCAATGGCTGCCCTCGCTCGGCTCCATGTTGAGTTCGAGCGTGCGTGCGCCCGACTGGCGCGCTTCGCGGACGAAGCCCGCGGCGGGATAGACCGCGCCCGAGGTGCCGATCGACACGAACAGGTCGGCCCGGTTCAGCGCGCGATAGATGTCGTCCATCCGATAGGGCATCTCGCCGAACCATACGACGTCGGGGCGCAGATGGCCGGCCACGCCGCATGCAGGACAGGGGGGCCGGTCGATCAGTGGACCGGTCCAGCGGCTGCGCGTGTCGCATGCGGTGCACCAGGCATTCAGATGCTCGCCGTGCATGTGGACCAGCCGCCGGGCGCCGGCGCGTTCGTGCAGGTCGTCGACATTCTGGGTGACGATCAGCAGGTCGCCGGGCCAGTAGGCGTCGAGCCGCGCCAGCGCCTCGTGCGCCGCGTTCGGGACCCTGGTCTGGATCGCTTCGCGTCGCGCGTCGTAGAAGCGGTGGACGAGGTCGGGGTCGCGCGCGAAGGCCTCCGGCGTCGCGACGTCCTCGACCCGGTGCTGCTCCCACAACCCGCCCGCGTAGCGAAAGGTGTCGATGCCGCTTTCGGCCGAAACCCCGGCGCCGGTCAGGATCACGATATTCTGGATGGGAGTCATGTTATCCTTGCTTCGTCCCCCCGAACGTGATTCGGGGTCCATTCTCGCTACGCGGGTGCGAATGGATGCTGAACCGGGTTTCAGCATGACGGGGACGGGAAAGGCAAGTCATGACCAGCATCGGGATCGTCGGCAGCCAGGGGCGGATGGGCGTCGCGCTCGCCGCCGCAGCGGCGGAAGCGGGGCATGGACATTGCGGCATCGACAAGGGCGGCAATATCGCAAAGCTGGCGGCGAGCGCCGACGTGCTCGTCGATTTCTCCTCGCCCGCCGCGCTCGAAGCGACGCTCGATGCCTGTGTGGCGGCAAAGAAGCCGATCGTCATCGGCACGACGGGGCTCGGGGAGCGGCATCATTATCTGATCGACGACGCGGCGCGCGATATCGCGGTGCTCCAGACCGGCAATACGTCGCTCGGCGTCACCCTGCTCGCGCATCTGGTGCGCGAGGCGGCGGCGCGACTCGACCCCGAATGGGATATCGAGATCCTCGAAATGCATCATCGAAACAAGGTCGACGCGCCGAGCGGCACCGCGCTGCTGCTCGGGCAGGCGGCGGCCGAGGGGCGCCGCATCGATCTCGTCCGCTGTTCGGAGCGCGGCCGCGACGGTGTCACCGGCGCGCGCGGGCACGGCAAGATCGGTTTCGCCAGCCTGCGCGGCGGCACCGTCGCCGGCGACCATGACGTCATCTTCGCGGGTCCCGAGGAGATGATCACCCTGTCGCACCGCGCCGAGAATCGCATGATCTTCGCGCGCGGCGCGGTGAAGGCGGCGCTGTGGCTGATCCACCAGAAGTCCGGGCGCTACACGATGCCGCAGGTGATCGGGCTGTCCTGACCCGCGATGACGAAAGCCGACATCTTCGAATTTTTCCGCCGCCTGGCCGAGCTCAATCCCGATCCGCAGACCGAGCTGGCGTTCGGCAACACCTATCAACTGCTCGTCGCCGTCGTGCTCTCGGCGCAGGCGACCGACGTCGGGGTGAACAAGGCGACGCGGGGGCTGTTCGAGACGGTGAAGACGCCGCAGCAGATGCTCGACCTCGGCGAAGACGGGCTGAAGCGGCACATCCGTACGATCGGGCTGTTCAATGCCAAGGCGAAGAATGTCATCGCGCTGTCCGAAATCCTCGTCCGCGACCATGGCGGCGAGGTGCCCGCCGACCGCGATGCGCTGGTCGCGCTTCCGGGAGTCGGGCGCAAGACCGCTAATGTCGTGATGAACTGCGCGTTCGGTGCGGAAACCTTTGCGGTCGACACGCATATCTTTCGCGTCGGCAACCGCACCGGGCTCGCGCCGGGCAAGACGGTGCTCGCGGTCGAAAAGCAGCTCGAACGCAAGGTGCCGGCGCCGTTCCGCGTCGGCGCGCACCACTGGCTGATCCTGCACGGCCGCTATATCTGTAAGGCGCGAACGCCTGAATGCTGGCGCTGCCCGGTCGCCGACCTGTGCCGCTACAAGCCCAAGACGCCGGCGCCGAACGCGAAGAAAGCAGCCTGACCCGAAGATTCTGCTCGCCATGAACTTGTCGAAGGCTCGTTCTTCCGCCAGCATGGCGGCCGGGACAGGGCTTCCATAGGCTCGGTCCGAACGGATCAGAATAACTCGCTAAAGGGGTCGATCACATGCGTTTTGCTTCCATCTTTCTGGCCTCCGCCGCCCTGCTGGCCGCGGCGCCCGTCCACGCCAAGCCCGCCGATCCCGCGGCGGCGAAGGCGATCCTGAAGGACAGCATCGCGATTCCGACCGTCGCCGGACGCGGCAAGGTCCCCGAACTGGCGGCCTATTATGCCGGGGTGCTCAAGGCGGCGGGCTTTGCCGACGGCGATATCGTCATCACCCCGATGGGCGAGACCGCTACCTTCGCCGCGACGCTGAAGGGCACGACCGACGCGAAACCCATCCTGCTGCTCGGCCATATGGACGTCGTCGAGGCCGATCCCAAGGACTGGGTACGCGACCCCTTCGTGCCGGTGGAGGAAGGCGGCTATATCTTCGGGCGCGGATCGGAGGACAATAAGTTCGACGTTGCGATGATGGTCGCGACGCTCGCGCAGCTCAAGAAGGACGGGTTCCGGCCGAAGCGCTCGATCATCCTGCTGCTGTCAGGCGACGAGGAAACCGCGATGGACACGACACGCGCGCTCGCCGCGGCCTACAAGGGGGCGGAATTCGCGCTCAACGGCGACGGCGGCGGCGGGCTGATCGGAGAGGATGGCAAGGCCCGATATTACGGTCTGCAGGCGGGCGAGAAGACCTATGCCGACTATGTGCTCGAAGTGACCAATCCCGGCGGGCACAGCTCGCGCCCCGGCGCGGTCAACGCGATCGTCCAGCTGTCCGAAGCGCTGGCGAAGATCGGCGCCTATCGCTTCGCGCCGCAGCAGAACGAACTGACGAAAGCGGGGATGCAGATCGTCGCCGACCAGGCCGGCGGCGCCATCGGCGCGGCGCTCAAGGCCTTCGCCGCCAACCCCGCGGATGCCGGGGCGGTCGCGGCGATCCGCGCCGACCCCGAATATGTCGGCCAGATCGGCACGACCTGCGTGCCGACCCTGATCAAGGGCGGCCATGCCGAGAATGCGCTGCCGCAAAGGGCGACGGCGAACGTCAATTGCCGCATCTTTCCGGGCGTGAGCATCGAGGCGGTGCGTGCCGAACTGGAAAAGGTCGTCGCCGATCCCGCGATCAAGGTGAACACCGACCCCGATGCCACCGCGAGCGACGCCTCGCCGCTGCGCCCCGATGTCGTGGCGGCGGTGACGAAAGCGGTGCACGCGCGCTACCCCGGGCTGCCGATCATCCCGTCGATGAGCGCGGGCGCGACCGACAGCCTGCATTTTCGCGCGCAAGGCGTTCCCAGCTATGGCGTCGCGGGGCTGTTCAGCAAGGCGAGTGACAGCTTCGCGCACGGCCTCGACGAGCGCGCGCCGGTCGATGCGATCCCCGGCGCGCTGGCGCATTGGGACAGCCTGCTGCGCGACCTGTCGAAATAGAGCGTGATCACCTTGGATTGAAAATGTCGGATACTTCCGTACTGGCGGGAGCCCGGAGTGGGAAGAGCCGAGGTCGGCACCGGCCCGCTCCGGGTTCCGGCCTAGGGGCCGATCGGCAATTATCCCTTTCCGGCAAGGGCCGTTCCCCGGCGAAAGCCGGGGTCCGGATGGCGTAGTCTGCCCCGCGCGGACCCCGGCTTTCGCCGGGGAACGGGACCTTACCTGCCTGAGGAGCATATATGCAGGGGTCTCTTCGCTCGCCGTCGGGCGGGCGAAGAGCGGGTGGCAAATCTCCGTCGCCGGGTCCAATATGGGGGAAGGGGGGGCAGCGGCTGGAGCGAAGATGGGCGAGAGGCTTTCCACAGTGATCGTCGGCGGCGGTCCGGCCGGCATGGTCGCCGGGCTGCTGCTCGCGCGCGCCGGCGTTCGCGTGACGGTGCTTGAAAAGCATCGGGATTTTCTGCGCGACTTCCGCGGCGACACGGTGCATCCGTCGACGCTCGACCTGTTCCGCCAGATCGGGCTGCTCGACGAGTTGCTTGCCCTGCCGCATGCGCGGTTCGACACCGCGACGCTCGACCTGCTCGGCCGCCGCTATACGATCGCGACCCTCCGGCATTTGCCGGTCGCGGCGCCCTATATCGCGATGATGCCGCAATGGGACCTGCTCGATTTCATCGCGCGGCAGGCGCGGCGCTATCCGACCTTCGACCTGCGGATGACAACCGAAGCGGTCGCGCCGGTACTCGACGCCGCGGGCCGCGTCGCAGGCGTGTCGCTGGCGAGCGGCGAGGCGCTGCCTGCGCGGCTCGTCATCGCCGCCGACGGCCGTCGCTCGGTGCTGCGCGAGGCAGCCGGCCTGCCGCGCGAGGACCTCGGCGCGCCGATGGACGTGCTCTGGTTCCGCGTCCCGATGCCCGAAGGCGGCGCGCCCGCCGACGTCCCGCTCGGCTCGATCGGCCGGCGCGGCATGGTCGTCGCCATCCCGCGGACCGGCTATTGGCAATGCGCTCGGATCATCGAGAAGGACGGCTTTCCGGCAATCGCGGCGCGGGGGATCGACGCCTTCCGCGCCGACGTCGTCGCGCTCGCGCCGGGACTGGCCGCCGGAATCGACGCCATCGCCGGCTTCGACGACGTCAAACTGCTGTCGGTCGCGCTCGACCGCCTCACCCTCTGGTCGCGGCCGGGGCTGCTCGCGATCGGCGACGCCGCGCATGCGATGTCGCCGGTCGGCGGCGTCGGCATCAATCTCGCGGTACAGGATGCGGTCGCTGCGGCAAATGTCCTGGCCGCCCCGCTGGCACGCGGCGACGACCCCGACCCGCTGCTGCCGCGCGTGCAGGCGCGGCGCTGGACGCCGACCGTGCGGATGCAGGCGATCCAGCGTATCGCGCACGACCGCGTGATCCTGCCGGTGCTGCGCGGCGAGGTCGACCATGTGCCCTTCGCCGTGAAGCTGCTCGACCGCGTCCCGCTGCTTCGCCGCATCCCCGGCCGCATCCTCGGTCTCGGCTTCGGGCGCGAGCATGTCGAATCGCTGCTGGCCGGGGCCGGGCGATGACCTCATCCTACGACGCGCTGATCATCGGCGCCGGGCACAACGGCCTCGTCTGCGCCTTCTATCTTGCGCGCGCGGGGTTGAAGGTGCGGATCGTCGAGGCGCGCGACGTCGTCGGCGGCGCCGCGGTGACGGAGGAATTCGCGCCGGGCTTCCGCAACTCGGTCGCGAGCTATACGGTCAGCCTGCTTCAGCCGAAGGTGATCGCCGACATGGCGTTGGCCGAGCACGGCTATCGCGTGATCGAGCGCCCGATCAGCAATTTCCTGCCGCAGCCGGGCGGCGGCTATCTGAAGCTCGGCGGCGGGGTCGCGCGCACGCAGGCCGAATTCCGGAAGTTCAGTTCGCGCGATGCCGAGGCTCTGCCTGCCTATTATGCCGCGCTCGAACGGGTCGCCGACCTGCTCCGCGACCTTGCGCTGCGCGTGCCGCCCAATGTCGGCGAAGGGATGCGGACGTGGCTCGACGGCGTGCGGCAGGGGCAGCGCTTCGCGCGCCTCGACCTCGAAACGCAGCGCGACGTGCTCGACCTGTTCGCGCGGTCGGCGCGCACCGTCCTCGACGGCTGGTTCGAGAGCGAGGCGGTGAAGGCGGCCTTCGGCTTCGACGCGGTGGTCGGCAACTATGCCTCGCCCGACACGCTCGGCAGCGCCTATGTCCTGCTCCACCATGTCTTCGGCGAGGTGAACGGGCGGAGGGGGGCATGGGGCCACAGCGTCGGCGGCATGGGCGCGATCACGCAGATCATGGCGCAGGTCTGCCGCGCCGCGGGGGTCGAGATCAGCCTCGAAAGCCCGGTCGCGCGGGTGCTCGTCGACGGGGAGCGGGCGGTCGGGGTGCGGCTGTTGGGGGGTGAGGAGATTGCCGCCGACCGCGTCGTTGCCAATGTCGGGCCGAAGCTGCTCTACGATCGCCTGATCGACGTCGCCGACCTTCCCGCCGATTTCCGGCGGCGGATCAGGGCGTTCAAGGTAGGAAGCGGCACCTTCCGGATGAACGTCGCGCTGACCGGACTGCCGAAATTCACCTGTCTTCCCGAACCCGGCGAGCATCACCAATCGGGAATCATTCTGGCACCGACGCTCGATTACATGGACCGTGCCTTCCTCGATGCGAAGCGCTACGGCTGGTCGAAGGCGCCGATCGTCGAGATGCTGATCCCCTCGACCGTCGACGACGGCCTTGCGCCTCCCGGCTGCCATGTCGCTAGCCTGTTCTGCCAGCAGTTCGCGCCCGAACTGCCGGACGGGCGCGACTGGGACGCGGAGGAGGGTGCGGCGGCCGACGCAATCCTCGACACGGTCGAGGCGCACGCTCCCGGCTTTCGCGCTAGCATCGTCGCCCAGACGCGGCTCAGCCCCAAGGGGATCGAGCGCCGGTTCGGGCTGGTCGGCGGTGACATCATGCACGGCGCGATGAGCCTCGACCAGCTATGGGCGGCGCGGCCGGTGCTCGGTCACGGCGGCTATCGCGGGCCGGTGCGGGGACTCTATATGTGCGGTGCGGGCACCCACCCCGGCGGCGGCGTCACCGGCGCGCCGGGGCATAATGCCGCGCACGTCATCCTGCGCGACCGCGGTCTGTTCGCGCCGCGCTGGCGCTGAGCGGGCGCGTTCAGCCCTTCGCCCGCGCCTTGGCGATCGCCTGCTTGAGCGCGGCAAAGCCGACCTGCCCCTGGAACAGCTGATCGCCGACGACCCAGGTCGGGGTGGCGTTGAGCTGGAGTTGGCTGGCGATGGCGAGGTTGCTGTCGAGTTCGCGCTGGAACAATACCTCGTTCGCGGTCGCGTCGGCGCTGCCGTCGGTGACCACCCCCGCCCTGGACGCCGCCTCGGCAATCGCCGCAGGGGATAGCGAGGAGGCGGCGAACATCGCGTGGTGGAAGGCGTCGTAGCGCCCCTGCCGCGCCGCGGCGAGCGCCATCAGCGCGGCGTTGCGGCTCTGCGGCGCGATGATCGGCAGTTCGCGGAACACGACCTTCAGCCTCTTGTCCTCGCGGATCAGCCGGTCGACGTCGGGCACGCTCGCGCGGCAGAAGCCGCAGGCATAGTCGGTGAAGACGACCAGCGTGACGTCGCCGTCGGCATGTCCCGCCCAGGCGCCGGCGTAGGGTTTTTCGAGCGCGGGGCGGATCGCGTCGATCGCCTTCGCGATCTCCTTGTCGCGCTGCGCCTCCAGCGCCTGCGGGATGATCTGGGGGTTGGCCTGGATATAGTCGGCGACGATCGTCTCAACCTCGCCCTTGCTGAGGCCGCCGCCGAAGCGCCCGCCGAGCCAGAAAGCCGCGGCGAGCAGCACGATCGCGGCGATGCCGCCCGCCAGCCATGCCCGTGTCGATCCGCCGTCCATTCCCGCTCCCCCGATATGCGGCATAGGCCCGGCCGCTAGCGCGCGCGGGGGCGGCGAACGGTCGTCCACCTCGGCGACCGCGCCGGATTTCGTCTTCTTCGGCGCCGGCGCGACCGCGGGCTCGCCGGCGAACAGCGGCAGGTCGGGCGCCGCCGGCTTCGCCTCGGCGGCCTCGCGTGCGAGGAGCTGTTCGAGCCCCGAGGGCGGCGGAGCGGGCTCCTCTGGCGGGGCGGGGCGCAATTTGGTCGCGGCCTCGCCGATCCCTTCCTTGCCCGCCTTCGCAACCGATTCGAGTCCGGCGCGCGTCCGGTCCGCGACCTCGCCGAGCCCGTGTCCGGCCTTGCTCGACAGCTTCGCGACCCGGTCGCCGAGCGCGAGGCCGGCCCAGGCCGCGCCGCCCGCCTTCGCGGCGGCGCGTCCGGCGCCCGCGGCCCCGC